>DATAHN010000056.1:0-29412 GCA_036263155.1 Gammaproteobacteria bacterium | reverse complement strand
CCTTCGATGCTGAAGATGTCGCTGAGGTCGTAGCCCAGGAACAACGTCTTGGCGGTCTGGGTGCCGTCGACGCCACCCTGCTGCCCGCCGGCGAGGGAAAGGCTGCCATGGTTGAGGGAGGCGTGGCCGATGCCGACGCCGATGTAGGAGGGTCCGTCGGCCTGGGCGGCATTCGCCGCCATGAGCAGCGCGGCAGCCAGGAGCACGTTAGCGAGTTTCATCACGGGACCCCTTCAACGGATGCGCGCCATTCTACTGTACCGCACACAAAAAATACCCCGCCATTGGCGGGGTATTTCTCGATGCGACCTGACGACGGCTTATTTGTCGTCTTCCGTCTTCCAAACCACCGGCGTCCACTTACCCGAGGCCTCGAACTTGGCGCCCACGTAGTAGGCCTTGCCCTGCTCCACCGTGAGCTTGAGGTCGTGGGTCTCCTGGCCGTAGCTCGCATGGCGCTGCAGGCCCGGGATGTCCGCCAGGTTCACGTTGCGGGCGAGCTTGATGCCGAGTGTGTAGTCACCCGGCTTGATCCACAGCACACCCTGGTCGCTGCGGTTGGTGAGCTTGCCGTCCACCGTCCAGACCTCGACCGGATAGGTCTGCTTGGCGGTCTGGTCCACGTTGAGGTGCAGGGTGCCGTGCGGCTCGCTTTTGGAGCCCAGGAACGGCGAGTCCGAAGCCGCCAGGCCCGCCACGCTCACCAGCGCGAACAGGGCGGCGGTCAGCACCGCGAATCGAGTCTTGGAAAATTTCATGGCGTCCTCCTGATGCTTGAATCTGGCCTTACATACGAATGACCGTCCCGCGCCCGCGGGAATTCCCACTGCACTTAACGTCCCGCGGGAGCTGCCGGATGACATGGTCGGCCTAGCTCCCGATATACCTATCTACCCTATCCGGCTACCGCAGGCCGCTTTCACGCTACACCCGACCGACGGACCCGTCTCGCCGGATTCAGACGCCGTCGGCCTCCCGCGCCACCGGCCGGCCGGCGTCACGGATCCATTCGCTCCAGGACCCGGCATAGAGCCGCCCGCCCTTGAGCCCCGCCACCTCCATGGCCAGCAGCCCCTGGCATGCGGTGACACCGGAGCCGCACATGCAGACCACTTGCTCAGGCTTGGCGCCCGCCAGCACGGTCTCGAAGCGCTGGCGCAGCACCGCCGGGCAGTGGAAGCGTCCGTCCTCCGCCACGTTGCCGGCGAACGGCAGGTTGGCCGCGCCCGGCACGTGTCCCGCCACCGGATCGATGGGCTCCTCCTCGCCGCGGAAGCGCTTGGGTCCGCGCACGTCCAGCAGCAGGCCGTGCTTGCGGCCCCGCACGATCTCCAGTACCTCGCTGGTGCTCAGCCACATGTCGCGGCGCGGCTCGTGCAGGTCGAAGCGGCGCGGCTCGACGCGGGGCGGCTCGGTGCTCACCAGCCTTTCCTCCTTGATCCATTGCTGCCAGCCGCCGTTAAGCACTGCCGCGTCGGTATGCCCGAGCCAGCGGAGCAACCACCACAGGCGCGCCGCGTAGGCGCCACCCGCATCGTCGTAGGCAACCACCTGGGTGCCGGCACCGATGCCGGCGCGTCCGAGCACTTCGGCGAGCTGCGCTGGATCGGGCAGCGGATGGCGTCCCGTGTCGGGTGCCAGCGGGCCGGAGAGATCGCGTTCCAGGTGCAGGTGGTGCGCACCGGGGATGTGACCAGCGGCATAGCGGCGCGGCCCCTCCTCCGGATCGGTGATGGACGAGCGGCAGTCCGCCACCACCCAGGCCGGATCGGCCAGGTGCGCGGCCAGGACCTCTGTCTCCACCAGCGCGTCGAACATGCGGATGATTATACGTGCGCACCCAGAGTCCGCCGATTGGACCGGACGGCGCGTTATGACAGCGTATCAGGCGATCTCGACCCAGGCGGGCACGTCACGCCAGGACTCGCCCAATTCCTGGTCGAGCTCGCGACACTTGGGCTCGAACTCCTCCACCAGCTTCCAGAAGCGGGGTGAGTGATCGAGGTGCTTGGTGTGCGCGAGCTCATGGATGACGAGGTAGCGCACCAGCTCCGGTTCCAGGAACAGGAGCTTGTAGTTGAGGCTGAGGGTGCCGCTGGAGGAACAGCTGCCCCAACGGCTGGTCTGGCCGCGAATCTGCAGCTTCTTGAAGCTGAAGCCGGTGCTGTGGCAGAGCCGCGGCAGGTAACTGCCGAAATGCTCGCGGGCGCGCTCCATGAGCCAGCGGCGCAACGCCTGGCGCGCGGCCTGCTCGTCCTGCCCATCATAGTGCACGGTGAGCGTGCCGCCGCGTGCGGTGACGCGGGCGCGGTTGCCGCTGCGGCTGCGGTAACGCACCTCCCAGTGCTCACCGATGCCGCGCAACCCCAGGACCGTGGGCAGCGTCAGGTCCGCGTCCACGATCTGCTCGCGCATGCGTTGCCAGGTGTCGCGGATCCACTGCCGGTGCCGCAGCACGAAGGCACGAGCGCGCTCGCGGCTCACGTGTCGAGGAATCACCACCTCGATCCCGTTCCAAGGCGTGATGTGCACCTGCAGCGACTTGGCCCGCGGGCTGCGTCGCCAGTGGTAGGCGAGATGGCTATGCATCATGGAAGCGACTCCACGCGGAGAGGTCTAGGCTTGCCGCTTCTCCGCGTAACCGTATTCTTCGCGCGCCGCCAGCACCGTGGACTCGGACTCGAACAGTTCCGGCAGCACGAACTCGAACTCGTGGCGGTGCACCGCGACGATGTCGCCGTGCTTGAGGGCATGGTCGCCGGCCACCCGCTCGCCATTGACGAAGGTGCCGTTGATGCTGCCCTGGTCGGTGATCCAGAAGGAGTGCCCGCGTCGCTCGATCAGCGCGTGGCAGCGGCCCACGGTGGGCTCGGCCGCCAGCACGTATTGCACTTCCGGGTCGTAACCGGCGACGCGGCCGATGACGGTGGCCTTCTCGCCGAGCTCGTAGCGTTTGATGTCGTTGGGGTTGCTGATGTCATACAGCACCGCCTGCAGGCCATCAGCCTGCCCCGCCGGCACCTGCGGCTTGGGCAGCACGTTCTTGAGCCCGCCCTTCTTCCAGACGTAGAACCCGCCGCCGCCGAACACCGCCAGCAACACCAGGGTCACCACCACCGTGAGCAGCAGACGGCGCGAGTCGTCCTCCGCCTGTTGCATGTGGGTAAGGGGCGTATTGAAGCTGAACCCCCCGGATCCCGTCGCGGGCTGCTGCTGCGGAGCGGCGGATGCGATTCCGGCGTCGGCCAGCTGCGGCACCGGCTTGCCGGAGAGCAGTGTGTCGCTGATCTGGCGGTAGATGCCATCGAGGTCGCCCGCCTGATAGGCGCGGTAGTAGCCGGCGCCGGTCTTCTGCGCCAGCTGCTGCAGGAGTTCGTAGTCGGCCTGGTCGGTGAAGGCCACGCCGAAGATGCGCACCCGCTTGGATATGGCCTCCGGGATCAGCGACTGCACGATCCAATGGATCTTGTCGCTGTCGCGGGAGGCATTGCCCACGTCCACGTAGCCGTCGGTCATGAGCACGATGCAGCGCAGCGAGTCGGCGCGGCCGTGGCTGTCCAGTTCGTAGAGCGCGCGCTCCAGGGCAGCGCCGGTGTCGGTCCACTGGCCCCGGTAGTCGAGTTGCTGCACCGCGGCCTGTGCCTGGATGCGGGTGCCCTCGTCCAGCGGCGTGAGTGGCATCAGGACCTTGGGGCTGTTGGCGAACTGGATGATGGAGAGACGAACGTCGCCCTTTAGGCCGCCCACGAAACTGGTGACCGCCTGCCCGGCGAGCCGGTTGGGATCGTTCGCGCGCATGCTGCCGGAGTTGTCCAGCACCAGCACCACGTCCTGGGCTGCGGACGCGGGCAGGGCCAGCGCCAGCCACAGGCCCAATATCCCCATGAGACGTGCTGCAGACTTCACGCAAACCCCCTGCTTGTCTTTCTTCATTGTAGCGGGCGCCGACCTGAACCGGCAGCCAAAATTCCATTTAACGCAAACGGTTATGAGCGGTTCTTAAAGGGGATTTTCCAAGCCCCTTCAATGAGATACCCCTGGAATGTCTAAAAATGCACCAATCCCCCGCCGTCTGCAAGGAGGCGCACCCCCATGCCCCCTCCCAGGGAGCGGCGCAAGCATACCCGCGGGGCCGGCTCTCGGGTGTGACGCCTGTCACTCGACAGGCTCCAGCGGGCCTGCGGATAATGCCGCCCCTGTCCTTCCCCACGGCCCCCCATGCCCGCCATCCTCGAAGTCCGCGATCTTGTGAAGCGCTACCCCGGCGTCACTGCCGTGGACGGCATCCGCTTCGCGGTGGAAGGCGGCGAGTGCTTCGGCCTGCTGGGGCCCAACGGCGCCGGCAAGACCACCACCGTGGAGATGATGGAGGGCATCATCGCCCCCAGCGCCGGCCAAGTGCTGTACCGCGGCAAGCCGGTCGACGCGCATTTCCGCCAGGAGGTGGGCATCCAGTTCCAGTCCACCGCGCTGCAGGACTTCCTCACGGTGCGCGAGACGCTGCAGATGTTCCGCAGCCTCTACAACCGCGGCCTGGACGTGGACGAACTGGTGCGCATGTGCACCCTGCAGGAATACGTGGACCGGGACGCGCGCAAGCTCTCCGGCGGACAGCGTCAGCGCCTGCTGCTGGCCCTCGCCCTGGTCAACGATCCTGAGGTGCTGTTCCTGGACGAACCCACCACTGGCCTGGACCCTCAGGCGCGCCGCAACTTCTGGGACCTGATCCGCGCCATCAAGGCCCGCAACAAGACCGTGATCCTGACCACCCACTACATGGAAGAGGCGTTCCTGCTCTGCGACCGCATCGCGATCATGGACCACGGCCGCATCATCGCCGAGGGCCCGCCCACCACACTCTTGGCCAAGCACTTCCACGACGTGATCCTGCAGCTGCCGAAGCAGGATTTCCCTGCTTCCGCGGCCAAGCTGGGGCTGAACGTGCATGACGCCGGCGAGAGCGTGGAGATACAGACCGCCGATGTGGACGGCACCCTGCAGAAGCTGATGGAAGGCAAGGTGCCGCTGGCGCGCCTGCGCATCCGCGAACGCACCCTCGAGGACCTCTTCCTCGAACTCACCGGAAAGGAACTGCGGGCATGACGCGCCGCTTCCTCGCGATCCTGAAGGCCCGCAACCTGGAATTCCTGCGCGATCGCGCCGCGCTCGGCTGGAACATCGTGCTGCCGGTGCTGATCGTGATCGGCATGTGGTTCATCTTCTCCGGCGGCCAGAAGCCGCTGTTCAAGGTGGCGGTACTGAACGGCGGCGTGCCGATCGAGCAGATCGACGAAGCCTTCCTCAAGACCCGCTACGTGGACTTCTACCCGGTCGCCGACGAACGGCAGGCCGAGTCCAAGGTCGCCCACAACCAGATCGACATGCTGCTGGACCCGCGCGATCCCAAGGCGCCGCGCTACTGGGTGAACGAGACCTCGCCCAAGGGCTACGTGCTGGAGAAGATCCTGGCGGGCGAGACGGACGTGCGCTATACCCGTGCCACCGTGACCGGCAGGGCCATCAACTACGTGGACTGGCTCATCCCCGGCGTGCTGGGCATGAACATGATGTTCTCCTGCCTGTTCGGCGTGGGCTACGTGATCGTGCGCTACCGCAAGAACGGCTTCCTGAAGCGCCTCAACGCCACGCCGCTCATGGCCTTCGAATTCATCGCCGCCCAGGTCTCGTCGCGGCTGCTGCTCATCATGAGCATCACCCTGGCGGTGTTCATCGGCACGCACCTCCTCATCGGCTTCTACATGGCCGGCAGCTACTGGCTGCTGCTGCTGGATGCGGTGCTCGGAGCGGCGTGCATGATCTCCCTGGGCCTCCTGGTGGCGGCGCGGGTGGCGAGCGAGGAGTTCGCCGGCGGCCTGCTCAACCTCGCCTCCTGGCCCATGATGTTCCTCTCGGGCGTATGGTTCTCCCTGGAAGGCGCGCCCTGGTGGATTCAGGACTTCTCCAACATCTTTCCCCTCACCCAGATGCTGATCGGCGCCCGCAAGATCATGCTGGATGGCGCCGGCGTCGCCGAGATCTGGCCGCAGCTCGTCTCCATGGGCGCCATGACCGCGCTGTTCCTGGGTCTGGGTTCATTCGGCTTCAAGTGGAAGAATGAGTGACGCCGGGCTTGGCCTGAGACCATCCGCCCCCATCTCTCCGTGATGCTCTCCTTCCTCGACCGCTGGCGTGAACGGCGCATCCTGAAGCGCCATCCCATAATCGAAGCGGACTGGCGCGCGGCTCTCAAGCGGTCCGCGCCTCTGGCGAGCCTCGATGCTTCCGATCAGGCCCGCCTGCGGGTGATGGCGACCTTGCTCCTGCATGACAAGAGCATCGAACCGGTGCAGGGGCTGGAACTCTCTTCCGCCGATCGCACCTGGCTCGCCGCCCTCGCCTGCGTGCCGGTGCTCAAACTCGGGTTGCGCTGGTACCGGGAATGGCATTCCATCGTGGTCTACCCCGATGCCTTCGTGCCGGAACGCGAACACATCGATGAGGCCGGCGTGGTGCACCAGCACCGCACACCCTTGTCGGGGGAAGCCTGGGAACGGGGCCCGGTGATCCTGGCCTGGGAGGAAGTGGCGCAGGCCGGCGTGACACCGGGTCATAACGTGGTGATCCACGAGATGGCCCACAAGCTGGACATGCTGAACGGCGACGCCAACGGCTTCCCGCCGTTGCATGCGCGCATGAGCCGGCGCATCTGGGTGCAGGTCCTGGGCAGCGCCTTCCGTCAACTCGAGCAGCGCGTGGACGCGGGTTACCCGCCGCCACTGGACCCCTACGGCCTGGAAAGCCCCGGCGAATTCTTCGCCGTGGCGAGTGAAGCCTTCTTCGAGACGCCGCGCAGGCTCAGGAACTTCTCGCCCGAACTCTACCAGCAGCTCTGTCTCTTCTACCGGCAGCGTCCTTTGCCGGAGTGACTCACAACTGCCTGAGGCTGGTCGCTATCGGCATGCGCACCGCGCGGACCGCCGGCAACAGCCCGCCTAGCAGGCCCATGAGCAGCGCGTAGACCGCACCTTCCATCAGCAAGCCCGGCGTGACGCGGAATGAGAACGCGAGCTGCGCGAAGTTGGAGCCCATGGTGCTGGTCTCGATGCCATTGAAGAGGAAATACGCCAGCACGCCGCCGATCACACCGCCGGCGAGGCCGAGCAGCATACCCTCCACCAGCACCGACAGCAGCACCGGCGAGCGACCGAACCCCAGGGCCCGCAGTGTCGCTATCTCGGCGGCACGGCTCGACACCGAGTTGTACATGGTATTCACCGCGCCGAACACGGCACCGATGCCCATCAGGAACGCGATGAAGGCGCCGATGCCGGTGATGAACGCGTTCATGTTCTTGGACTGCTCGGCGTAGAAGTCCGTCTCCCGGTCTACGCTCACGTTGAGCTGGGGGTTGGTGGTGAGGTAGTCCTTGAACTGCTGGAAGTCGCCCGGCGCGGCCAGCTTCACGTACACCGATTCCATGGAGCTGCCGCGGTTGTAGGCCGCCTGCATCACCGTGAGGTCGCCCCACACCTCCGAGGCGTACACGCCGCCGTCATCGAAGAAGCCGACGATGTGCCAGGCATAGGGCCCCGACTGGATCACGCCGCCCAGGCTCAGGCCCTTGTACTCACGGGACGCGTGCATGCCGACGATGACCTCGTTGAGGCCCGGCTGAAAGCTGCGGCCGGCAGTGAGGCGCACCTTGTCATGTACCTGGAACGCCGTGCTGCTGACCCCGCGGAACGGCACGTTCGCGTCGAGGCCGGTATCCGTCCTCTGCAGGCTAAGCTGCACCAGGAGTTCCTCCGAGGCCAGCGGACCCGCCTCGCCGCTGCGGATGCCGGGAGCACCGGCCACCACCTTGGCGTCCTTGTCACCGAGCACGCTGTTGATCTCGGCGCCCGCGCCGCCACGCAATACCACTGCCACGTCCGGCGAGCCGGAACCACGCAGCGTGGCATTGAATCCATCCCGGATGGCGAACACGGCGACGAACACCATGATGACGCCGGTGAAGCCGATCACCGCCACTAGCGATGAGTCCATGCGCGCCTTGAGGTTGCCGAGGTTGAGCACGCAGACGGTGTAGAGCTGATGCAGCCAGCGCATGTCAGGCCCTCCTCAGGGCGGTGGCCACCTGCAGGCGCATGGCCTGCACCGCGGGCAGCAAGCCCGCCAGCAGGCCGAGCAGCAGCATCAGCAGGATGCCGAGCGCGATGCTGGCGGGCGGGGTGTGGAAGTTCTGCAGGAATGGCAGCTTGGAGCCGATGCCGCGGGCGAAGCCGGAACCCAGGAACAGGCCGAGTGCGCCGCCCAGCACCGTCACCAGCAGCGACTCGCCCAGCACCATCAGGCCCACGCCACGGCGGCTGAAGCCCAGCGCTTTCAGTACCGCTAGCTCGCTCACTCGCTCGCGGATGGATTGGGCCATGGTGTTGGCGGTGACCAGCAGCATGCTGAACAGCACGGCGCTCACGATGCCGGTGACGATCTTGCCGATGTTGCCGAGCATGGCGGCGAAGCTTTGCAGGAAGGCCTTCTCGGTCTGGGTCTTGCTCTCGGCGGCGGAGTTCGCGAATAGCTGGTCCACGTCCCGGGCGATGGCTCCGGAGCGCGCGGGATCCGCCACCTTAAGCACGAACATGTTGGCCTGGTTGTTGCGGAATGCGCGGGCGTCATCCAGGTACTTGTAGTGCATCAGCAGGAGGTCTTCCTGGCCGCCGCTGTAGACGCCGTCCACGGTCACGTCCCAGGTGCTCTTGCCGTCCTTGTCGCGCCAGATGTTGGAACGCAGCGGGAAATGATCGCCGGCCTTCCAGCCGTAGCGCTTGGCGAGGATCTGGCCGACGATCACGCCTGTGCGGTCCGCGAGCCAGGCCTGGGCCTGGCCCGGCGGGAGCTGCATGTCCGAATGCACCTCCAGGAAGCTCGGCGCGTCCACCGCGAAGCCGGTGATGGGCTGGCGCGGGTCCTGGTAATAGGCGCCGACCCAGTCCTGCAGCGTCACCGCCGCCACGCCCGGCACCTTGGCGATGCGGTCGACGTAGTTCACGGGCATGGAATTGATGAGGCCGGTCTTGTTCATGACCATGAGGCGGTCGGCGCCGGCCAGCTCCACGCCGCCGGTGAAGGCCTGGTCCACGGCGCCCAGCACCGCGAACAGCATGAAGGCGATGAACACCGACAGCAGCGTGAACACCGTGCGGACCTTGCGCCGCATCAGGTTCGCCCAGACGAGAGGAAGGTATTTCACTTCTCGGGCTCCGCGGCCAGCTTGCCCTTGTTCATGTAGAGGATGCGGCGCGCGCGGGCGGCGGCGTGCGGATCGTGGGTGACCATCACGATGGTCTTGCCCTGCTCGCGGTTGAGCGCCTGCAGGAGATCCAGGATCTCGTCGCCGGACTTGCGGTCCAGGTCGCCGGTGGGCTCGTCGCAGAGCAGGAGCAGCGGATCCGCCACGATGGCGCGGGCGATGCCCACGCGCTGCTCCTGGCCGCCGGACAGCTCCGACGGCCTGTGCTTGGCACGGTCGGCGATGTTGGTGAGTTGCATGGCCGCCTGCACGCGCCGCTTGCGGTCTGAAGCCGAGAGCCCCGTCAGCAGGAGCGGCAGTTCCACGTTGCGCTCGGCGGAGAGCACCGGCAGCAGGTGGTAGAGCTGGAACACGAAGCCCACGTTGCGGGCGCGCCAGCGCGCCAGCTCCGACTCGCCGAAACTGGCGATGTCGGTGCCCTCCACCTTGAGGCTGCCGGAGGTGGGCCGGTCGATGCCCCCCAGGAGGTTCAGCAGCGTGGTCTTGCCGGAGCCCGATGGACCCATGAGCGCGAGGAAGTCACCCCGCGGGATGCTGAGGGTGAGGTCCTGCAGCACATGCACGGTCTCGCCACCGCGCGGGTATTCCTTGGTGATGCCCTGCAGCTCCACCAGCGGTGTGCCGGCGTCGGCGCGCGGGACGGGATTGGGCCTGCTCATGTCGTGCTCCTGATGTCGGATATCTTCAAGGGTTGTTGTTCTCGCGCACGCGCATGCCGTCGGCGAGCGGCTTCTCGGAAGCGGTGATCACCTTCTCGTCGCCAGCCACGCCCGCCAGGACTTCCACGTCCGAACCGGTGACGGCGCCGAGCTTGATGGCACGGCGCTCCACGCGGCCGTCGGCGTAGATGAAGACGTAGGGTGTAGCCCCGTCCCTGTGCACCGCGGTCTGAGGGACCTGCACGCGCGCAGCCGGCGTGGAAGCCTCGCCGCTCCCCTCGCCCAGGAACCACACCTGGATCGCCATCTGCGGCAGGATGCGCGGGTCGAGCTGGTCGAAGCCCACGCGTACCTTCACGGTGGCCTTGTCGCGGTCTGCGGTGGGGATGATGCTCACAACGTGTGACGGGATGTGCCAGTCCGGATAGGCATCCAGCACTGCATCCACTTTCTGCCCGCCGTGCACGCGGCCGATATAGGCCTCGTTCACGTCCACCTCGATCTCGAGGGAGCTCATGTCCACCACGGTGGCGATGCCGGTACGGGTGTTGCCGCCGCCGGCGGAGTTCGGCGAGATCATCTCGCCGGGCTGGGCGTCCTTGGACACCACCACGCCGGCGAAGGGCGCACGGATCACGGTGTCATCCAGGAACTGCTGGTCGAGTGCCAGGCTGTTCTCAGCAACGCTGGCCTGCTGGCGCGCGCTTTCCAGGGAGGCATGCAGGCTCGCCTCGCGGGTAGTCGCAGCGTCCATGTCCGCCTGGCTCACCAGGTGGCGGGCATAGAGCGTGCGGGTACGGGCAAGGTCGCGCTCGGCATTGGCGTGCTCCACCTCGGTCTGCACCGCGAGCGCACGGGCTGCCGCGAACTGGCTCTTGGCCACGTTCACCTGGTCGCGTGCGGTGGCGTCGTCGAGACGCGCCAGCACCTGGCCGGCCTTCACGTGCATGCCTTCTTCCACGTGCACCTCGCTCACCTTGCCGGTCACCTTCGAGGAGACCACTGCCTGCAGGCGCGGCACCACGTAGCCGGAGGCATTGAGCAGGCGCGCACCGGCCCCCGCAGCGGGGCTGTCCTGAACCACGCGGGCGGAGGCGGTCTGCACTGATATATAGGTGGGCTTGAACAGCAGCCAGGCCACCAGGACGCTGACCGCCAGGAGCAATAGCGCGGCGCCGGCCAGCAGCGGACGGCTACGGCGCTTCAGGGCCGCGTCGTCGGCACCGCGGTCCATGCGCAGGGCATCCAAGGCATCCCGGTCCAGTGGCATGAGGCTCCCCGTAGAATTCGGCGTCAGACACCCGGCGAGGCATAGTTTACACTTGCGCCGCCCGCGGCCCTTCCGACGCGAGGCATTCTGGCCGTGTGGGAGCCCCGGCGGCAGTCCCATCCATCAGGAATCCGTGATGACAGATGTCATGCCCTCCACGCTGGTGGATATCGGCGCCAACCTCACCCACGACAGCTTCGACGCGGACCGGGCCGAAGTCATCGCGCGGGCACAGGCCGCGGGCGTGGGGCGTTTCGTGGTCACCGGCAGCGACGCGGCCCATAGCCGTAAGGCTCTGGAGCTCTGCGCCGCATGGCCTGGAACCCTCTACGCCACTGCCGGCGTGCACCCGCACCATGCCAAGGAATGCACTGCGGGCACCCGCGACGAACTCCGGGAACTGCACCGACACAAGGAGGTGGTGGCGGTGGGTGAATGCGGCCTGGATTACTTCCGCAACTTCTCGCCGCCGGAGAGACAGCGGGAGGTGTTCGGGATGCAGCTCGAGCTCGCCGCCGAGTGCGGCAAACCCGTGTTCCTGCATCAGCGGGACGCCCACGCCGATTTCATGCGCATACTCACCGACCACCGGCCGCGACTGTCGAGGGCCGTGGTGCACTGCTTCACAGGCGACGCGGCGGAGCTCGAGGACTACCTGGCACTGGACTGCCACATCGGCATCACCGGCTGGATCTGCGACGAGCGCCGTGGCCTGCACCTGCGGGAATGCGTCGGGCTCATCCCCGCCGGCAGGCTCATGCTGGAGACCGATGCGCCCTACCTCATCCCGCGGGACTTGAAGCCGCGGCCCGCCTCCAACCGCAACGAGCCCATGTACCTGCCCCACATCGCACGCGTGGTGGCCGCGTGCCTGGGCAAGGATGTCGCGCAGTTGGTCGCGGAGACCGCGCGCAACTCGGAAGCTTTCTTCAGCCTGGGGTAAAATACCGCTCCCTCAAGATGCCCTATCCCGCACGGAGACACTGATGGACCTCAACCGGCTGAAGAACTTCACCAACCAGGCCTGGGACCAGTCCATCATCCCGCAGTTGAAGACGTATATCGGCATCCCCAACAAGTCGCCGAACTTCGACGAGGATTGGCAGGCCCACGGCCACATGGACAAGGCGGTGGAGCTCGCCGCCGCCTGGTGCCGCCAGCAGCCCATCAAGGGCATGACCGTGGATGTGATGCGACTGCCGGGCCGCACGCCGGTGCTGTTCGCCGAGATCCCGGGCGAGCGCAAGGACACGGTGCTGCTCTACGGCCACCTGGACAAGCAGCCGGAGTTCACCGGCTGGCTGGAGGGCCTGGAGCCCTGGAAGCCGGTGATGCGCGGCGACAAGCTCTACGGCCGCGGCGGCGCCGACGACGGCTACGCCACCTTCGCCTCCCTCACCGCCATCCGCGCGCTGCAGGAGCAGGGCATCCCCCATGCCCGCTGCGTCATGATCATCGAGTGCTGCGAGGAGTCCGGCAGCTTCGACCTGCCCCACTACATCCAGATGCTCGGCAAGCGCCTCGGCGACGTGAGTCTGGTGGTATGCCTGGATGCGGAGTGCGGCAACTACGACCAGCTCTGGACCACCACCTCGCTGCGCGGTAACCTCGTCGGCACGCTCACGGTGGAGGTGCTCACCGAGGGCGTGCACTCGGGCGCAGCCAGCGGCATCGTGCCTTCCAGCTTCCGTGTGCTGCGCGCGCTGCTGGATCGGGTGGAGGACTCCGCCAGCGGCACCTCCAAGGTGAAGAGCCTCAAGCCCAAGATCCCGGCCCAGCGCATGCAGCAGATCCGGCGCGTGGCCAAGGTGCTGAAGAACACCGTGTTCACCAAGATGCCCTTCGCCAAGGGCGTGCAGCCCATCGACAAGGACGTGGTGAAACTCATCGTCAACAACACCTGGGGCCCGACCCTGTCGGTCACCGGCGTGGAAGGCATTCCCACCCTTGGCAACGCCGGCAACGTGCTGCGCCCGAAGACCACGGTCAAGCTCTCGTTCCGCCTGCCGCCGACCGCCGACGCACGGAAGGTCGGCACCGAGGTGAAGAAGCTCCTGGAAGCCAAGCCTCCCTACGGCGCGCGCGTGAAGTTCGACATCGACTCCGCCATGGGCGGTTGGAACGCGGCACCGGTGGCGCCGTGGCTGGAGAAGTCCATGCAGCGGGCCTCCAAGGCCCACTTCGGCAAGGATGCGGTTTACATGGGCACCGGCGGCAGCATCCCCTTCATGGGCATGCTGGGCGAGCGTTTCCCCAAGGCGCAGTTCCTGGTGACGGGCCTGCTCGGCCCCCACTCCAACGCCCACGGGCCCAACGAGTTCCTGCACGTGCCCACCGGCAAGAAACTCACCGCCTGCGTGTCGCAGGTGATCGCGGATCACTGCGCGCGCAAATAGGAGCGGTGCACGGAAATGGATGCGGTGCTGCTGTCGCGGGTGCAGATGGCGTTCACGCTCAGCTTCCATATCCTGTTCCCCACGCTCACCATCGGCCTCGCGGTATTCCTCGCCATCCTCGAGAGCCTATGGCTTAAGACCGGCGACAACTTCTACCGGCGGCATTACCACTTCTGGGTGAAGCTCTTCGCCCTCACCTTCGGCGTGGGCGTGGTATCGGGGGTGGTGCTGTCTTACGAGTTCGGCACCAACTTCGGCCGCTTCTCCGCCATCGCCGGCAGCGTGGTGGGCCCGCTCATGAGCTACGAGGTGCTCACCGCGTTCTTCATGGAGGCAGGCTTCCTGGGCATCATGCTGTTCGGCTGGAACCGGGTGGGCAGGAAACTGCACTACACTGCGACCCTGCTGGTGGCCGCCGGCACCGTGACTTCGGCGTTCTGGATCCTCTCTGCCAACTCCTGGATGCAGACGCCAGTGGGCGCCGAGCTGCGGGACGGCGTGTTCTATCCCCTGGACTGGTGGCAGATCGTCTTCAACCCATCCTTCCCGTACCGCCTGGCGCACATGCTGCTGGCGGCGCTCCTGAGCTCCAGCGTATTCGTGGCGGGCGTCTCCGCTTTCCTGTGGTCGAAGGGTCTTGAACCACGCTTCGGCCGTTTCAGCTTCCGCTTCGCCATCGCGGCGGCAGCTATCCTCGCGCCGCTGCAGATCCTGGCGGGCGATCAGCAGGGATTGATCGCGGAGCGATATCAGCCCATCAAGGTCGCCGCCATCGAGGGCCATTGGCAGACCGGCGGCCACGCCCCCCTGGTGCTGTTCGGCTGGCCCGACGCACAGACCCGCAGCAACAAGTACGCCATCGAGCTGCCGGAGGCCGGCAGCCTCATCATCAAGCACTCCCGGGAAGGCGTGGTGGTCGGCCTCGACGCGGCTGACCCCAAGGACTGGCCTTCGGTGCCGGTGGTTTTCTGGGCTTTCCGCATCATGGTGGGCCTGGGGTTCCTGATGCTGGCCTATGCCTGGCTCGGCGCCTGGTACGCGAAACGCCGCAAGGACGACGTGCCGCGCTGGTTCCTCAGCGCCGCGGTGTGGATGGTGCCGGCGGGTTTCATCGCTACCGTGGCTGGCTGGTGGGTGGCGGAGACGGGCCGCCAGCCCTGGGTGGTGTACGGCATCCTGCGCACTGCAGATGTTGCCACCGACGTCCCGGGGGCACAGGTGCTCTGGTCGCTACTCACCTTCATCGCGGCCTACATCGTGGTCATGGCTGCCTATCTCTATTACATGCTCAAGGTGATCCGCGGCGGCCCGAGCGCAGCCAAGTCGCCCGAGCCCGCCACCGGCAAAGCCCCGCCGGCACGGCCCGCCTTCGGTGGCGTGGAGGACGAGTGATGCACGCGCTGCCGCTGGTCTGGGCCGGGATCATCGCCCTGGGCGTCGCCATCTATGTGGTGATGGACGGCTTCGACCTCGGTATCGGCATCCTGTTCCCCTTCGCCAGGAGCCACGCCCACCGCGACATCATGATGAACACCGTTGCGCCGGTGTGGGACGGCAACGAGACCTGGCTGGTGATGGGTGGTGTGGGGCTGTTCGCGGCCTTCCCCCGCGCCTACGCGATCCTGCTGCACGCCCTCTACATACCGCTGGTCCTGATGCTGGTGGCGCTCATCTTCCGGGGCATCTCCTTCGAGTTCCGCTTCAAGGCCCACAAGAGCCGCTTCCTTTGGGACGTGGCCTTCAGCGCGGGCTCGATGCTCACGGCTCTCTGCCAAGGCATCATCCTCGGCGCGGTGGTGCAAGGCATCTCCGTGGTGGACGGCCGCTACACCGGCGGCAGCTTCGACTGGCTGACGCCCTTCAGCCTGTTCACGGGCCTCAGCGTGATGACGGGATACGCCCTGCTGGGCTCGAGCTGGCTCATCATGAAGACCGAGGAGGACCTGCTGGAGTGGTGTTACAGGATGGCTCGCCGGAGCCTGTTGCTGCTGCTCGTCGCCGTCGCCGTGGTGAGCCTCTGGACGCCCATCATGTCCCCGGCCATCCGAGAACGCTGGTTCTCCGTCCCGAACTTCTACTACCTCTCCCAGGTGCCGCTCGCCACGCTGTTGCTGGCGGCCGGGCTCTGGTACTCCCTGAAGCGCCGCCACACCTATCCGCCGTTCTACTGCAGCGTGGGCCTGTTCATGCTGGCCTACCTGGGGCTCATCATCAGCATCTGGCCCTACATCGTCCCGCGCGCCATCACCTTCGAGCAGGCTGCCGCGCCGGAGTCGAGCCAGGTGTTCGAGCTGGTGGGATTCCTGATCGTCATCCCCATCATCCTCACCTACACCGTCGCCGGCTATTACATCTTCCACGGCAAGGTGAAGGCGGGCGAGCACTACCATTGAGCGCGCGTGCTTCGCTCAATCGCTGGCTCTGGTTCGCGGGGATCTATCTCATGTCGCTGGCGGCGTTCGCCGCCGTGATGGCGCTGCTGCGGCTCTTCATCCGCGCCTGACGGGCAGCGGGCGCTCCTTGCCGGGCGGTACGTTCGCCGCTTCGCAGACCTTGTCCCATACCGCTTGCAGCTCGGCATCCAGCGCCATCGGTTCCTTGGTGGGTGCGCGCAGAAGCGGCTGGGCGAACTCCTCCAGGAGCTGCACGCCGTCGGGGCGGCCCTTGGGGAAGTGGCCGCGTGAGGTGAACAGGATGCGCGGCAGCACTTCGATGCCCGGCACCAGGTACTTCACCGCCGCCACCCGGTCGTGCATGGGACGGATAGGGTTGTTGAACTGGTAGCGGCGCCGCTTGCCCATGGCGGTCCAGATGTCCATCTTCTCGGAGCCGAACACGGCGCCTTCCACGTCGCGCACGTCCAGCACGTAGAGCCGGCGCTCACGCAGTATCAGCGCGTCTACCGGCACGAAGCCGCCGATGCCATCGGGGATCACCACGTCGCGGATGAGCCGGTCGGAGACTACGCGCAGAGTGCGGTTCACGTCGCGGCGTACCGCGGTCAGGCGCAGCCACACGGCCAGCGCCACGATCGCGAGCAGCACAGCGAGCGCCGCGCCCGCCAGCGTCCAGACCTGCCAGTTGTCGTACCAGGCGTGAGCCATCCGCATCCCTCTCCGTCTTTTGTGTCCACCGGACCCCTCCGGCGGCGCGTATTGTAGCGGAACGGGTCGCCGACTTTATATGTCGTTCAGAACGGCAGCTTGCGGATGAGTATGTCGCGGAACATGACCCAATCCCCCATGAAACTGTAGATGGGATGGGTGAAGGTGGCGGGACGATTCTTCTCGAAGAAGAAATGTCCGATCCAGGCGAAGCCGTAGCCGAACAGCGGCAGCAGGAACCACCACTGCCAGCGGCCCGTGACGAGGAGCGCCGCGAAGGTCAGCAGCACCAGGGTGCTGCCGATGAAGTGCAGGCGGCGGCAAGTGCGGTCGCTGTGCTCCCCCAGGTAGAAGGGGTAGAACGCGCTGAAACTGGCGAAATCCCGGCTCATGTCTCCACTATACAGCCGGGCTTTATCCGGACGCCTAATAGGACTAAAATAGTCCTCTTTATGCAGTCCCGGGTAACCCCATGCTGCGCCTGAGCAAATTGACCGACTACGGCACCGTGGTGCTGGCGGAGATGGCCCGGGAGCCCCAGCGGCTCTATGCCGCGGCCGAGCTCGCCACTGCCCTGCATCTCGCCGCGCCCACCGTCAGCAAGCTCCTGAAGCAGTTCGCCCGGGCAGGCTTGGTCAGCTCCCAGCGCGGCGCCAAGGGCGGCTACAGCCTGGCGCGCCCGGCCGAGCAGATCACCGCAGTGCACATCATCGACGCCATCGAGGGCCCGGTCGCCATCACCCAGTGCAGCATGAGCCACAGCCGCTGCGGCATCGAGGCGGTGTGCGGCATCGGCCACAACTGGCAGCGCATAAGCCTCGCGATCCGCGACGCCCTGAAGGGCGTGACCCTGGCACAGCTCGCCCGGCCCGTGGCGCTGCCGCCGCGGCTCGACTTCAGCGGCGTGCTCGATGCGCCGCGCCGCCGGGAGCAGTGAGCATGGCCACCGACAACAAAGACGTGGACAGCCTGCTGCGCGGTGAGTATCGCCACGGCTTCGTCACCGACATCGAATCCGACACCGTCCCGCCGGGCCTCGACGAGGACGTGATCCGGCTCATCTCCCGCAAGAAGCAGGAGCCAGTCTTCATGCTGGAGTGGCGCCTCAAGGCCTACCGCCACTGGCTCACCATGAAGGAACCCCGCTGGGCGCACGTGAAGCACCCACCCATCGACTTCCAGGACATCTCCTACTACTCCGCTCCCAAGTCGAAGAAGGACGGCCCCAAGAGCCTGGCGGACGTGGACCCGAAGCTGCTGGAGACCTACGAGAAGCTAGGCGTGCCGCTGCACGAGCGCGCCGCGCTCGCCGGGGTGGCCGTGGACGCGGTCTTCGACTCGGTGTCCGTGGCCACAACGTTCCGGGAGAAGCTGGCCGAGGCCGGCGTGATCTTCTGCTCCTTCTCCGAAGCGGTGCAGAAGCACCCGGCGCTGGTGGAGCAGTACCTGGGTTCGGTGGTGCCCTACTCCGACAACTTCTACGCCACCCTGAACTCCGCGGTGTTCTCCGATGGCTCCTTCGTGTACGTGCCCAAGGGCGTGCGCAGCCCTATGGAACTCAGCACTTACTTCCGCATCAACGCCTCCAAGACCGGCCAGTTCGAGCGCACCCTCATCGTCGCCGACGAGGGCGCCTACGTGAGCTACCTGGAAGGCTGCACCGCGCCCATGCGCGACGAGAACCAACTGCACGCGGCGGTGGTGGAGCTGGTGGCGCTCAAAGACGCCCAGATCAAATACTCCACGGTGCAGAACTGGTACCCCGGTGATGCCGAGGGCAAGGGCGGCATCTACAACTTCGTGACCAAGCGCGGCGAGTGCCGCGGCGAACGCTCCAGGATTTCCTGGACCCAGGTGGAGACGGGCTCCGCCATCACCTGGAAGTACCCGAGCTGCGTGCTCAAGGGCGACGGCTCGGTGGGCGAGTTCTACTCGGTGGCGGTGGCGAACCACTACCAGCAGGCGGACACCGGCACCAAGATGCTGCACATCGGCAAGGGTACCCGCAGCACCATCGTGTCGAAGGGTATCTCCGCCGGCCACGGCCAGAACAGCTACCGGGGCCTGGTGAAAATCGCCGCAGGTGCCGAGGACGCGCGCAACCATACCCAGTGCGACTCGCTGCTGATGGGCGACCAGTGCGGCGCCCACACCTTCCCCTACATGGAGGCCAAGAACCCCACCGCCCAGGTGGAGCACGAGGCCACCACCTCCAAGATCAGCGACGACCAGCTTTTCTACTGCCGCAGCCGCGGCATCTCGGCGGAAGACGCGGTCAACATGATCGTGAACGGCTTCTGCAAGGACGTGTTCAAGGAACTGCCCATGGAGTTCGCGGTGGAGGCCCAGCGCCTTCTGGCCGTGACCCTCGAAGGCGCAGTCGGCTAAAAGGCGGAAAAGAAATGCTCGAGATCAAGAACCTGCATGCCCGCGTAGACGGTAAAGACATCCTCAAGGGCCTCAGCCTTGAAGTGAAGGCCGGTGAGGTATGCGCGATCATGGGCCCTAACGGCTCCGGCAAGAGCACCCTCGCCCACATCCTGGCGGGCCGGGAAGGCTACGAAGTCACCTCAGGCAGCGTGAGCTTCGAGGGCAAGGACCTCTTGGCCCTGGCGCCGGAGGAACGTGCGCGCGAAGGCGTGTTCCTGGCCTTCCAGTACCCGGTGGAGGTCCCTGGGGTGAACAACGTGTACCTGCTCAAGGCCGCCTTCAACGCCATCCGCAAGCAGCGCGGCGAGGAGGAGCTGGACGCCATGGACTTCCTGGCGCTGGTGAAGGCCAAGATGCAGTTCATGGAGATGGACCCGGCTTTCCTCAACCGCGCCGTGAACGAAGGCTTCTCCGGCGGCGAGAAGAAGCGCAACGAGATCCTGCAGATGCTGGTGCTGGAGCCGAAGCTCGCTCTGCTGGATGAGACGGATTCCGGCTTGGACATCGATGCCCTCAAGGTCGTCGCCAAGGGCGTGAACAAGCTGCGCGACCCCAAGCGCGCCATCGTCATGGTCACCCATTACCAGCGCCTCCTGGACCACGTGGTGCCGGACAAGGTGCACGTGCTAGCCGGCGGGCGGGTGGTGAAATCCGGCGGTAAGGAGCTGGCGCTGGAACTCGAGAAGCGCGGCTATGATTGGCTGAAGGACGCAGCGGCCTGAACATGAGCGCCCTCGCCCCCTATCTCGAAGGCTACGCGGCTTATCCCAAGCCGCGGCCCTGGCTGCAAGCGCTCCAGCAGCAGGCGCTGCAGCGGGCCGAAGCCCGCGGCTTCCCGCAGGCGCGGGACGAAGCCTGGAAGTACACCTCCCTCGCCACGCTGGAGCAACGCGGCTTCAAGCCCGCATCCAGTACGGTGACCCTCGACGCCATCACACTCGCGCCGCTGCTGGTGACGGGACTGGATTGCCCGCGCGCCGTGTTCGTGAACGGCCGCTATGCCGCCGCCCTCTCGCGCCTGCCCCAGGGCGTGCGTGTGGTCGCAGCGCGGGATGCGGATGAATCCCTGGGCGCCCTGCTGACGGTCCCGCCGGAGTGGCAGGACGACACCTTCCTGAACCTCAACACGGCCCTGTTCCAGGACGCGCTGCTGGTGGAAGTCTCCGGCGAACTCACTGAGCCGTTGGAGTTCCTGCACGTGAGCGCGCCGGAGGCGGCCGCCGCTTCTCATCACCCACGCTGTACCGTGAAGCTCGGTCCCAACGCCCGCGCCACGCTCATCGAACGCTACGCGGGGTTGGAGGGTGCCAAGCACTTCACCAACAGCGTGGTGCAGATCGAACTGGCATCCGGCGCGAAGCTCACGCATCTGCGCCTGCAGGAGGAGAGCCTCCAGGGTTTCCACCTGGGACGCGTGCTGGTGAGCCAGGCGGCGGACAGCACCTATGAATCCCACAACCTCCAGCACGGCGCCGCCTGGGCGCGCCTCGACCTGGCGGTGGCGCTCAAGGCGACCGGTGCCGCCGCCGAGCTCAACGGCCTCTACGCGGTGGGCGGCCGCCGTCACCTGGACAACCACACCCGGGTGGATCACCTCGCGCCCCACACTGCGAGCCGCGAGCTCTACCGCGGCATCCTGGACGGCCAAGGCCGCGCGGTGTTCAACGGCAAGGTGGTGGTGGCGCCGCATGCCGCCAAGACCGACGCGAGCCAGGCGAACCACAACCTGCTGCTGTCGCGCGGCGCCGAGATCGACACCAAGCCGGAACTCGAGATCTATGCGGATGATGTGAAGTGCAGCCACGGCGCCACCATCGGCCAGCTGGACGAGCAGCAGCTCTTCTACCTGCGCTCCCGTGGCCTGGACGCCGAGACCGCCCGCAGCCTGCTCATCGGCGCCTTCGCTGAGCGGCTGCTCACCCTCTTGCCCTCGCTCGCCCTCGCGGCCCACGCGCGCCGCCGATTGGGCGCCGCCGTGAGCCGCATCAACCTGCCGGAGCCCGCATGAGCACCTTGCGCAAAGCCCTGGATACCGTCGTCGGCTTCGATCCGCTGCGCTGGCGCCGAGACTTCCCGATCCTGGGCGAGAAGGTGCACGGCAAGCCGCTGGTGTACCTGGACAACGCCGCCACCTCCCAGAAGCCGCGCGCGGTCATCGACGCGATATCGCGCTATTACGAGCATCACAATGCCAACGTGCACCGCGGCGTGCACACCCTGAGTGAGCTGGCGACCGCGGACTACGAGGGCGCCCGCGAGAAAGTGCGCGCGTTCATCAACGCTCGCTCCGTGAAGGAAGTGGTCTACACCCGCGGCACCACCGAGGCCATCAACCTGGTGGCCCAAAGCTTCCTCCGGCCCAAGCTCAAGCCGGGCGACGAGATACTTCTCACCCAGATGGAGCACCACTCTAACATCGTGCCCTGGCAGCTCCTCGCCGGGCAGACCGGCGCAGTCCTGAAGGTGGTGCCGATCACCGATGCCGGCGAGCTGGAGCCCGGCATGTTCCAGAAGCTCCTCGGCGAGCGCACCCGCATCGCCGTGTTCGGCCACGTGTCCAATGCCTTGGGCACCGTCAATCCCGTGAAGGAGATGACCGCCCAGGCCCATGACCATGGCGTGCCCGTGCTGGTGGACGGCGCCCAGGCGGTACCGCACATGGCAGTGGACGTGGGGGATCTGGATTGCGACTTCTATGCTTTCTCCGGTCACAAGATGTTCGCCCCCACGGGCATCGGCATCCTTTATGGCAAGGAGGCGCTGCTGGAGGCCATGCCGCCGTGGCAGGGCGGCGGCGAGATGATCCGCATCGTGCGCTTCGGCCAGACCACCTATAACGACCTGCCCCACAAGTTCGAGGCAGGCACCCCGGACATCGGCGGTGCCGTGGGCTTGGGCGCCGCAGTGGACTACCTGAACCAAGCGGGCATGGGCGCCATCCAGGACTACGAGCAGGGTCTGCTCACCTACGCCACCGACCGCATCGGTTCCGTGCAGGGCGTCAGACTCGTGGGCACCGCGCGGCACAAGGCCGGCGTGGTGTCGTTCGTGATGCAGGGCATCCATCCCCATGACCTCGGCACCATCGTGGACCAGGAAGGCGTCGCCATCCGCACCGGACACCATTGCGCCATGCCGGTGATGGAGCGCTTCAGCCTGCCGGCCACGGCCCGCGCCTCCCTCGCCTTCTACAACACCCGCGAGGACATCGACACGCTGGCGGCGGCCCTGGACAAGGCGCGGGGGATACTCGGCTGATGGACGCGGGCCTCAAGGACCTCTACCGCGACGTGATCGTGGACCACAACCGGTCCCCGCGGAACTTCCGCAAGATTCCGGATGCGGATCGCGCGCTAGAGGGTTTCAATCCGCTCTGTGGCGACAAGCTCACGCTCTACCTCAAGCTGGACGGCGAGACCCTCTCGGACCTGAGCTTCGAGGGCAGCGGCTGCGCCATCTCGGTGGCCTCTGCCTCGCTCATGACCGAGCGCCTCAAGGGCAAATCCCGCGCCGAGGCGGAGAAGCTGTTCGACATCATGCATGAGCTTCTAACCAAAGAGGATGCGTCGGCCGATGCCGAATCCTTGGGCAAGCTCGCCGCCCTCTCCGGTGTGCGCGAGTTCCCCTCGCGGGTGAAGTGCGCGAGCCTGTGCTGGCACACGCTCATGGGCGCCTTGAAGGGCGAGGCCGGCAACTCGATATCGACGGAATGACCATGTACGACCGCGAACCCATCAAGCTCCTGCGCTCCTGTGAGGCGGTGATGATCCCCGCCGGCACCCGCGTCGTGGTGCCCGAGGGCACCGAAGTGAATGTGGCCCAGTCCCTGGGTGGCAGCTTCACGGTGTACGTGGACGGCAATCTGCTGCGCATCGCCGGGAAGGACGCGGACGCCCTCGGCCGCGAGATGCAGGAGGCGCCCAGGCTGCCGGAGAACCCCAGCGATGCGGACGTGGAGAAGCTGATCTGGGACCAGCTCAAGACCTGCTACGACCCGGAGATCCCCATCAACATCGTGGACCTGGGCCTGGTCTACGAGTGCAAGCTGCAGCCAGCCGACGAGGGCAAGAAGAAAGTGGGCGTGAAGATGACGCTCACCGCCCCCGGCTGCGGCATGGGCGGCATCCTGGTGCAAGACGTGAAAGACAAACTGGAGCAGGTGCCCACGGTGCAGGCAGCGGACGTGGAGCTGGTGTTCGACCCGCCCTGGAGCCGCGAGATGATGTCCGAGGAGGCGAAGTTGCAGACGGGGATGTACTACTGATGGCCGAGTGGATCGACGTCGCGCCCATGGACAACTTCCCGGCGGGCACCCACAAGATCGCGGACGCGGACGGGGTGCGCATCGCGGTGTTCAACATCGAGGGAAAGCTCTACGCCATCGAGGACGTCTGCACCCATGACGGCGGTATCCTCACGGGCGGCCCGGTGCAAGGCTGCATCATCACCTGCCCGCGCCACGGCGCCACCTTCGACATCCGCAGCGGTGAGGCCCTCACCGCGCCCGCTTACGAGCCCACTTCCACCTTTCCCGTCCGCATCCAGGATGGGATGGTGCAGGTCAAGGATGAGCGCTGGGATTAGATATCGGTAGGTAGATCCGACTCGCCGAAATGGTCCAGGTAGTCCGCATGCGCGGCCTTGATGACTTCGTAAGCCTTGTCGTGCTTGTACACTGCTTGGATGTCTACCTTGTGGGCCTGGCCCGGCACCCACTTGTAGGTGCTGAAGTAATGCACCAGCCGCTCCACCATCACGTGGGGCAGGTCCTCCAGCTCCCGGGCATGACCCCACAGGTTGTCGCTGGCCAGCACGGCGATGATCTTGTCGTCCGCCTCGCCGCCGTCGATCATGCGCAGGCCGCCGATGACGCGGGCGTGCATCAGCACCTCTGACCGGGCGATGGGCCGCTCAGAGAACACGCAGATGTCCAGGGGATCCTTGTCGCCCGGCACACCTTCGCCTGCCAGCCGCCCCACCCGCTCGCCGCAGTACGTGCGCGGCACGAACCCGTAGAGCGCTGGCATGTGCGCGGAACTGCGCTGGGGGCGGTCCACCCGCAGGTAGCCCGTCGCCTTGTCCACCTCGTACTTCACGACGTCAAAGGGAGTGATCTCGATATAGGCGTTGACCACGCCGGGGGCGTCCTCGCCCAGTTCCAGGCCGTGCCAGGGGTGGGGGCGCCACTGGTTATAGGGCTTCATATCAGGACAGGATAGCTCTGTGCAGGGGCGCGCATTGTAGCGGCTGGATCCACACCATTCCAGACTTCAGGGGCGGCCCGGATCGCCCTTGCGGGTATATTCCCCTTCCAGCGTGACGCCTCGACGGGCCTCCGGACGGTCCGGCGGCGGCGCTTCACGCGCCCAGCGCCGCCGCAGCCACCAGAAGCGCAGGGACAGCACGATGCCGAGCAGAACCGCCGCGCCCAGCACCACCAGGAACAGCACCGTGCCCAGGAAGAACGCGACGGTGAACGCGGCCAGGAGCGCCAGCGCCGCCAGGAGGCGCGCGAAGGGGCCCCGGCTTCGCGGCAGCTGCTGCATCACAGGAGCTCCTTGGCGATGCGCACGGCGGCCTGCGCCACATCGATGCTGCCCATGTCGCCCTCTTCCGCGCCCTCCGGCGGCATGAACGCCAGGCGCTTGCCCTCGCCGTTCACGGTCTGCCAACGCAGGGCAGTGGAGGAACGCCGGCGCGGATAGAACGCAGCGGTGGGCCGGTCCAGCGCTGCCGCGAGGTGCAGCGGCCCGGTGGAACCGCTCACGAACAGGTCCGCGAAGGCAAGGTGCTTGGCGAAGGGCAGCAGGCCATCCTTCGACACCAGCAGCGTATGCGGAGCTTCCAGGAGGCTCGAGAGGCGCCTCGCCTGTGCCTCCTCCGCAGGGCCCGCGGTGAGCACCAGGTGGCGCTTGCGGCCGGCCAGGTCCCGCGCCAGGTGCCCGTACTGCCCGAGCGAGAGGTTATTCGCGGAGCCGCCGTGCCCCGCGTGCAGGAACACGAGCTGTTTGCCGGCGGCGATCTTGTGCTGCTTCAGGAAGGCACGCTTGAGCTTCTGCACCTCGGCGGACTTGAACTCGAGATAAGGCGCCGCCACGGGCTTGGGTTTTGCGACGCCCTGCTCCCGCAGGTACGCCGCTGCGAGGTCCAGGTTGTACTCGTACTCGGGCTTCTCGGAACGGGAGCGCCGCTGCGGGATGCGCCGGTTGTAGAAGAGCTGGGCGAGCTTGGTGGCGGGTGCATAGCGCAGCGGGATGCCCGCGAGCCAGGCGCCGAGGCCGGTATCGAAGCGTGAGAACAGGGTCACCACCGCGTCGAAGCGCATGGGCTTCAGGGCGCGCGCCAAGGCGAGGCCGTTGCGCCAGGCACCTTTGAGCCTGGGATCCAGCACCACCTCGTCCACATAGGGACAAGCTTCTGCCAGCGGCGCGGTATAGGCCGGCACCAGTACCGCGATGCGGGCCTTGGGCAGGTTCTTGCGCAGAAGCGCCAGGGCCGGCCAGGCCAGCATGAAGTCCCCCAGCTTGTCGTTGCGGATCACCAGGATGCGGGGGCCGGCGGATGCTGGCATGGAGGGCGGCCTTGGGAGCGCGGACTGCGCCGCGGGAATCTTAACCAAGGGGGCGGCAGGGGTCTAATGGCGCTGCCTGCCACCCGCCCCTCAGGACAAATCCAGGACCCATATGGGGTATTTACCCAATATAAAAAAAGTCGCCCCCGGTCCAGACTTTGCCTCGGGTCGTGCACCCCTCACGATCCAAACGGCTGATGTTCCCCGTCGGCCGCACAAGCCGGGATGCAACGTCACGGCTCGCAATTCGGGTGGTCCTCCCTACCGCCCGCGTTGACTGAAGCGCCTCGAAAGAGGCGCTTCTTTTTGGTGGGGACAATACCCGGATTCAGGTCGTTTCCCGACGGTATTCAGGGGATCACCCGCTTCCCTGCAACGGCAGGGCTCAATTAATCTCGACACTGGACGCCATGGATGGTGTCCGCCTTCCAGGATGTCCAGCCTGACCCAGGCGGACCCGGAAAAACAGAAAGTGGACCTGCGCATCTCATCGACTCCGACGCGAGCCCCGTTCAAGGCCCTCATCGCCACCGATGATGCGGCCCTTACCACCGTCGAGCACTCCGCCCTCAAGCAGTTGCATTTCGACGCCGTCACCGTGCACGACGACGGCGAGATGCTGCATAGCATCCACGCCGAGCGGCCGGACCTCGTGATCCTGGACGCGGACCTGCCCGGGGGCGGCGGCCTGGAGGCCTGCCGCCGCCTGCGGGAGGACCCCAGCACCGCCTCCATCCCCATCATCATGGTGACCGGCGAGGACGACAGCTCCGAGAGGATAGAGGCGCTGGAGACCGGCGCCGACGACTGCGTGACCAAACCCCTGCAGGTGGAGATGCTGGTGGCCCACATCAAAGCTCTGGCGCGGCGCGCGCTGCAGGCGGTGACCCCCGGCCACCGGCTGCGTGCCGGCCCCATCGACATGGACCTGGACCGCTGGACGGTGCAGGTCTCCGGCGCGCCAATCGAGCTCACCAAGAAGGAGTTCCGCCTGCTACAGGTGCTGCTGGAGGCCAAGGGCCGGGCTCTGACCCGGGACTTCCTGCTGCAGGAGGCCTGGTCCCATGGCACCATCCACGGACTCGACACCCGCACCGTGGACGTGCACATCGGCCGCCTGCGCCGCAAGCTCGGCAAGGCCGGCCACTACATCATCACCGTGCGCAACGTCGGCTTCCGCTTCGACATCCTCCCGGAGTGGTTCACCCCCCGCTCCTGAAGCCGTGACCCGTGGGGTTTTTACGGGTATGCAAATAGGGTGATTACCCTATTCGTTTCAGGTGCCCTCCCCGCTAAGGTTTAACCTAATTCCAGGGACAGGCGCGGGCGGAACGCCTAACTAAATTCAAAGAAGAAACAGTGAGCTGCGGACAGGATCCACTGCGATGGATCAAGCCCGCGGATCCTGCCGCCTCACGCGGGCTGCTTTACATATGCACGCGCAGGGCTTGGGCTTTGAGATTTAGTACCATGAAACCCGCCATTAAGGCCGGCCGCACTCTAAGGTGGCCAGTCAGCGCCATGCGGCAGTCACGCGGCCTCACCAGCTTCTGGCTCCCGCCTGCAGACCTGTCCCAGGAAACTATGAACGGCATGAGCCGTCCCGACAGATCTCCCCCGTTACAGAGGGAAGAACGAGGAGCGAACCATGACTGATAAAGGCAAGAGCCGCGACCGGAGCCTGCAGACGGACCCTGGCGCCGGCGGCGACGAATCCCACGCCGAAGTACTGCGAGAGCTGGTGGCGCATCTGCGCCAGAACCGCACCCAGCTGCGCGAGGTATGGGCCAGCCGCATCATGAGCGCCCGCTTCCTCACCGCCATGACCAACGAGGAGATCATGGCGGAGGCGAGCTCGGTGTACGACAACTACCTGGGCGCCCTGGAGACCGGCTCGATCGAGGCCCTCGAAGCCTACGCCCGCGACCTGTCGGAACGAATCATCCCCCGAGGCGTGGAGACGCACGAAGTGGTGGGTATCGTGCTCCTGCTGCGCGACGTGCTGGCCCGCTCCCTCTTCTCCAAGTACGGCCAGAACCAGCAACTGCTGACGCGGGTGCTGGACGCCTACGAGCCGGCGGCGAACCGCATCGCCACCACGGTGGCGGTGGGCTTCGTGCAGGAGCGCGAGCGCATCATCCGCCAGCAACAGGAAGCCATCCGCGAGCTGTCCACCCCCGTGCTGGCGGTGCGCGAACGACTGCTGATTCTCCCCATCATCGGCATCCTCGACCCGCAACGCGCCCGTCAGCTGACGGAACAGTTGCTGCGCGGCATCCGCGTGAACCGCGCGCGAGTGGTCGTGATGGACCTGACCGGCGTGCCCGCGGTGGACGCCGCGGTGGCGAACCACCTGGTGCAGACCGTGGAAGCGGCCCGACTGGTCGGCGCAGACGTGATCGTCACCGGCCTCGCGCCGGAACTGGCCCAGACGCTGGTCACCATCGGAGTGGACCTCGGAAAGATGGCCACGGTGGGCGACCTGCAGGGCGGCATCGAAGAGGCCGAGAAACTGCTGGGCTACAAGGTGGTGCCGATCCTCGACAAGAGCCCGGAATAAGGACACGCCCAAGTGGAAGTCCCTATCCTAAAACAGCGCAATTACCTGATTGCGTCCGTGCAAGCGGTGCTGACCGACCAGGACCTGGTCAACCTGCGCGACCGTCTGGTGGCACAGGTGGGCCGTTACCGCTCCGTCGGCGTGATCCTCGACGTGACTGGACTCGACGTGATGGACTCGTTCTCCGTGCGCACGCTGCGGGACATGGCCCACATGATCCGTCTGCGCGGCGCCGACACGGTCATCGTCGGCATCCAGCCGGAAGTCGCCTTCTCGATGGTGCAACTGGGACTAAGCCTGGAAGGCGTGCCCACTGCGCTCGACCTCGAAGAAGGCCTGGCCTATCTGGACGCGCGGCCTAAGCGCACCAGCGTAGGCAGCACCCCGCCCGGACCTAGATGAATAAGGTCGGGCCTTCACCTCAGAACGGAAGCAGCGAGGCGACAGGGTCTTTGGAAGACAGGGTAGTCATTCCCATCAGGACGGTGATGGACATCGTCACCGCCCGCCAGCATGGGCGCGAACTCGCGTTGCAATCCGGCTTCTCGGAGACGGAATCGACGCTGATCGCGACCATCATCTCCGAGCTCGCGCGCAACATCGTGTTGTACGCGCAGACGGGCGAGATCATGCTGCAGAAGAGCGGCGGCACCGACAAGCCGCGCGGCGTGGTGATCGTGAGCCGCGACAACGGCCCCGGGATCCCGGACGTGCAGCGTGCCCTGGTGGGCGGCTACTCCACCTCCGGCGGACTCGGCATGGGCCTCTCCGGCGTGCGCCGCATGGTGGACGAGTTCTACATAGACACCGGTGTCGGCAAGGGCACCACCGTCACCGCCAAGAAATGGCTCCAATGAACCGGAGCATCATAGAATCGGGCGCAGCCTTCTTCACCCTGCCTGGGCAGACGGAATCGGGTGACCGCCACGCGGTGGTCGAGGTCAAGGGCGGCGCGGTCGCGACGGTGGTGGACGGTCTGGGCCACGGCAGCGAGGCCGCAGCCGCCGCCGAGCTCGCCATCAAGAGCGTGCAGCAGCACGCCGACGGCGAGCCGCTCACCGCGCTGCTCAAGCACTGCCACTCCGCGCTCAAGGGCAGCCGCGGAGCGG
>DATAHN010000055.1:0-2292 GCA_036263155.1 Gammaproteobacteria bacterium | reverse complement strand
TAAGGGCGACGGCTATCTCATCATGGAGTGGCTGGAGCTTTCCCACGGCGCATCCACCTCCGGTGCGCGCCTGGGTGAGGCGCTGGCGCGCCAGCATCTCGCGCCGGCGCCGCGCTTCGGCTGGCCGCGCGCTAACTTCATCGGCACCACGCCGCAGTTCAACCGTGAGGGCACGGATTGGGTCGCGTTCTTCCGGGAGCAGCGCCTGGGATTCCAGCTCAGGCTCGCAGGCGAGGACGGTCACCGGGGCGCGCTGCAGGAAGAGGGTATGCGTCTCATGGAGGGATTGCCGCAGTTCTTCTCCGGCTACTCGCCGGCACCTGCGCTGCTGCACGGCGACCTCTGGAGCGGCAACTGGGGCGTGGTGCGCGAAGAGGGTCCCGTGGTGTTCGACCCGGCGGTGTACCGCGGCGACCGCGAGGCGGACCTCGCCATGACCGAGCTTTTTGGCGGCTTCCCAGAGAGCTTCTATGCCGCCTACCGGGCTCACGCGCCGCTGGACGCGGCTTACCGCGTGCGCCGCGACCTCTACAACCTCTACCACGTGCTGAACCACCTCAATCTGTTCGGCGGCGGTTATCTCGATCAGGCTTTGGGACTGATGCGGAAGCTCAACGCGGAATTGGGCTGAATTTCACGCCGGTAACCACACGCTCACGATGAGGCCGCCCTCGCTGCGGTTCGCGAGGCTGAGCCGCCCGCCATGCGCCTCGACGATCTCACGGCAGAGCGGCAGTCCGAGGCCGGTGCCGGACTGCTTGGTGGAGTAGAAGGGCAGTAGTGCCTGCTCCAGCACGTCCTCACTCATGCCCGGGCCCGCGTCTGCCACCTCCAGGCGCAGTCCCTGGGCGTTCTGGCGCACCGTGAGCGTCACCGCCTCCGGCGGCGAGCCGGACTCATGGGCATTCTTGAGCAGGTTGATGAGCACCTGCTGTATCTGGGTCGGGTCGAAGCGCGCGCCATCCGCCGGCAGCGTGTCCGCCAGGGCGAAGGGCGCCAGGCCTTCCAGGGAGGCCACGAACGCCGGCCATTCCACGTTCTGTGGCTTGGGCGCCGGCAGCTTGGCGAAGCGGCCGTAGCCGTCGATGAAGGTCTTGAGGTGCTGGGCCCGCTCCTCGATGGTGCCGAACACGCTCTCGAGCTTCGCCGGGTCCGGCTCGCGCGCCAGGATGCGGCCGGAATTAGCCAGCGAAGTGATCGGTGCGAGCGAGTTGTTCAGCTCATGGCTCAGCACCCGGATCACCTTCTTCCAGATCGCCACTTCCTGGCGGTTCAGCTCCCGGGTGAGTTGTTTGAACAGGTATAGGCTGTGGCGCTGGGCATTGAGGGTGAAGCGCTCGCGAGACAGATAATAGATCTCATCGTCCTCGCGCTCGCGGCGTACGCTGAACATGCCGTCGCGGCCGCTCAGCACTGCCTCGCGCAGCGCCTCAGGGGCACCGTCCAGCACCTCGGCGAAGGCGTGGCCCTCGAAGCGGCGGCCCTCCTGGAACAGCTGGCGCGCCGACACGTTGCTGTACACCACCCGGTCGTTCGCGTTGGTGAGCACCAGCGCCCAGGGCGTGCTCTGGATCACGGTGTCGAGCAGGAGCTCGCGCTGGTACAGTTCATGGCGCTCGCGCCTGAGCGCGTCGCCGGCGGCGTTGTAGTGACGCACCAGCGTGCCCAGCTCGTCGTCGCGGTCGGGATTGAGGCTGATGCTGAAGTCGCCGTCCTGGAAGCTCGCCATGCCGTCGTCCAGCGCCGTGAGGAGCCGGTTCACGGGGCGCATGAAGCGGCGCACCGCGTACACCGCGAACGGCACCGCCAGCACCAGCGCGGCGCTGGCGCCGCCCAGCACGGAGCCGAGCAGGTCCGCCGCCACGCCGGCCGCGAGCGCGGCGAAGACCACCAGCAGCAGCGCCAGGGACGCGAACTTGCCTTCGAGGGATCGGCGGAATCTCATCCGGCCAGTTTAAACCGGACAGGAGTGCGCTCGTAGCTACGAGCCCTTCTCTATCCCGAACTTCTCCATGCGGCGGTACAGGGCCTGGCGCGAGAGCCCCAGTTCCTGGGCGGCTGCGGCGATGACCCCACCGTGGCGCGCCAGCACCGCCTCGATGTCGTCGCGGGTGGGCTCGGGGACCGGCTCCGGTGCCGCGGCGGGACGCGTGGCGGTGAGTCCCAGGGCAGCCACGCCCACGGTGGGCCCTTCCGCCAGCAGCGCCGCGCGGCGCATGCAGTTCTGCAGTTCCCGCACGTTGCCGGACCAGGGGTACTCCAGCAGCGCCCGCTCCGCCTCCGGTGCGAGTG
>DATAHN010000054.1:0-1980 GCA_036263155.1 Gammaproteobacteria bacterium | reverse complement strand
CGCTGGAGATCGCCGTGATCCCCCGGGGCATCCGCTTCAAGGTGGAGTTGCCGGATGGCAGCGCCCGCGGCTACGTGGCCGAGAATTTCGGCGCCGCCCTGCGCCTGCCGGAACTGGGGCCCATCGGCTCCAACGCCCTGGCCAATGCCCGTGACTTCCTCTATCCCGTCGCGGCCTACGAGGACGTGGAAGGGGATTTCGAGCTCATCGCCAAGTTCCAGGGCAAGCTCTGGTCCGCCGCCATCGGCCACTCGCCGCTGGATGTGGCGGGCTGGCATGGCAACCACGCGCCCTACAAGTACGACCTGCGCCGCTTCAACACCATCGGCTCCATCAGTTACGACCACCCGGATCCCTCCATCTTCACGGTGCTGACCTCGGCGAGCGACACGCCCGGCACCGCCAACATGGACTTCGTGGTGTTCCCGCCCCGCTGGCTGGTGGCGGAGGACACCTTCCGCCCGCCCTGGTTCCACCGCAACGTGGCCTCGGAGTTCATGGGCCTCATCACCGGCGTGTACGACGCGAAGGAGAGCGGCGGCTTCGTGCCGGGCGGCGCCTCCCTGCACAACTGCATGAGCGGCCACGGCCCCGATGCCGGCAGCTACGAGAAGGCGACGGCCAGCGACACCAGCAAGCCCCTGCACATCGTGGACACCATGGCCTTCATGTTCGAGACTCGCGCCGTCATCAAGCCCACGAGGCAGGCCCTGGAAGCCAAGGAGCTGCAGGGCGACTACTACGAGTGCTGGCAGGGCATCAGGAAGCATTTCGATCCCAAGCGCCGCTGAAGCGGCGTCCAGACACCGCGGCCTCGGGCCGCGGTTTTTTATCCGGAGTCGGTCAGGAATGAAACTCGCAAGCCTTAAGTCCGGCGGTCGCGACGGCACGCTGGTGGTGGTGGACAGGAAGCTCCAGAACGCCGTGAAGGTGCCGGAGATCGCCCGTTCGCTCCAGCAGGCCCTGGAGAACTGGGCCATGGCGGAGCCCAAGCTCAGGTCCGTGTACGAGTCCCTCAACGCCGGCAAGGCCAAGGACGCGTTCAGGCTGGAGACGAAGGACTTGGCCGCCGTGCAGCCGCGGGCGCCGCAGTTCGTGGACGGCAGCGCGTATCTGCCCCACGTGGAGCGGGTGCGCAAGGCTCGCGGCGCCGAAGTGCCCGAGAGCTTCTTCCACGACCCCCTCATGTATCAGGCGGTGAGCGACGGCTTCATCCCGCCCCTGGACCCCATCCGCATGAACGACGAAGCCTGGGGCATCGACTTCGAGTCCGAGGTGGGCGTGCTGGTGGACGACGTGCCCCAGAACGTCTCCGCCGCCGACGCCGCGCAGCACATCAAGCTCGTGGTGCTCATCAACGACGTGTCCCTGCGCAACCTCATCCCGGACGAGCTCGCCAAGGGCTTCGGCTTCCTGCAGAGCAAGCCGCGCTCGGCGCTCTCGCCCATCGCGCTCACGCCGGATGAGCTTGGGGTGGCCTGGAAGGACGGCAAGCTGCACCTGCCGCTCGTGACGCACCTCAACGGCCAGAAGTTCGGCGCGCCGGAGGCGGGGGTGGACATGCAGTTCAGCTTCCCGCAGCTCATCGCCCACGCCGCCAAGACCCGGCCCATGGCCGCGGGCAGCCTGGTGGGCTCCGGTACCATCGCGAACCAGGACGAGTCGAAGGGCTCCTCCTGTCTCGCCGAGAAGCGGGTGCTGGAGATCATCAAGGGCGGCAAGGCCGTGACGCCGTTCATGAAGTTCGGCGACACAGTGCGCATCGAGATGTTCGACGCCTCGGGAGCGACCCTGTTCGGTGCCATCGAGCAGAAGGTGGAGAAGGCATGAAGCTCTACACGTATTTCCGCAGTTCCGCCGCCTACCGGGCGCGCATCGCGCTCAACCTCAAGGGCCTGAAGCCCGAGCAGCGCTTCGTGCACCTGGTGAAGGAGGGGGGGCAGCAGCACAAGCCGGAGTTCCGGGCGGTGAACCCCCAGG
>DATAHN010000053.1:0-31964 GCA_036263155.1 Gammaproteobacteria bacterium | reverse complement strand
GCCTGTCACTGGGCCACGACATTCCGCCCTGGGCGCTGGATGGGCGCCTCACCGCCGCCGAGAAGCGCGCCTGCTACGACCTCCTGCGCCGCCGCGTGGAGGAGCGCAAGCCCTACGCCTACATAACGAACACCGCCCGTTTCGCCGGCCTGGATTTCTACGTGGATGAGCGGGTGCTGGTGCCGCGCTCGCCCATCGCCGAGCTGATCGAGGCCGGCTTCGAGCCCTGGATAGATGCGGAGCGGGTGAGCCGGGTGCTGGACCTGTGCACCGGCAGCGGCTGCATCGCCATCGCCTGCGCCCACGCCTTCGGCGACGCGGCGGTGGACGCCACCGACATCTCCGACGACGCACTGGCGGTGGCCCGCATGAACGCCGAGCGCCTGCATGTGGCGGACCGGGTTTTGCTGCACAAGGCCGATGTCTTCGAAGGGCTGCCGGAAGCGCCCTACGACATCATCGTGAGCAACCCGCCCTACGTGGATGCCGAGGACATGGCGACTCTCCCGGACGAGCACAAGCACGAGCCCAAGCTCGGGCTCGCCGCGGGCCGCGACGGCCTGGACGTGGTGCGCCGCATCCTCGCGGGTGCGCCTCGCTACCTCGCGCCGGACGGCATCCTGGTGGTGGAAGTGGGCAACAGCCGCTGGGCCCTGGAGCAGGCCTATCCCGACCTGCCGTTCACCTGGCTCGAGTTCGAGCGAGGCCAGGCGGAAGTGTTCCTGCTGCGCGCCGACCAGCTCGGCGCGCCGGCCAAGCCCCAGAAGAAGGCGGCGCGTGTCCGGTAACACGTTCGGCCGCCTGTTCAGCGTCACCACCTTCGGCGAGAGCCATGGTCCGGCGCTGGGCTGCATCGTGGACGGTTGCCCGCCGGGGCTCGCGCTCACGGAGGCGGACATCCAGCGCGACGTGGACCGCCGCCGCACCGGCACCTCGCGCTACACCTCCCAGCGCCACGAGGCGGAAACGGTGAAGGTGCTCTCCGGCGTGTTCGAGGGCATCACCACCGGCACGCCCATCGGCCTGCTGATAGAGAACACCGATGCCCGGTCCAAGGACTACGAGACCATCCAGGACAAGTTCCGTCCCGGCCATGCCGACTACACCTATCTCATGAAATATGGCCGCCGCGACCATCGCGGGGGCGGGCGCGCCTCGGCGCGGGAGACGGTGATGCGCGTCGCGGCCGGCGCCATCGCCCGCAAGTACCTCAAGGAACGCTACGGCGTCAGCATCCGCGGCTGGCTGGCTCAGCTCGGACCTCTCGCACTGGACATGAAAGACATCGCCGCCGTGGATTCCAACCCGTTCTTCTGCGCGGATCCTTCCCGCGTGCAGGAACTGGAGGACTACGTGGACGCGCTGCGCAAGTCCGGCGACTCCATCGGCGCGCGCGTCACGGTGTCAGCCGCCGGCGTGCCGCCGGGTTGGGGCGAGCCGGTGTTCGACAAGCTGGACGCTGACCTGGCCCGCGCCATGATGGGCATCAACGCCGTGAAGGGCGTGGAGATCGGTTCCGGCTTCGGCGCCGTGACCCAGAAGGGCAGCGAGCACCGGGACGCGATCACGCCGCAGGGGTTCAAGAGCAACCATGCGGGCGGCATCCTGGGGGGCATCTCCACGGGGCAGGACATCGTGGTGGGTCTCGCCATCAAGCCCGCCTCCAGCATCCGCCTGCCTGGCGAGACGGTGGACGTGACGGGCGAGCCCGCCGAGGTGGTGGTGACGGGCCGCCACGATCCCGTGGTGGGCATCCGCGCGGTGCCCATCGCCGAGGCCATGTTGGCGCTCACGCTCATGGACCATGCGCTCAGGCACCGCGCCCAGAACGCGGACGTGACGCCGCCGCTCAAGCCCATCCCGCCTTCCGCGCGCTGAGGCGCGCACCATCCATGCTGAACCTGGAGTCCGCGTGAAGACCTTCGATGTAGCCGTAGTGGGCGCCACCGGTGCCGTGGGCACCGCCCTGCTGGAGATCCTCGCCGAGCGCAAGTTCCCGGTGGGCAAGGTATACGCGCTCGCGAGCGAGCGCTCCGCCGGCGAACGCGTCGACTTCGCGGGCCGCGAGGTGGTGGTACAGGACCTCGCCAAGTTCGACTTCAGCCAGGCGCAGATCGGCCTGTTCTCCGCCGGAGCCTCCGTGTCCAAGGTGTATGCGCCCAAGGCCGCGGCCGCGGGCTGCGTGGTCATCGACAACACCTCCCAGTTCCGCTATGACGCGGACGTGCCGCTGGTGGTGACGGAGGTGAACCCGCAGGCGCTTGCTGGCTACAAGGCCCGCGGCATCATCGCCAACCCCAACTGCAGCACCATGCAGATGGTGGTGGCCCTGAAGCCCATCCACGATGCGGCCGGCATCCTGCGAATAAACGTCGCCACCTACCAGGCGGTGTCAGGCGCCGGCCGGGCGGCCATCGAGACCCTGGCCCGGGAGACGGCGCTCCTGCTCAACGGCAAGCCCCTGGAAGAGGGCGGCAAGTTCCCCAAGCAGATCGCCTTCAACGTGCTGCCCCAGGTGGACGAGTTCCAGGACAACGGCTACACCCGGGAAGAGATGAAGATGGTGTGGGAGACCCACAAGATCCTGGACCCGGCCATCCAGGTGAACGCCACCTGCGTCCGGGTGCCGGTCTTCTATGGCCATTCCGAGGCCATCCACCTTGAGACCCGTGACAAGATCGGGGCCGGGGAAGTGCGTGCCCTGCTGGCCAAGGCCCCAGGGGTTGTGGTCCTGGACGAGCGCCGACCCGGGGGGTACCCCACCCCTGTCACCGAAGCCTCTGGCCAGGACCCGGTCTATGTAGGCCGCATCCGGGAAGACTTGAGCCACCCCCGGGGTCTAGACCTCTGGGTGGTGTCCGACAACATCCGGAAGGGGGCAGCCCTGAACAGCGTCCAGATAGCCGAGTTATTGGTGAAAAGCTATTTATAAGCTATAGTTAGCCCATCATTGTAAAGAGCGTTCTTAAGCTTGAGAGGGTCCTGACCCGCCTCCGAGCCCCCGGGGGGCGGGGGGTTTGGGGGAGAAGAAGTAATGAGCATGAAGCTGAAGGTTCTTCTGGCCTTGGTGTCGGCGGCGCTGCCCATGGCAGCGAACGCGCTTGGCCTGGGCGAGATCAAGCTCAACTCGGCGCTCAACGACAAGTTCAATGCGGACATCGCGGTGGTCGGTGCCACCAGCGACGAGCTCGACAGCCTCGAGGTCAAGCTCGCAGGCCTTACCCAGTTCAGTCAGGCCGGTCTCGACCGGCCCGAAGTGCTCGGCCAGCTCCAGTTCCTGGTGGTGCGCAATCCTGACGGCACCGCTTACATCCACATCACCAGCAACGCCGCCGTGCGCGAGCCGTTCCTGGACTTCCTCCTGGATGCGAACTGGAACAACGGCGAGCTGATCCGCGAATACACCGTGCTGCTCAACCCGCCGGCGTTCCAGACTGCGAACGCCGCGCCCACCGCGCCCGCGCCGCAGCCCGCTGCGCAGCCGAGCGCGCCCGTCGCCGCCGTACCGGTGCCGACGCCAGCCACCGCCGCGCCGGCGATGACCGCACCCGAGACCCAGGCTCCCGCCGAGCAGGCGCCGGCGGAAGTCGCCGCTACGCCGCAAGCGCAGCCGGAAGCGGCCACGCCCGAGCCGACCGCTTCGCCGCCGCCCGCACCCGCGCCCTCGTTCGAACAGGCGCCCGCACAACGGGCGCTTGGCATGAATTACGGCCCGATTCATCGCGGTGAGACCCTCTCCAGCATCGCCAAGTCGGTGCGTCCGGAGGGCGTGACGCTCAACCAGATGATGATCGCCATCTACCAGGCGAACCCCGAAGTCTTCATGCGCAACATCAACCGCATGAAGTCGGGCTACATCCTGCGGATGCCGGCTGCGTCCGACGTGCAGGCCATCAACGTCGCCGACGCCAACGCCGAGGTGCGCGAGCAGATGCAGGCTTGGCGCGAGAACCGCATCGCGGCGGCGCCGTCTTCCGCCGCGTCCGCCACCACTTCGCCGGAGTTGCAGATCGTGGCCCCCGGTTCTGCCGCCGAGAGCAGCGCAGAGGTGCCGGGCGCCGAGCAGCAGGGCAGCGGCACCGCGCCTTCCAGCACCGTCAAGACGCCGGGCACGGCCGGCACGCCGTCCGGCGGCCTGACGCCGCCTGCACCGACGCCCGCCAACCAGGCGCCGCTGTCGGTCAACAGCAACTCCATGGCGAACGTGCAGCAGCAGGCCACGCAGCAGAATGCCGCGCCCAGCCTGCCGACGCCGCCCGCCGCCACCAACGTGCCGCTGCCGCAGGCAGGGCAGTCCACGCCGGCCAAGCCGAAGCCCGTGCCGCAGCAGGCGCAGGGATCCGGCGGCATCCTGGACATGGTGTTCAGCCTCTACGGCATCATCGCCCTGATCGTCATCGCGATGATCGTGCTGGCGGTGGTGATCATCAAGAAGCGCAAAGCCGCTGGCGGTTCCGGTGCCACCGCCAAGGCCCCCGGCCGCATCAAGGCCGACTGGATGAAGCAGGAGAGCGTGGATTCCGGTGACGACACCGCCGCGTCCTCCACCACGCGTACCCGCAGCCGCAAGAAGATCGCGGCTTCGGGAGACGTACAGGAAAAGACGGTGCTGGCCGAGCCGCCGACCGAGTTCGGCGACAGCGACAAGACCATGCTCATGGCCTCGCCGCCGCCGATGCCCTCGGGTGGCGACACCATGATGGGGGGCGCCGCGACCGGCGGCTCGCAGCTCGACGTATCCGATCCGATGGCAGAGGCCGACTTCCACATGGCCTACGGCCTGTATGACCAGGCTGCGGACGTGCTGCGCAAGGCACTGCGCCAGGACCCGAACGCGCGCGCGGTGCAGGTCAAGCTGCTGGAGGTGTTCTTCACCGCCGGCGACCGCGACAACTTCGTCAACGAGGCCAAGAAGCTGCGCCAGTCCATGGGCGGCGCGCCGGACAAGGATTGGGAGAGTGTCGCGATCATGGGCCGCCAAGTGGCCCCGGATGAGCCCTTGTTCAGCTCCGGGGGCGGCGCCGTCACCGGCGCGGTGGACCTCGCGCTCGACGGCGGCGGCACCGACACGGTGGTCAGTGACCTGGATGCGCTCGGCGGCGCCTTCACCAGCGCCGGCGCGGCTCCGATCCCCGAGGCTCCGGCACCCGCGCCGGCCCCGGCGGCTGACAACAGCATGGATTTCTCGCTGCCGGACATCGAGCCGATGGCGGCCGAGCCTGCAGCGGAATTCGTGGCCGAAGCTCCCAAGACGGCTGAAGGCGGCATGGAGTTCGACCTGGGTGACCTCAACTTCGAGCCCACCCCGGCCAAGCAGGGCGGCGTCGAGAAGGCGGCTCCCTCGCTCGGCACCGACGAGCCCACCGTGGCCACGGACTTCGGCACCGATTCCCAGGTGGAGTTCGACAAGGCCTTGAACGACCTGGCCTCGTTCGTGAACACCAACGTCCCGGCCCAGCCGGCGACGGAAGAAGAGGACGACAAGACGCTGGCGATCCGCCCGCCGAAGGCCGCGGCCCCGGCGGAAGACCTCAGCATGGATCTCGGCAGCGTGCCCGCCGTGGAGGACGCCCCCGCCGGCGGCGGCAGCAGCATGAACGAGATCGGCACCAAGCTGGACCTCGCCCGCGCCTACATCGACATGGGCGATCCGGATGGCGCCAAGAGCATCCTCGAAGAGGTGATCGCCGAGGGCAACGCCCAGCAGAAGTCGGAAGCCCAGGAGCTGATCAAGCACGTCTCCTGACCGGCTGGTCCGTCCCGACGTACAGCTGCGCCGCCTTCGGGCGGCGCAGTCCTTTCAAGCGGTGGCACGAGTGACCCGTTACGCAGTCGGCATCGAATACGACGGTTCCACCTTCATGGGCTGGCAGCGCCAGGTCCATCCCGGCCGTACCGTGCAGGCCGCCGTGGAAGACGCGCTGGCGAAAGTGGCTGACCACGCGGTCGAGGTGACCTGCGCCGGGCGCACCGACGCCGGCGTGCATGCCTCGGGCCAGGTGATCCACTTCGACACGAGCGCGAGACGCGATCTGCGCGGCTGGCTGCTCGGCACCAACGCCAACCTGCCGCCGGACGTGGCGGCGGGCTGGGTGATGGAGGTGCCGGAGACGTTCCACGCCCGCTTCAAGGCCAACGCGCGCCAGTACCGCTACGTGATCCTGAACCGGGCCACGCGCCCGGCGCTCATGCGCGGCGAACTCACCTGGATCCACCGGTCGCTGGACGAATCGCGCATGGCGGCGGCGGCACGTTATCTCACAGGCAAGCATGATTTCTCCGCATTCCGCTCGGTGGATTGCCAGGCGAAGCAGCCGGTGCGCACGCTGGCGCGGCTCGACGTCAGGCGTGAAGACGAGCGCATCGTCATCGATGCGGTGGCCGACGGTTTCCTGCATCACATGGTGCGCAATATCACCGGGGTGCTGGTGGCGGTGGGCGAGGGCAAGCGCGATCCCGGTTGGGCGCGCGAGGTGCTGGAGGGACGCGACCGCACCCTGGGTGGTGTGACCGCGCCGCCGAACGGCCTGAGCCTGACCGCGGTGCGGTACCCGCCGGAATTCGGCATCCCAGTCCCGGCCGGCGCGCTCTTTTCTGATACGCTTTCCATCTTTCCACCGGAGAGATGAGCTTTGCGCGTCAGGGTCAAGGTCTGCGGCATGACACGGAGCGAGGACTGCGCGGCGGCTGCGCGCCTCGGCGTGGATGCGGTGGGCCTGGTGTTCTATCCCAAGAGCCCGCGCCATGTCGGCGTGGAGCAGGCGCGCGCACTGGTGGCAAGCCTGCCGGCCTTCGTCACCGTGACCGCGCTGTTCCTGGACCCGTCCCAGGAGCAGGTGCAGCAAGTCCTGGATAACGTGCGCGTGGAGCTGCTGCAGTTCCACGGCGGCGAGCCGGCGGAGTTCTGTCGCGGCTTCGGCCGTCCCTACATCAAGGCGGTACCCATGGGCAGCCAGGCGGACGTGGCGGAGTATGCGCACCGTCATGCCGGCGCCGCGGCGCTCCTGCTGGACAGCCATGCAGCGGGCCAGGGCGGTGGCACCGGTGTGAGCTTCGACTGGGCTGCGCTGCCCAGGTTCGAAGGGCCGCCGCTGATCCTGGCGGGCGGGCTCAATCCTACCAACGTCGCTACCGCCATCCGCATCGTGCGGCCCTACGGCGTTGACGTGTCGAGCGGTGTCGAGTCCAAGCCCGGCATCAAGGATGCGGACAAGATGGCTGCCTTCGTGCGCGAGGTGAACGATGCCGCAGACGCTTAAGCAAGAAGCGCTCAAGGAGTCGCTGCGCACGCTGCCAGACGCGGGCGGACGCTTCGGTGCCTATGGCGGGCGCTTCGTGGCCGAGACCCTGATGGGTCCGGTCGAGCAGCTCCGGCTTGCATATGATGAGTCCCGCCGCGACACCGCGTTCCAGGCGGAACTGCAGCGCCACCTCCGCGACTTCGTGGGCCGGCCCTCACCCCTGTACCTCGCCGAGCGGCTCACCGCCGATGCCGGCGGTGCACGCATCTGGCTCAAGCGCGAAGACCTGAACCACACCGGCGCCCATAAGATCAATAACGCCCTGGGCCAGGCGCTGCTCGCCAGGCGCACGGGTAAGAAGCGGTTGATCGCCGAGACCGGTGCCGGCCAGCATGGCGTGGCCACCGCCACGGTGGCGGCACGCTTCGGCTTCGAGTGTGTGGTGTACATGGGCGAGGAGGACATCCGGCGCCAGGCCATCAACGTCTACCGCATGAAACTCCTGGGTGCGACGGTGGTGCCGGTGACTGCCGGCTCCCGCACACTCAAGGACGCGCTCAACGAGGCGATGCGCGACTGGGTCAGCAACGTGGATGACACCTATTACGTCATCGGCACCGTGGCGGGACCGCACCCCTATCCCATGATGGTGCGCGACTTCCAGGCCTGCATCGGCGAGGAGACGCGCCGGCAGATCCTGGCGGCGGAGGGCAGGCTCCCCGATGCGCTGGTGGCCTGCGTCGGCGGCGGCTCCAACGCCATCGGCCTGTTCCATGCTTTCCTCGACGATGCCTGCGCCATCTATGGCGTGGAGGCGGGCGGCGACGGCCTGCATACCGGCAAACACGCAGCCTCCCTCACGGGCGGGCGCCCCGGCGTGCTGCACGGCAACCGCACCTATGTTCTGGAGGACGCCGCCGGCCAGATCACCGAGACCCACTCCATCTCTGCCGGCCTCGACTATCCCGGCGTCGGTCCTGAGCATTCCTGGCTCAAGGACATCGGCCGCGTGAAGTACGAGGTGGTGACCGACGCGGAAGCGCTGGAAGCCTTCCACGCGCTCACCCGCAGCGAGGGCATCATACCGGCGCTGGAATCGAGCCACGCCATCTACTGGGCTCTCAAGCTCGCCCCGCTCATGCGCAAGGAACAGTCCATCGTGGTGAACCTCTCGGGCCGCGGTGACAAGGACATCCACACCGTGGCGGCGCGGGAGGGCATCGAGCTGTGAGCCGCCTCGCAGGACGCTTCACCGACCTGAAGGCCGCCGGCCGCACCGCGCTGGTGCCTTACATCGCCGCCGGCGATCCAGGCAAGGCTGCCACCGTTCCGTTGATGCATGCGCTGGTGAAAGCCGGCGCTGACGCGCTGGAGCTTGGCGTGCCGTTCTCGGACCCGAGCGCCGATGGCCCCGTGATCCAGGCTGCCTGCGAACGGGCGTTGGCCGCTGGCACCACCCTCAAAGACGTGCTGGCCATGGTGCGGGAGTTCCGCGCTACTGACCGCGACACGCCGGTGATCCTCATGGGCTACCTCAACCCGGTGGAGGCGTTCGGCGCCGAGGCCTTCGCCGCCGCTGCCGCCGAGGCCGGCGTGGACGGTGTGCTCACCGTGGATATGCCGCCGGAGGAGGCCGCGCCGCTGGCGGGGCTGCTCAAGGCCCGGGGTCTCGACCCCATCTTCCTGCTGGCGCCCACCACCGACATGGCGCGTGCCCGCCGCATCACGGAAACCGCCTCGGGCTTCGTTTATTATGTCTCCCTGAAGGGCGTGACCGGCGCCACGCGCCTGGACCTGGACGAGGTCCGCGCGAGGCTCGGCGCCCTGCGCAGTCTGACCCCGCTGCCCGTGGGCGTGGGCTTCGGCGTCCGGGATGCGGCCACCGCCGCGGCGCTCGCCGAGGTGGCGGACGCGGTGATCGTCGGTAGTGCGGTGGTGAGCCGCGTCGCCGAGTACAGGCATGACGCCGCGGCCATGACCGCCGCGGTGCAGGAATTCGTGAAGGGACTGCGCCAGGCGATGGACGCGGCCCGCAGGACAGGAGCATGAGGATCCGATGAACTGGTTCAAGAAGCTCGTCCCCTCGCGCATCAACACCGAAGGCCGTGCCAGCCGGCGCAGCGTGCCCGAGGGGCTGTGGACCAAGTGCGACGAGTGCAACTCGGTGCTGTACCGCGCCGAAGTGGAGCGCAACCTCTACGTCTGCCCCAAGTGCAACCACCACATGCGTCTCGGCGCGCGCCAGCGCCTGGACTTCTTCCTGGATGCAGGCTCCGGCGTCGAGATCGGCGCCTCCATCGAGCCGGTGGACGTGCTCAAGTTCCGCGACAGCAAGAAGTACAAGGACCGCATCACTTCCGCCCAGAAGGCGACAGGCGAGAAAGACGCCCTGGTGGCCATGAAGGGCCGCCTCAAGGGCATGCGCATCGTGGCCTGCGCCTTCGAGTTCCGCTACATGGGTGGTTCCATGGGCTCGGTGGTGGGCGAGCGCTTCCTGAGGGCTGCCGACACGGCCCTGGAGGAGGGCGCGCCGCTGGTGTGCTTCTCCGCGAGCGGCGGTGCCCGCATGCAGGAGGCGCTGATCTCCCTGATGCAGATGGCCAAGACCAGCGCCGCCCTGGCGCGGCTCGCCAAGGCCGGCGTCCCCTTCATCTCGGTGATGACCGACCCCACCACCGGCGGCGTCTCCGCCAGCCTCGCCATGCTGGGCGACGTGAACGTGGCGGAGCCCAAGGCGCTGATCGGCTTCGCCGGCCAGCGTGTGATCGAGCAGACCGTGCGCGAGACCCTGCCGGAGGGCTTCCAGCGCAGCGAGTTCCTGGTGGAGCATGGCGCGGTGGACCTGATCGTGGACCGGCGCGAGATGCGCGACAAGCTCGCGAACCTCTTGGCGATGATGACGCGTCAGCCCGCTCCCGCAGACGCCGAGAATTCTTAAAGGCGCTCGAGCGCCTTACCGATGCGCTTCAGGACCCTTCCCGAATGGCTGGCCTGGCAGGAGCAGCTGCACCCGGACGTCATCGATCTCGGGTTGCATCGGGTACGCCACGTGCTCGCTGCGCTCAAGCTGGACCGGCCCGCGTATCCCATCCTCACGGTGGGCGGCACCAACGGCAAGGGCTCCTGCGTCAGCTTCGCCGAGGCCATGCTCATGGCCGCCGGCCGCAAGACCGGCGCCTACGTCTCGCCCCACCTCCTGCGCTACAACGAGCGCGTGCGTGTGGACGGTGACGATGTCACTGATGAAGAGTTCTGCGAGTCCTTCGCGCGCATCGACGCAGTGCGCGGCGACCTCAAGGTCACCTACTTCGAGTTCGGCACCCTCGCCGCCATCGACATCTTCGCGCGCCGCGGCGTGGAGGCGGCGGTGCTGGAGGTGGGCCTGGGCGGTCGGCTGGATGCGGTGAACGCGCTGGACCCGGATGCGGCGCTGGTGTCTTCCATCGGCCTGGACCATCAGGATTGGCTGGGTCCGGACCGGGAGAGCATCGGCCGCGAGAAGGCGGGCATCTTCCGCGCCGGCAAGCCCGCGGTGTGCGGTGACCGGGAACCGCCCGCATCCCTGCGGGACTATGCCACGACCCTCCATGCGGATCTAAGGCTCATCGGCCGCGACTTCGAGCATCACCCGGCTGGCGAGGGCTGGACGTGGCGTGGACGGGAGGGCAGCTATACTGGGCTGCCGGCACCGGCGCTGCCGGGCCACATCCAGTACGACAACGCCGCTTCGGTGATCGCCGCGCTCCAGGCCAGCGAGCGACTGCGGGTGCCGGAAGTCGCCATCCGCCGGGGCCTGACGGAGGCGCGCATCCCGGCCCGCTTCCAGCGCGTGTCGGGGCCGGTGGAGACCGTGTTCGACGTATCCCACAACCCTGACGCTGCGCGGGTGCTGTCGGAGAACCTGTTGGCGGCGCCGGCGCAGGGGCGGAGCTTCGCGGTGGTGGGTATGTTCAAGGACAAGGCGGCGGAGGAGGTGGCCCGCGCGCTCGCCGGCCGCTTCCAGCGCTGGTACCTGGGGGGACTCGAGGGCCCGCGCGGCCAGAGCGCGGCGGCCCTGGCGGCACGCGTGCACGCGGCGCTGCCGGAGGCGGAACTTGGACAGTTCCCCTCGGTGCCGGCCGCCTATGCCGCGGCCATGGGAGAAGCCCGTCCCGGCGACCGGGTGGTGGTGTTCGGTTCGTTCCAGACGGTCGCCGCTGTCCTTAAAGAGGTCTGACAAAGACGCTATACTCCCCCGCGCGCGGCGGTCCCGCCGCTACCGACCGGGAGATCGGCAATGGAGCTCGGACTCAAAGAACGCCTCATCGGCGCCGCAGTGCTGGTGGTCCTGGGCGTGATCATCATCCCCTTCTTCCTCAAGGGTTCGCCGGCGCCGGATTCCAGCGTGAACCAAGCGCTGACGCTGCCGCCCTCCGGTTCCACCGCTGTCCAGCAGTACACGCTGCCGCTCGACGCCTCTACCGCGCCCGGTGCCGCCCTGGCGGCTGCACCGGCCACCGCCGCCGCGCCCGTGGCCGCCACGGCGCCGGTCCTGCAGCCCGCCCCGAAGGCCAAGGCGCCGGTGCACAGCATCGCGCGCACCCCGGCACCGGCACCCAAGCCGGCTCCGGTCGCGACCCAGGCGAACGGCAAGTGGATGGTGCAGGCAGGCAGTTATGGCACCCAGGCCAATGCCGACAAGGTGGTGAAGACCCTCAAGGCACACGGCATCAGGGCCAGCGTGAGCCGCTTCACCAAGGCGGGTCATGCCTATTACCGGGTGCGCACCGGTCCCTACGCTGAACGTTCCGATGCCGACAAGGCGGCCGCCGCGGTCTCCAAGGCGATCGGCGGCAAGGCCAGCGTGGTGCCGAACGACTGATTGACGCCGCCGCGTACGGCATCCATGCCTTCCGCGGCCTCGGCATTCCGACGCGTCCTCGCCGGTCCGAAGCGTGGGTTTGACGCCTCTGGTAAAATAGGCGTCCGAACGGTTACAGCGGCACGCCGCGCGGGGCGCGCATGACTCCGGCCGACATCGCCATCCTGGCCATCATCTTCGTCTCGGCGCTGCTTGGCCTGGCGCGCGGGTTCCTGCGCGAGGTCGCTTCCCTGCTGCTGTGGATACTGGGCTTCTGGCTGGCCGTTCGCTATGCGCCCATGGTCGGGAACGCCTTCAAGTTCGTGAAGGGCGGCGAGGACCGCCTGATCGTCGGCTACGGCGTCATCCTGGCCGGCGTGCTCATCGTCAGCACCGTGGTCGGCATGCTGCTCAAGAAGCTGGTGGAGAGCTCGGGCGCCGGCGTCGGCGACCGCTCCTTGGGCACCGTGTTCGGCACCGCCCGCGGCGTGGTGATCGTGACCGTCATCATCGTGCTCGGCAGCATGGCGCTCGTGCCCCAGCCGCGCTGGTGGCGGGATTCAAAGCTCATCCCCTACGCCACGCCGCTCGTGAACGTGGTGCGGCGCATGGCCCCGGTGCCGGTGGACTTCCATCCGTTGCCGCCTCCGGCGGCCCCGGCACCCGCGGAACTGGATCCAGGTTGATAACTTCACCGAGGCTCATCTGAATGTGCGGCATCGTCGGAATCGTCGGCAAGGGTGACGTGAACCAGCAGCTCTACGACGCGCTGCTGGTGCTGCAGCACCGCGGCCAGGACGCAGCCGGCATCATGACCGCCGAGGAAGGGCACTTGCATCTGCGCAAGAGCAACGGCCTGGTGCGCGACGTGTTCCACGAGCGCCACATGCTCAAGCTCACGGGCAACATGGGCATCGCCCACACCCGCTATCCGACCGCCGGCAACCCGCATTCCTCCGAGTCCCAGCCGTTCTACACCAACTCGCCCTACGGCATCGGACTCGCCCACAACGGCAACCTGACCAACACCCGTGCCCTGCGTGAACTGCTGCTCAAGGAAGACCTGCGCCACCTCAACACCGATTCCGACTCCGAGGTGTTGCTCAACGTGTTCGCCCACGAGCTGCAGCGGGTGGGTGGCGTTGAGCCGGACGAGCGCGCCATCTTCAAGGCGGTGAGCGCCGTGCACCGCCGCTGCCGCGGCGCCTACGCGGTGACGGTGCTGGTGGCAGGCTTCGGCGTGGTGGGCTTCCGCGACCCGAACGGCATCCGCCCGCTGGTCTACGGCAAGCGCGAGACCGAAGCCGGCACCGAGTACATGTTGGCCTCCGAGAGCGTGGCCCTGGACGTGTGCGGCTTCCAGCTGGTGCGCGACGTGGCCCCCGGCGAGGCCGTGGCCATCCATAAGGATGGCAGGATATTCACCCACCAGTGCGCGGACAAGCCGGTGTTCTCCCCTTGCATCTTCGAGTACGTGTATTTCGCGCGGCCCGATTCCACGATGGACGACGTCTCGGTGCACAAGGCGCGCATGCGCATGGGCGAGAAGCTGGCTGAGAAGATCCAGCGCGAATGGCCGGACCACGACATAGACGTGGTGATCCCGATCCCCGATACCAGCCGTACCAGCGCGCTGCAGCTCGCCAACATGCTGGGGGTGAAGTTCCGCGAGGGCTTCATCAAGAACCGCTACATCGGCCGCACCTTCATCATGCCGGGCCAGAAGCTGCGCAGTAAGTCGGTGCGCCAGAAGCTCAACGCCATCGACCTCGAGTTCCACGGCAAGAACGTGCTGCTGGTGGACGACTCCATCGTGCGCGGCACCACCTCGCGGCAGATCGTGCAGATGGCCCGCGACGTGGGTGCCAACAAGGTGTACTTCGCCTCGGCCGCTCCGCCGGTGAAATACCCCAACGTCTACGGCATCGACATGCCGAGCGGCAAGGAGCTCATCGCCTACGACAAGACCGAGGAAGAGGTGGCCAAGTTCATCGGTGCCGACAAGCTCATCTACCAGGACCTGAACGACCTCATCGACGCGGTGCGGCGCGGAAACCCGCGCATCCAGCGCTTCGATACCTCGGTATTTACAGGCGAGTACGTCACCGGTGACGTAACGCCAGACTACCTGGCGTCCCTGGAGCAGGAGCGCTCCGACGAAGCCAAGCAGAAGCGCGGCCAGTCCGAGCGCATCGCCAAGATCTCCTGACCCCGCCGGCGCCGGACGCGATGCGCGACAGCGCCTTCCCGAAGGACCTGATCCTCGACCTCTACCGGCGCGCGCTCGCGGCGGTGGAAGGGCGCGCCTGCGTGAGGGACTGGCTGCGCGTCCATCCCCTGGGTGGACCCTACCACCTGGTGGCGCTCGGCAAGGCCGCCGGGGCCATGGCAGCCGGTGCGCTGGAGGCGGACGGCGAGGGCCTGCGCTCGGGTCTCGTCATCACCCGCCATGGCTACCTGGACGAAGCGGCGGTATACCGGGATCCGCGCATCCTGGCGCTGGAAGCGGGCCACCCGTTGCCGGACGAGCACAGCCTCGCCGCCGGTGCCGCGCTGCGCCTGTTCCTGGGGGAAGCGCCGGACGATGCGCGTTTCCTGTTCCTGGTCTCGGGCGGCGCATCGAGCCTCGTGGAGGTGCCGGTGGATGGCGTGTCCCTGCAGGACCTGCGTCAACTCAATCTGTGGCTCCTGGGCAGCGGCTTGCCCATCGCCGCGGTGAACCGGGTTCGCACCGCGGTCTCGCGCATCAAGGGCGGACGGCTGGCGGCAGAGCTGCGCGGCCGCGCCGCGATGCTGCTGCTCATGTCCGACGTGCCGGGTGACGTGCTCGAGGACATCGGCTCGGGTCTCCTGCTGCCATCTGCGCCGCTATCCATGCCGGAACTGCCGGCGCGCTTCGCCGCGCTGCCATTGCAGCGGGAGCCGGTGCCCACATCCGCCGGCATCGATACGCACCTCATCGCTTCCAACCGCCACGCACGTGAGGCGGTGGCGGCCGCGGCCCACGCCGTCGGCCATGCGGTGGAAGACCACGGGCCGTTTCCTGAGACCGACGCGGCGTCCTGCGGCGAGCGCATCGCGCAGCTGATGCTCAAGGCCGGCAAGGGTGTGCACGTGTGGGGCGGCGAGACCACGGTGAAGTTGCCGGATAACCCGGGGCAGGGCGGGCGCAACCAGCACCTCGCCCTCGCCGCCGCGCGCGTGCTCGCAGGTACCGACGGCGTGATACTGCTCGCCGCCGGGACCGACGGCAGCGACGGCGGCAGCGACGACGCCGGTGCGCTGGTGGACGGCGCCACCCTGGAGCGGGGAAGCGACGCGGGTTACGATGCCGCCGACTGCCTCGCCCGTGCCGATGCCGGCAGCTTCCTGGAAGGCAGCGGCGACCTGGTGCATACCGGCCCCACCGGCACCAACGTCATGGACCTCGTTATCGCCTTCAAGGCCTGATATGTCCGCCATCAAGGAACATCCGAGCCCCATCTCGCTGCTGGGTTGCCCGACCCCCGCCCGCTGGGTGGAGGCGGCACTCGCGCAGCAGGACGTGCTGCTCATAGATCACGCCAACTGCGAGAAGAAGGCCGCCGCCACCGCCTTCAACCTCATGTTCCGCTATGGCGAGCGGCTGCCGGAGTTGCAGGAGGCGCTCTCGCGCCTGGCGCGGGAGGAACTGCGCCACTTCGAGCAGGCAGCGCGCATCCTGCGCGCCCGTGGCATCGGGTACCGGCCGCTCACGGCGGCGCGCTACGCGGAAGGACTGCGCAGGCACCTGCGCAAGAAGGAACCTGAGCGGTTCACGGATCTACTGGTGATCGGCGCGTTCATCGAGGCCCGCTCCTGCGAGCGCTTCGGCGCCCTGGCGCCGGTGCTAGACGGGGAGCTATCCGCCTTCTACCACGGCCTGGATGCCGCCGAGTCGCGGCACTTCCGGCTCTATCTCGGCATGGCTGAGAAGTACGGCGCGGGGGATGCAGCGGAGCGGGTGGAATTGTTCAGGGGCGTGGAAGCAGAGCTGATCGGTTCCAAGGACGAGCTATTCAGGTTCCATAGCGGAACCCCTGCTTAGTCGGCTTTCCCATCGGATACGCGCCGGTCCGAGAGCATCCCGCCTTCCTTATCCCAATCCAGCTTGCTGGACTGCTCGTACCAGTCCCCCAGCACGATGCGCTCCAGGGGCTTGCCGTCCGCTGACGTGAAGCGGTGCACCGCAGGTCTGTGGGTGTGGCCGTGGATGAGGCGGCTGACGCTGTGCTGGGCCATGAGCGCTTCCACCGCCTTCTGGCTCACATCCATGATGTACTCGGCCTGGGTGGCAGTGTGGGCCTTGCTCTGGGCGCGGGCGGCAGCGGCGATGGCGCGGCGCTCGGCGATGGGTTTTGCAAGGTATTCCCGCTGCCATGCCGGGTCCCGCAGCATGCGCCGCACCATCTGGTATTCCTTGTCGTCGGTGCAGAGCGTGTCGCCGTGGACCAGCAGGGTGGGGACGCCGTAGAGGTCCAGCACCGTGGGATCCGGCAAGAGTTCCACGCCGGTCCTGTCCACGAAACCTTGGCCGATGAGGAAATCCCGGTTGCCGTGCATGAGATGGATCGGCAGGCCGGCGCGGGTGGCCCCTCGCAAGGCCGCCATCACCAGCGCCGAGTGGGCATCATCGTCGTCGTCGCCGATCCAGGCCTCGAAGAAGTCTCCCAGGATGTAGAGCGCCTGGGCGCGGCGCGCGTCTTCCCGCAGCAGCTTCAGGAACGCATCGGTGATCTCCGGCCGCGAGCCGTCCAGGTGCAGGTCGGAGATGAACAGCGTGGTCATGGGCGCCCGTCGGGTAGCAGTGTCACCTTGATGATGGTGACGGGCTGAGCCGGCACGTCATTGAATACGTCGTGGCCGGGATCATCCAGGGTCACCGTGCCGGTGGGTACGGCTGCGATCTTGTCCACCACGTCCATGCCGGCCACCACCTGCCCGAACACCGCATAACCCCAGCGGTCCGGGCGGGGGTCGAGCCGGCGGTTGTCCGCCAAGTTGATATAGAAGGTGGCATTGGCGCTGTGAGGGTCGGTATCCCGTGCCATGGCTATGCTGCCGCGGAGGTTGCTGAGGCCGTTACCCGACTCGTTTGGGATCGAGTCATGCTTTGGCTGGTGATACTTGAGGTCGGAGGTGTAGTCACCGCCCTGGATCACGAAGCCGGGCACCACCCGGTAGAAGCTGCTGCCGTCGTAGTAGTGCTCGCTCACGTAGGTGAGGAAGTCCCTCACCGAGAGCGGCGCACGGGTGCCGTCCAGCTGCACGGTGATGTCGCCGTAGTTCGTCTCGATCTTCACCAGCGGGTGAGGAGGCACCGGAACTGGGGCCGGAGCTGTGGCGGGTTGCACCGGCGCCTGGCTGCAGGCGGCGAGCAGGACCAGGGACAGAAGAACGGTGAGCGATGGGCGCATGGCGATTTCCCGGCGGTGATTCCGAGCCCAGATCATACAGAGGCTCATGGCTTCTTGGCGGGAGCCATGGGCAGCAGTGTCACCTTGAGGACCTTCACCGGCTTCACCGGCACATCATCGTAAGGCGCCACCGCGTTCATCAGCGTCACGGTATGGGTTTCCACCGCGGCGATCTTGTCCACTACGTCCATGCCCGCCACCACCTGACCGAACACCACGTAGCCTGGGTTGCCGGCGTACGGGGCGAGTTGCTGGGTATTGTCCTGCACGTCGATGAAGAACGCGGCGTTTGCGCTGTTGGGGTCCTGGTCATGCGCCAGGGCGACGCTGCCGCGCTGATGGGTCAAGGCGTTCTTCTCGAAGCGCACGGATTTGTGCGTGGGTGGGCGATAGTCGAGGCCTGCCGTGTAGTCACCGGCCTGGATCACGAAGTCGGGTATCACCCGGTAGAAACCGCTGCCGTCGTAGTAACGCTCCTTGACGTAAGTCAGGAAGTGCTTGACCGTGAGCGGCGCCTGGGCGGCGTCCAGTTGCAGGGTGATGTCGCCATAGTTGGTGTGGATCAGCACCTCGCGGTGATCCTTGTCCACCGGCACTTCATGGGGCGGCGGGGGTGAGGCAGGGGCAGTGGGTGCAGCCGGCTGGGCCTGCGGCGGCGTAGCGGAAGCCGGTGCCGGAGGAGGAACGGTGGCAGCGGCCGGCGGAGGAGCGGTCACCGGCGCCGGTTGCACCGGAGCGGGCTGCACCGGCGCCTGGCTGCAGGCAGCGAGCAGGGCCAGGGTCAGGAGAGCGGTGAGCGAGACGCGCATGGGGCACTCCGGGACTGACGATATCTCATCATAACCAATAGCCCGGCGGCGGTCCGTGGGTTCGGCCCTGATAAAATGCCGCCACCTATGGTCACCCGCACCCGCTTCGCGCCGAGCCCCACCGGCCACCTGCACGTGGGCAATGCCCGCACCGCGCTGTTCTCGGCGCTGCTGGCGGCACGCGACGAAGGCAGCTTCCTGCTGCGCATCGAGGACACCGACGCCAACCGCTCCCTGCGGGCGCTGGAGGACGAGTTGCGGGAAGACCTCGCCTGGCTCGGCATCGCCTGGCAGGAGGGTCCGGACGTGGGCGGCCCGCATGGTCCCTATCGCCAGTCCGAGCGCGGCGACATCTACGCGGACCATCTCAAGCAGCTCGCCGGCAGGGGCAAAGTCTATCCTTGCTTCTGCACCGCCACCGAGCTCGAGGTCTCGCGCAAGGCGCAGCTCTCCGCCGGCAAGCCGCCGCGTTACGCCGGTACCTGCGCCAAGCTTGGTACCGCCGAGATCGAGGCGCGGCTCGCCCGGGGCGACCGGCCGGCATTGCGCTTCCGGGTGCCGGAGCAGGGTGAGACCGTGTTCGTGGATCTGGTGCGTGGGCGGCAGGCCTTCGCCCACCACGACATCGGCGACTTCATCATCCGCCGCGCCGACGGCAGTCCGGCGTTCTTCTTCAGCAACGCGGTGGACGACGCGCTCATGGGGGTGACCCACGTGTTGCGCGGTGAGGACCATCTGGCCAACACCCCGCGCCAGTTGTTGCTGTTGGAGGCGCTCGGCCTCAAGGCGCCTTACTACGCGCATCTCTCGCTCATTGTGGGGCAGGGCGGTGCGCCGCTGTCCAAGCGCGAGGGCGGCGGCAGCCTCAAGGACCTGCGGGCCGAGGGCATCCTGCCCAAGGCGCTGCTCAATTACCTGGCGCGCCTCGGCCACACCTACGCCGACAATGCGCTGGCGGATTTCGCCACCTTGGCCCGCGGGTTCGATGCCGCGCACCTGGGCCATTCGCCGGCCCACTTCGACCATACCCAGCTGGAGCACTGGCAGGGAGAGGCGGTGCGCCACGCCTCCAGCGCGGAGCTGTGGGACTGGATGGCGGCAGTGCATCCTGAGATAGGCCGGCTGGTCCCGGAATCGCGGCGGGAGGCATTCGTGGCAGCGGTGCGGGGCAACGTCACCCGGCCGTTGCACGGCGCGGAATGGGCCGCGGCGCTGTACGTAGAGAAGCTCGAACCCACCCAGGATGCCCTGGCCGCGCTGAAGCGGGCGGGCAAGGGCTTCTTCGACGCGGTCCAGGGCGTGCTGCGTCAGTCTCAGCCTGAGTTCAAGCCCTTCGCCCAGGCGGTGGGCGCCGCCACGGGATTCTCTGGCAAGGCCCTCTACCAGCCGCTGCGGGCCGCGCTCACGGGCCGCCTGGACGGACCGGAGATGGAGAAGCTGTGGAAGCTCATGGACCCCAGGCTCATCGAAGCCCGATTTAACCGCGCCCCATCCGACAACCTATAACATCAGCCGCCATGCTCGAGATATACAACTCACTCACCCGCAGGAAAGAGACCTTCAAGCCCATGCGCGACAGGGAAGTGCGCATGTACGTCTGCGGGCTCACGGTCTACGACCACATGCACATCGGCCACGCGCGCATGCTGGTAGCCTTCGACATGGTGGCGCGCTGGCTCCGGGCGAGCGGCTACAAGCTTACCTATGTGCGCAACATCACCGACATCGACGACAAGATCATCAAGCGCGCCGCCGAGAATGGCGAGAGCATCGAAGCCTTGACGGGGCGGTTCATCGGTTACGTCCACGAAGACGAGCGTGCGCTCAAGGTGCTGCCGCCGGACATCGAGCCCAAGGCCACTGGGTCCATCGAGGCCATGATCTCCATCATCCAACGGCTCATGGATAAGGGACTGGCCTACCAGGGCAGCGACGGCGACGTGTTCTACGCGGTATCCAAGTTCAAGGACTATGGCCAGCTCTCCGGCAAGCGCCTCGAGGACCTGCGGGCCGGCGAACGGGTCGAAGTGGACAGCGCCAAGAAGGATCCACTGGACTTCGTGCTGTGGAAGAGCGCCAAGCCCGGCGAGCCCGCCTGGCCTTCGCCCTGGGGCGCGGGCCGCCCCGGCTGGCACATCGAATGTTCGGCCATGTCCACCACCGCCCTGGGCGAGACCTTCGACATCCACGGCGGCGGCATGGACCTTACGTTTCCGCACCATGAGAACGAGATCGCCCAGTCGGAAGGCGCCACCGGCAAGCACTTCGTGAACCTGTGGATGCACAACGGTTTCGTCAACGTGGACGACGAGAAGATGTCCAAGTCCCTGGGCAACTTCTTCACGGTACGGGACGTGCTCAAGCTCTACCCCGCGGAGGTGGTGCGCTACTTCATCGTGAGCAGCCACTATCGCAGCCCCCTGAACTATTCCGACGCACAGCTCGATCAGGCTCGTGCGGCGCTGGGTCGTCTCTACATCGCCCTGCGCAAGATGCCGGCCGCCGAGGCGCCGAAGGAGAGCGCCTACCGCACCCGTTTTGCCGAGGCCATGGACGATGATTTCAACACGCCCATCGCCATGAGTGTGCTCTTCGACCTCGCCCGCGAGGTGAATACCCTGCGCGAGACCAAGCCCGCGGAAGCGGCGTCCCTCGCCGCGCTGCTCAAGGAACTGGGCGGCTTGCTGGGCCTGCTGGAGTCTGATCCTGACGCTTATCTGCAGTCCGGAGCAGAGAAGAGCGAGGGCCTGCCGGCTGAAGAGGTCGAGAAGCTCATCGCCGCACGCAAGGCGGCGCGGGCGAACAAGGATTGGAAAGAAGCGGACCGGCTGCGGGCAGAGCTCGACAAGGCCGGCATCGTCATCGAGGACGGCGCCGGTGGGACGACCTGGCGACGGAAATAGGCCAGAAGCGTAAAAATAGAAAAGCCCCCGTAGGGGGCTTTTCATTTTTGGGGTACAGACCGGTCGACCGTGTAGGGCGCGATGCACAGCGTCGCGCGCCACGCCATGGATGGCGTGGCCGTTTAGCGCCAGGGAAGGGGGAAGCGAGATGTAGAAGAACCCTCTGGTGGGCCGTGTAGGACTTGAACCTACGACCTACTGATTAAGAGTCAGCAGCTCTACCAACTGAGCTAACGGCCCACCAGAGGGTTCTTCAACTATCGACACTAACCGAATTTGGGGTGGACGATGGGACTCGAACCCACGACAACCGGAATCACAATCCGGGGCTCTACCAACTGAGCTACGCCCACCATAGAAAACCGCGATCGGACCCAGGCGCCTTTAAAAATGGCGCGCCCGGGGAGACTCGAACTCCCAACCGCCGGCTTAGAAGGCCGGTGCTCTATCCAGTTGAGCTACGGGCGCTTCGACGTCTATCTGGGCTCTCTCCGGGGCGCAGATTCTATCAGACCGGGAAAGCGCTAGCCACGTTTTTGAAGGGAATCAGGGGGTTGGTCGGCAATTGGTCGGGGCGCCAGGGCGAGGTCGACAGACCGAGCGCCGGCACAGGATGTGCGGGCTGGACATGGCACCAGGGACGGTTCCGTGAAAGGCGGGCCGGAGGGGCCCGGAAAGCAGGCTGCTATACTGCGCTGGTGTTGTTGCGACCGGGGCGTAGCTCAGCCTGGTAGAGCACCTGCTTTGGGAGCAGGGGGTCGCAGGTTCGAATCCTGTCGCCCCGACCAGTTTCTCCGCGGTTTTCCCCCAGCATCCCGCATGCGACAATCCGCCGCATATGACCGCCCAGCTCATAGACGGTAAAGCCTTCGCCGCGGGACTGCGCCGGGAAATCGGCCGGCAGGTGGCCGCGCGCCAGCGCGCGCCGGGCCTCGCGGTGGTGCTGGTGGGGGCGGACCCGGCCTCCCAGATCTACGTGCGCAACAAGCGTCAAGCCTGCGAGCAGGCGGGCTTCGTCTCCAAGGCCTACGACCTGCCGGCGGACACCGCCGAGGCAAGGCTCCTGGGCATCATCGACGAGCTCAATGCGGACCCGACCATCGACGGCATCCTGGTGCAGCTCCCCCTGCCGGGGCACATCCACACCGAACTCGTGATCGAGCGCATCCGCCCCGACAAGGACGTGGACGGCTTCCATCCCTACAACATCGGCCGCCTGGCCCAGCGCATCCCGCGGCTGCGGCCCTGCACGCCTTTCGGCATCATCAAGCTCCTGGAGCACTACGGCGAGAAGTTCTACGGCCGCCACGCGGTGGTGGTGGGAGCTTCCAACATCGTGGGCCGGCCCATGGCCTTGGAGCTCTTGCTGGTGGGCGCCACCGTCACGGTCTGCCACCGCTTCACCGACCACACCGAGCGCTATGTGGCGGAGGCCGACATCCTGGTGGTGGCGGTGGGCAAGCCGGGGCTGGTCCGGGGTGAGTGGGTGAAGCCCGGCGCCACGGTGGTGGACGTGGGCATCAACCGCATGCCGGATGGCAGTGTCCGGGGCGATGTGGAGTTCGAGAAAGCCCGGGAGCGCGCGGCGTTCATCACGCCGGTGCCCGGGGGCGTCGGGCCCATGACCGTCACGATGCTGCTCGCCAATACCCTGACCGCTGCCGAAGAGCACGACCGGACCAAATAACCCGTTTTCGGAGCCTTGTGCCGGTTCCTGCCGCCCATATGTCATGGAAGACATGCGTTTTGGCGTGAAAAGCGTCCTCCGACCCCTTCCAGAGCCGGTTTTGCCGAGTCTGACCCCAAAATTCGGGGTTCCTGCCCCTAGCCGGTATAATAGTGTCCGGGCAGGCTCGTCTGCGGGCCGGCCCGCCGGTGACGGCCACGCAAACCGCGAAAGTGGCGGAACTGGTAGACGCGCTGGATTTAGGTTCCAGTGGGGTAACCCGTGAGAGTTCGAGTCTCTCCTTTCGCACCAGAGACCAGTAAGCCTTCCGGGGCTGCGCAACGTTAAACGCATACAGAGGAACGAGTCCAAATGCAGGTTTCACTCGAAAAGTCCGACGGCCTGGAGCGCCGCATGAAGGTGCAGGTCCCCGCTGAGCGCGTGGAGCGCGAGATGGAGGATCGCCTCAAGTCCCTGAGCAAGCGCGCCAAGGTCGACGGTTTCCGTCCCGGCAAGGTGCCGTTCAAGGTGGTGAAGCAGCGCTTCGGCGAGCAGATACGCTCCGAGGTGGTCACCGACCTCCTGCAGTCCAGCTTCAACGAGGCCCTGGCGCAGCAGAAGCTGAACCCCGCCGGCGGCCCGCGCATCGATTCCATCGATGCCGCCCCAGGCAAGGACCTCAAGTTCACTGCGGTGTTCGAGGTCTATCCCGAGATCAAGCTGAAGGGCGTGGAAGGGATCAAGGTCGAGCGTCCCGTGGCCGAGGTGGCCAAGGAGGACATTGACGCCATGGTGGACAACCTGCGCCACCAGCGCGCCACCTGGGAAGCCGTGGAACGCGCCGCGAAGGACGGCGACCGCGTGCTGATCGATTTCGAGGGCTCGGTGGACGGCGTGCCGTTCCCGGGCGGCAAGGGCGAGCGTGTGCCGGTGGTGCTGGGCGAGAAGCGCATGCTGCCGGACTTCGAGCAGGGCCTGCAGGGCATCAAGTCCGGCGAGTCGCGCGAGTTCGGCGTGAAGTTCCCGGCGGACTACCACGCCAAGGAACTGGCCGGTAAGCAAGCCCAGTTCAAGGTCTCCGCCCACGCGGTGGAAGGCCAGGTGCTGCCGGCGCTGGACGATGCGTTCTGCAAGGCCTTCGGCATCAGCGAGGGCGGCATCGAGAAGCTGCGCACGGAAGTCGCCGACAACATGAAGCGCGAGCTGGATGAGACCATCCGCCGCAAGCTCAAGGACCAGGCGCTGGAAGCGCTGCTCAAGGCGAACAAGCTCGACCTGCCCAAGTCGCTGGTGGACGAGGAGATCGAGCGGCTGCGCCACGATGCGCTGGTGCGCATCGGCGTGCGCGACGCCAAGAAGGCCTCCGAGCTGCCGCGCGAGCTGTTCGAGGAGCAGGCCGTCAAACGTGTGAGCCTGGGTCTCCTGGTGGGCGAGGTCATCAACCAGCAGCGCCTTACGGTGGACCCGAAGCGCGTGGACGAGCGCCTGCAGCGCATGGCCGGCGAGTACAGCACGCCGGCCGAGGCGGTGCGCAGCTTCCGCGCCAACCAGGACATCATGCGCCAGGTCGAGACCCTGGTGCTGGAGGAGCAGGCGGTGGACTGGTTGCTGGGCCAAGCCTCGGTGACCGACAAGCCCACCACCTTCAAGGCCCTCATGAACCTGCACGAGCATGATCACGACCGCGATCATGACCATCACGACCATTGACGCCGCGACCCGGCGAAGGTGACTGAACGAACATGAATACGGAAACCAAGGCTCTGAACCTCGTCCCCATCGTGGTGGAGCAGACCGCCCGCGGCGAGCGTTCCTACGACATCTACTCGCGCCTCCTGAAGGAGCGGGTGGTGTTCATCGTCGGGCCGATCGACGACTACGTGGCGAACGTGGTGGTGGCGCAGCTCCTGTTCCTGGAATCCGAGAACCCGGACAAGGACATCAGCGTGTACATCAACTCGCCGGGCGGCGTGGTGACCGCGGGCCTGTCGATCTACGACACCATGCAGTTCGTGAAGCCGGACATCTCCACCATCTGCGTGGGCCAGGCGGCCAGCATGGGATCGCTGCTGCTGGCGGCGGGCGCCAAGGGCAAGCGCTACTCGCTGCCACACTCGCGCGTCATGATCCACCAGCCCCACGGCGGCGCCCAGGGCCAGGCCTCGGACATCGAGATCCAGGCCAAGGAGATCCTGTACCTGCGCGAACGGCTGAACCAGATTTTCGTGAAGCACACCGGCCAGACCCTGGAGGCCATCCAGCGCGATACCGACCGGGACCGCTTCATGAGCGGCGAGGAGGCGGTGAAATACGGCCTCATCGACAAGGTGCTGGACCGCCGCGCGGCCCCGGCGGCGGCCTGAAGGGCCCCTGGCCCGCGCGGGGCTTGAGGACTATTGAAGGCGGGGCCCGGGCCCCCCATAGTGTGTAGAGGCCCGGCCGGGAGGCGGGGCCCCAAGGAGGCGAGGCGAGATGGCGGAAGATACCCGCGGCAAGGGCGAAGACGGCAAGCTGCTTTACTGCTCCTTCTGCGGCAAGAGCCAGCATGAGGTGCGCAAGCTCATCGCCGGGCCCTCCGTGTACGTGTGCGATGAGTGCGTGGAACTGTGCAACGACATCATCCGCGAGGAGATGCAGGAGCAGTCCCAGGCCTCGCGCAGCAAGCTGCCGCGCCCGCAGGAGATCAAGACCGTACTGGACCAGTACGTGATCGGCCAGGAGCGCGCCAAGAAGATCCTCTCGGTCGCGGTCTACAACCACTACAAGCGCCTCGACGTCCGCAGCGCCCGCAACAAGGACGACGTGGAGCTCGCCAAGAGCAACATCCTGCTCATCGGCCCCACCGGCTCGGGCAAGACCCTGCTGGCCGAGACCCTCGCGCGCCTGCTGAACGTGCCGTTCACCATCGCCGACGCCACCACGCTCACCGAGGCTGGTTACGTCGGCGAGGACGTCGAGAACATCATCCAGAAGCTGCTGCAGAAGTGCGACTACGACGTGGAGAAGGCCCAGACGGGCATCGTCTACATCGATGAGATCGACAAGATCTCGCGCAAGTCGGACAACCCCTCCATCACCCGTGACGTGTCGGGCGAGGGCGTGCAGCAGGCATTGCTGAAGCTGATCGAGGGCACCATCGCCTCGGTGCCGCCGCAGGGCGGCCGCAAGCATCCCCAGCAGGAATTCCTGCAGGTGGACACCAGCAACATCCTGTTCATCTGCGGCGGCGCGTTCGCCGGTCTCGAGAAGATCATCCGGCACCGCACCGAGAAGAGCGGCATCGGCTTCATGGCCGAGGTGAAGGGCAAGGCCGAGATCCGCAACGTCGGCGAGGTGCTGCACGAGGTGGAGCCGGAGGACCTGATCCGCTTCGGCCTGATCCCGGAGTTCGTCGGACGCCTGCCGGTGGTGGCAACCCTGGAGGAGCTCGACGAGACCGCGCTCATGCGCATCCTCACCGAGCCCAAGAACGCGATCACCAAGCAGTACCAGAAGCTGTTCGAGATGGAGGGCTGCGAGCTCGAGTTCCGCGACGACGCGCTGCGCTCCGCCTCCCGCAAGGCCATGGAGCGCAAGACCGGCGCCCGCGGCCTGCGCACGATCCTTGAATCTGTCCTGCTCGATACCATGTATGAGCTACCGTCCATGGACAACGTCTCCAAGGTGGTGATCGACGAGTCGGTCATCAACGGCGACAACAAGCCGTACATCATGTACGAGCGTGAGAAGAAGCAACTGGCCGCCTCGGCGCGCGAATGAACCGGGAGCGGGGCTCAAGCCCCGCTCCGGTGATCCCGCCCGTCCCGCCTGCGGCGCCCTGACCAAACCCTATTTCCTGACAGGTAAATACCGTGGCCGAAAACCGTCAATCCGATCTGCTCGAAGGCCAGCCGATGCTGGTGCCGGTGCTGCCGCTGCGCGATGTGGTGGTGTACCCGCACATGGTCATCCCGCTGTTCGTGGGCCGCGACAAGTCCATCAAGGCGCTGGACCACGGCATGCAGGCCGGCAAGCAGATCCTGCTGGTGTCGCAGAAGAGTCCCGAGGTGGATGACCCGTCCGACAAGGACCTCAACCATGTCGGCACGCTGTCCACCATCCTGCAGCTCCTGAAGCTGCCGGACGGCACCGTCAAGGTGCTGGTGGAGGGGGGCGACCGCGCCAAGATCCTGCAGATCAACGACGGCCCGTACTTCTCCGCCATGGTCACGGTGCTGCGTCAGCAGGGCCAGTACGACGAGCGCGAGGCCGACGTGCTGATGCGTTCCGCGCTCTCGCTGTTCGACCAGTACGTGAAGCTCAACAAGAAGATACCGCCGGAGATTCTCACCTCCCTGGCGGGCATCGATGCGCCCGGCCGCCTGGCGGACACCATCGCTGCCCACATGCAGCTTAAGCTGGACGAGAAGCAGAAGATCCTCGAGATCGAGGATGTGCGCGAGCGCCTGGAGCACGTGATGGCCCTGATTGAGGGCGAGATCGACGTGCTGCAGATCGAGAAGCGCATCCGCACCCGCGTCAAGCAGCAGATGGAGAAGAGCCAGCGCGAGTACTACCTCAACGAGCAGATGAAGGCGATCCAGAAGGAGCTCGGCGAGCTCGAGGACGCGCCCAACGAGCTCGAGGAACTGGAGCGCCGCATCCAGAAGTCCGGCATGGGCAAGGACGCGCGCGAGAAGGCCACCTCCGAGCTCAACAAACTCAAGCTCATGTCGCCCATGTCCGCGGAAGCGACCGTGGTGCGCAACTACATCGACTGGCTTGTGAACGTGCCGTGGAAGCGCCGCACCCGCGTGCGCCACGACCTGGCCGGCGCCCAGGCGGTGCTGGACGAGGACCACTACGGGCTGGAGAAGGTCAAGGAGCGCATCCTCGAGTACCTCGCGGTGCAGCACCGCGTGCAGAAGCTCAAGGGTCCGATCCTGTGCCTGGTGGGGCCCCCGGGCGTGGGCAAGACCTCGCTCGGCCAGAGCATCGCCCGCGCCACCAACCGCAAGTTCGTGCGCATGTCGCTGGGCGGCGTGCGGGACGAGGCCGAGATCCGCGGCCATCGCCGCACCTACATCGGCTCCATGCCGGGCAAGATCCTGCAGAACATGTCCAAGGTCGGTACGCGCAACCCGCTGTTCCTGCTGGACGAGATCGACAAGATGTCCATGGACTTCCGCGGCGACCCGTCGTCGGCGCTGCTGGAGGTGCTGGACCCGGAGCAGAACTCGACCTTCAACGACCATTACCTGGAGGTGGACTTCGACCTCTCCGAGGTGCTGTTCGTCGCCACCGCCAACACCATGAACATCCCGGCTCCGCTGTTGGACCGCATGGAGGTGATCCGCCTCCCGGGCTACACCGAGGACGAGAAGATCAGCATCGCCAGGAACTACCTGGTGACGAAGCAGATGCGCAACAACGGCCTCAAGCCGGAGGAACTGTCGATCGGCGAGGACACGCTCACCGACATCGTGCGCCACTACACGCGCGAGGCCGGCGTGCGCAACCTGGAGCGCGAGATCTCCAAGATCTGCCGCAAGGTGGTGAAGAACTTGCTGCTGAAGCCGCAGGCTGACAAGGTCGAGGTCACCCCCAAGAACCTGGACGAGTACCTGGGCGTACAGCGCTTCCGCTACGGCCGCGCCGAGGAGCACGACCAGGTGGGGCAGGTCACCGGTCTCGCCTGGACCGAGGTGGGCGGCGAGCTGCTCACCATCGAGTCGACGGTGGTGCCCGGCAAAGGCAAGCTCATCCACACCGGCCAACTCGGCGGCGTGATGCAGGAGTCCATCCAGGCGGCCATGACCGTGGTTCGCAGCCGCGCCGGCCTGCTCGGCATCGAGCCGGACTTCCACCAGAAGTATGACGTGCACATCCACGTCCCCGAGGGCGCCACGCCGAAGGACGGCCCCAGCGCCGGCATCGGCATGTGCACCGCGCTGGTCTCGGCGCTCACCAAGATCCCGGTGCGGGCTGACGTCGCCATGACCGGCGAGATCACCCTGCGTGGCGAGGTGCTGCCGATCGGCGGCCTCAAGGAGAAGCTGCTGGCGGCCCACCGCGGCGGTCTCACCACCATCGTCATCCCGCAGGAGAACGAGAAGGATCTGGCGGAGATCCCCAAGAACATCAAGAGCGCGCTCGACATCAAGCCCGTACGCTGGATCGACGACGTGCTCAAGATCGCCCTGCAGCACATGCCGGAGCCCAAGCCGGTCGAGCAGGCCGCGGTGGCCGATGGTGCGCCCAAAGCCGAGCCGGAAGGCGTGCGTCCGCACTGAAAGGGTGCCGGCCACGTTTTAACTTAAGACGAGAGGCGCGCCTGACGGCGCGCCTCTCTTTATCCAGCCCCGTCAACCACTTGCCGCCGCTTGCGCGGGAGGCGGCGGGCCCGTCCGGACCCGCCGCGGACGGGCATTTGCGTGGATCTTCGGTTGACATGCCTTTTCGGCGCTTGGTAGCTTGATGCGCGACCCCCGTGCTTTCAGGGAGCGCGGGGTCAGAAGACGAAACTCGAGCCGCTTCCAGCGGCCGGACGGAAGTATCAAGAGGCCCCCGACAGGGGATACCCATCCAGATCCAGGCAACCCACAAGGTAAATCAACATGAACAAGGCTGAACTGATCCACGCGGTGGCGGAATCGACCAAGCTCTCGCAGGCCGACGCGGATCGCGCGGTGCAGGCGGTGCTCGGCGGCATCACCAATGCGCTCGTCAAGGGCGAGCAGGTCGTGCTCGTGGGCTTCGGCACCTTCACCGTGAAGCAGCGGGCTGCCCGTACCGGTCGCAATCCCCAGACCGGCCAGACCATCCACATCGCCGCCAGCAAGGTTCCGGGTTTCAAAGCTGGCAAAGCCCTGAAGGATGCCGTAAACTAGCGCGCTCTCTGACCGGCCAAGGGGTGTTTAGCTCAGCTGGTAGAGCACCGCCCTTACAAGGCGGGGGTCGTGGGTTCGAGCCCCTCAGCACCCACCATCCGCTGCGGAGCGGTAGTTCAGCTGGTTAGAATACCGGCCTGTCACGCCGGGGGTCGCGGGTTCGAGTCCCGTCCGCTCCGCCATTTGAACTCGAGTGAAGGGCGCCGCAAGGCGCCCTTCACACATGGGAATCCCGACTAGAGGTCCGTCTCCATGGTCATCCAGGCACTACGCGACAACATCCCGAAATGGATCACCGGCCTCATCCTGGGGCTCTTGGTGGTGCCCTTCGCCCTGTGGGGTATCAACTCCTATTTCACGGCTTCGGCCGACAACTCCGCCGCCGTGGTGAACGGCGACGAGATCACGCCCAGCGACTACCAGCGGGCCTACCAGGGCCAGTACGCGCGCCTGGAGCAGTATTACGGCGAGGCCTTCCGGCCGGAGATGATCGACGAGAAGATGTTGCGCCAGCAGGTGCTGGACAGCCTGGTGAACGAGACCCTGCTCAACCAGCAGGTGGCGAAGGACCACTACACCGTCGGCGATGCCCAGCTGGTGGACGCCATCCAGAAGATGTCCCAGTTCCAGGTGGAAGGGAAGTTCTCCACCCAGGTGTACCGCTCCACGCTGGCAGCCTCCGGCCTCACGCCCGAGGAATTCGAGCGCCGTGACCGCCAGGGCATCGTGGTGGGCCAGTTCCAGGGCTCCATCACCGACAGCGCCATCGCCACCCCGGCCGAGCTTGCCGCCGCCATGGCCGTGCGCGGCCAGCAGCGCGAGCTGAGCTACCTCCTGGTGAACAGCAAGCCGTTCCTCGCCAAGGCCCAGGCCGGCGATGCCGAGATCGAGGCCTACTACAAGGCCCACCAGTCCGAGTTCATGACGCCGGAGAAGGTCACGCTCGCCTACGTGGAGCTGGACGAGGCCGCGCTCGCCAAGCAGGTGCAGCCCTCCGACGCCGAGCTGCAGGCGCTCTACCAGCAGCAGACGGACAAGTACCGCCAGGACGAGACCCGCGACGCGCGTCACATACTTATCGCGGTGAAGGACGGCGATCCCAAGGCTGACGCGGCCGCCAAGGCCAAGGCCGAGGACATCCTGAAGCAGCTCAAGGCCGGCGCCGACTTCGCCAAGCTCGCCCGCCAGTACTCCGACGACCCGGGCTCCAAGGGCCAGGGCGGCGACCTCGGCAAGGTCTCGCGCGGCGTGATGGTGAAGCCCTTCGAGGACGCGCTGTTCGGCATCGCCAAGGTCAACGACATCGCCGGTCCGGTGAAGACGCAGTTCGGCTACCACCTCATCCAGCTCGAAGGCATCGAGGCGGCGCAGGTGAAGTCCTTCGCCGAGGTCAAACCGCAGCTCCTGGCGGACTACCAGAAGAAGCAAGCCGACGATAAGTATTTCGCCATGGGCGACCAGCTCGCGAACCTCGCCTACGAGCACCCCGAATCCCTGGATGCGGTGAGCAAGCAGCTCGGCCTGCCGGTGCAGGTGACGGGCGACGTCACCCGCGACGGCGGCGAGGGCATCGGCGCCAACGCCGACGTGCGCAAGGCCGCATTCAGCGAGCAGGTGCTGACCCAGGGCGGGAACAGCGAGCCCATCCCGCTCGGGCCGAACCACGCGGTGGTGGTGCGGGTGAAGGGCCACGTGCCGAGCGAAGCCATCCCGCTGACGCAGGTGAAGGACAAGATCGCCGGCCTGGTGAAGCAGCAGCACGCCGCCGACGAGACCGCCAAGCTCGCCGCCTCACTGATGGACAGCCTGAAGAAGGGCGCCGATCCCGCCGCCGCAGCCAAATCCGCCGGTGCCGGCGTCACCCAGGTGACCCTGGGTTTTGTCAACCGCAACCAGCAGGGCGTGGCACCGCAGATCCTCTCCGCCGCTTTCGGCGCGCCGCAGCCGGCCCCCGGCGCCAAGAGTTACGCCAGCGCGCAGCTCGATGGCGGCAACGAGGCGGTGTTGGTGGTGAGCGCGGTGAAACCGGGTGATACCGCCAGCATGACCGAACAGCAGCGCCTGGCCGCCATGCGCGGCCTCTCGCGGCAGGACGGCGATGCCGAGTTCGGCGCCTACCTCGCGTACCTGAAGCAGAAGGCCGACATCAAGGTCAACACCAAGAACATCGACCAGTCGGACCAGTAAAAGGCTTTCCTTCG
>DATAHN010000052.1:0-23972 GCA_036263155.1 Gammaproteobacteria bacterium | reverse complement strand
TCATTTTTTTCGGGAATAACCTGCGCCCGCATCCTGTCTTAGGGTTGCGTCACTCACCCAATGCGAGGAGCGGTCCATGCCACGTTACCTGGTGGAGCATGATTTCAGCCAGGCTTCCAAGAGCCGCACCAGCGCCGGCATGGACGATAGCGGCCAGGTCACCTGGTTGCGCATGTACATGAGCTCCGACCGGAGCAAGGGCTTCTGTGTCTACGACGCGCCGTCGGCGGATGCGATACGCGATCTGGCGTCGTTGAACAACCTGCCGGTGCGGCAGATCACGGAAGTGGAGACGATGAACTGGGACCCGCGCTGGGCCCAGTGAGGCTCACTCCCACTCGATGGTGGCCGGCGGCTTGCCGCTGATGTCGTAGACCACCCGTGAGATGCCCTTGGTCTCATTGATGATGCGCCGGGAGACGTGGTCCAGAAACTCGTAGGGCAGGTGCGCCCAGCGGGCCGACATGAAGTCGACGGTCTCCACGGCCCGCAGCGCCACCACGTACTCGTAACGGCGTCCGTCGCCCTGCACGCCCACGGACTTCACCGGCAGGAACACAGCGAAGGCCTGACTCACCTTGTCGTAGAGCGCCGCCTTGCGCAGTTCCTCTATGTAGATGTGATCGGCCTGTCGTAGCAGGTCGGCGTATTCCTTCTTCACCTCTCCCAGGATGCGCACGCCCAGGCCGGGGCCGGGGAAAGGATGCCGATAGACCATATCGTGGGGCAGACCCAGCTCCACTCCGATCTTGCGTACTTCGTCCTTGAACAACTCCCGCAGGGGTTCCACGAGCTTGAGGCGCATGTCCTCCGGCAGGCCGCCCACGTTGTGGTGGGACTTGATGACGTGGGCCTTGCCGCTGGCGGCGGCGGACTCGATCACGTCCGGATAGATGGTACCCTGCGCCAGCCAGCGGGCATCCTGGATCTTCGCGGATTCCTCCTCGAACACCTCGACGAACAGCCGGCCGATGGTCTTGCGCTTCTGTTCCGGGTCGGTGACGCCGGCCAGTGCCTTCAGGAAACGGGCCTCCGCGTCCACCCGGATCACCTTCACGCCCATGTGCCGGGCGAAGGTCTCCATCACCTGGTCGCCCTCGTGCAGGCGCAGGAGGCCCGTGTCCACAAACACGCAGGTGAGCTGCTTGCCGATGGCCTTGTGCAGCAGCGCCGCCACCACGGAGGAGTCCACGCCGCCGGAGAGGCCGAGCAGCACGTGGTCCTTGCCCACCTGTGCGCGCACCGCCGCGATCCGGTCCTCGATGATGCTGCCGGAGTTCCACAGGGCCTTGCAGCCGCAGAGCTCCAGCACGAAGCGCGAGAGGATCGCGCCGCCCTGCAGGGTCTGGGTCACCTCCGGGTGGAACTGCACACCGTAGAAGCGGCGCGTCTCGTCGGCCATGGCGGCGCAGGAGGCATCCTGCGAGAGGCCGGTGCGCACGAAGCCCGGCGGCAGCTCGGTGACGGAGTCGCCGTGGTTCATCATCACGTGCAGAAGCGGCTTGCCGTCGCGGTGCCCGTCGTCGATGCCGTCCAGGAGGCGCGACGGCGCCGTGACGGTCATGTTCTCCATGCCGAACTCGCGGTGGGTGCCGGGCAGCACCTTGCCGCCGAGCTGGGCCGCCATGTCCTGCATGCCGTAGCAGATGCCGAGCACCGGCACGCCGAGCTCGAACACCGCCCTGGAGGTCTTGGGTACCGCCTCGCCGACCACCGACTCGGGGCCGCCGGACAGGATCACGCCCATGGGGGCGAACTTCTGCAGTGCCTCGTCACCGATGTCCGGCAGGTGTACCTCGCAGAACACGCCGATCTCCCGCACCCGGCGCGCGATGAGCTGGGTCCACTGGGAACCGAAATCCAGGATCAGGATGCGGTCGCTGTGTATGTTCTGCTGGCTCAATTTCCGGTCTCCCTATAGCCGGAAGGCCGCTGGGCGGCCTTCCTTTGTCGTCATTCAGAGCGGTAGTTCGGTGCTTCCTTGGTGATGGTCACGTCGTGCACGTGGCTCTCGCGCATGCCGGCGCCGGTGATGCGCACGAACTCAGGCCGGGTGCGCATGGTCTCGATGTCCTTGGAGCCGGTGTAACCCATGCTGGAACGCAGTCCGCCCATGAGCTGGTGCACGATCGCCACCAGCGAGCCCTTGTAGGGCACGCGGCCCTCGATGCCTTCCGGCACCAGCTTCTCGACCTCCTCGGTCGGGTCCTGGAAGTAGCGGTCGGCCGAGCCCTGCTTCTGGGACATGGCACCCAGGGAGCCCATACCGCGATATGACTTGTAGGAACGGCCCTGGTAAAGCTCCACCTCGCCCGGGGCTTCCTCGGTACCGGCGAACATGCCGCCGATCATGACGGCATATGCGCCGGCCACGATGGCCTTGGCCACGTCGCCCGAATAACGGATGCCGCCGTCGGCGATGAGCGGCACGCCGCTCTTGGCGAGCGCCTCGGCCACGTTGGCGACCGCGGAGATCTGCGGCACGCCCACGCCGGCCACGATGCGGGTGGTGCAGATGGAGCCGGGGCCGATGCCGACCTTGACCCCGTCGGCACCCGCCTCCACCAGCGCCTTGGCGGCGGCGGCGGTGACGATGTTACCGCCGATGACCTGCAGGTCCTGGTACTTCTTCTTGATCATGCGCACCCGATCGAGCACGCCCTTGCTGTGGCCGTGGGAGGTGTCCACCACGATCACGTCGACGCCCGCCTCCACCAGCGCGGCGACGCGCTCCTCGGTCTCGGCGCCGGTGCCCACCGCCGCGCCCACGCGCAGGCGGCCGTGCTCGTCCTTGCAGGCGTGCGGGTAGTCCTTCGCTTTCTGGATGTCCTTGACGGTGATCATGCCGCGCAGCTGGAACTTGCCGTCCACTACCAGCACCTTCTCGATGCGGTACTTGTGCAGCTTGGCGAGCACCTCCTCCTTGTCGGCGCCCTCCTGCACGGTGACCAGGCGGTCCTTGCCGGTCATGATCTTGGAGACGGGCTCGCCATAGCGGGTCTCGAAGCGCAGGTCGCGGCTCGTCACGATGCCGACCAGCTGCTGGCCCTCCACCACCGGCACGCCGGAGATGTCGTGGGCACGGGTGAGCTTCATCACCTCGCCGATGGTGGTACCGGGGGTGACGGTGAAGGGATCCTTGATGACGCCGCTCTCGAACTTCTTGACCATGCGCACCTGGCGCGCCTGCTCCTCGGCGGTCATGTTCTTGTGGATGATGCCGATGCCGCCTTCCTGGGCCAGGCTGATAGCGAGCCGCGCCTCGGTCACGGTGTCCATGGCAGCCGAGAGCAGCGGGATGTTGAGCGTGATATGTCGCGTGAGGCGCGTGGAGAGGTCCACGTCGCGGGGCAGCACTTCGGAGTAGGCAGGGACCAGGAGGACGTCATCGAAGGTGAGGGCTTCCTGGACGATACGCATGCGGGCTCCGGGCTGCGTGGCGGTAAATCGCGGGATTATAAACTTTCTTCCCACTCCGGGTAAAATCCCCCGTGACCCCGCCTTGGTATCATGGGCCATGGCGAGCACCCCGGAAGCCGACCTTTTCACCCCCGCGCGCAAGGTCTTCAGCGTCTCCGAGCTCAACCGCGCCGTGCGCGGCCTGCTGGAGGGTGGCTTCCCGCTGCTGTGGGTAGAGGGCGAGATATCCAACCTGGCGCAGCCCGGCTCCGGCCACCTCTACTTCTCCCTCAAGGATGCCCAGGCCCAGCTCCGCTGTGCCCTGTTCAGCGGCCGCGGCCGGCTGCTGCGCTTCAAGCCCGCCAACGGCATGAAGGTGCTGGCGCGCGGCCGCGTCGGCCTCTACGAGCCGCGCGGCGACTACCAGTTCATCGTCGAGCATCTGGAGGAGGCCGGCCATGGCGCCCTGCAGCGGGCCTTCGAGGAACTCAAGCGCAAGCTCGCGGCGGAGGGGCTGTTCGAAGCGGCGCTCAAGCGGCCGCTGCCGCGCGTCCCGCGCCATATCGGCGTCGTCACCTCGCCTACCGGCGCGGCCTTGCGCGACATCCTGAGCGTGATCCGGCGCCGCTATCCGCTGGCTGGGATGGTGCTGTATCCCGTGCCGGTGCAGGGTGAGGGCGCGGCCCAGAAGATCGCCGCCATGATCGCCCTGGCTTCCACGCGCGCCGAGTGCGACGTGCTGATCCTGGCCCGGGGCGGCGGCTCACTCGAGGACCTCTGGGCATTCAATGAAGAGCCGGTCGCCCGCGCCATCCGTGCCTCAGCCATCCCTGTGGTGAGCGGCGTGGGCCACGAGATCGACTTCACCATCGCCGACTTCGCCGCCGACGCCCGCGCGCCCACCCCCACCGGTGCCGCCGAGCTCGTGACGCCGGACCGCGCCGACTGGGAACACCGCCTGCTGCAGCATGCGCTCCGGGTGGAACAGGCACAGCTGCGCGTGCTGGCGGAGTTGCGCCGACGCATGGACTGGTGCAACTCGCGGCTCGCCCAGCTGCATCCCCGCCGCGTGCTGCGGGACAGGGCGCAGCGTCTTGATGAACTGCACCTGCGTCTCGGCCGCTGCATGCGCGCGCAGCTCAAGCATGACCATGCCCGCCTCACGGGCATCGCCGCCTCACTGCGGGAGCACAGTCCGCTCAAGCGCCTGCACCGCGCCTCTGACCGGCTCACGGCCCTCGGCGTGCAGCTGCAGTCCACCACTAGGGCCCACCTTACCCGCACAGGCAACCGCCTGGCGCTGGCGCTACGGACACTGGACACCGTGAGCCCCCTGGCCACGCTGAACCGCGGCTATGCCATCGTCAACGATGCCGCCAGCGGCGCCGTGGTCAGCCATATCGGCGCAGTACGTCCGGGCCAGACGGTGCATGCCCGCCTCGCGGATGGCAGCCTGCTGGCCGAGGTGAAAGAGACGCGTCGCGAGGTGAAGAAGCCGTGAAGCGCGTGCTCATTCTGCTCGTACTCTTGTTTTCACCGGTTTACGTGCTGGCTGCCGCTCCCTTCCCGCTGGACGATGCGGTGCCGGGCGGCGTCGCGGTGGTAGAGCTTCCGGAGAGCGCGGCCACACCCCAGGTAGAGTTCTCAGGGCAAAGGATGATGGTGGTACGCCGCGCAGGTCACTGGTATGCGCTGGTGGGCCTGAGCCTCGACACCGTGCCCGGCGAGAAGGCGCTGGACGTGCTGGTAGCGGGCAAACCCACCCTGCATGTGGCCTTCAGCGTGATGCCGAAAAGCTATCCGGAGCAGGCGCTCACCATCGCTGATCCGCAGATGGTGAACCCGAGCCCGGAGCAGCTCGCGCGCATCGACAAGGAACAGCAGCGCATGGCCAAGGTCATGGGCCAGTGGCGCAAGACCTCCCGCCCCGGCATCGGCTTCGTGTGGCCCGTGAAGGGACCGGAGACCTCCGCCTTCGGCCTGCGCCGGGTGCTGAACGGTGAACCGCGCAGCCCCCACAGCGGCATCGACATCGGTGCACCTGCCGGCACGCCGGCGCTGGCGCCGGCGGACGCAGTGGTGGCGGACATCGGCAACTACTACTACTGCGGCAAGACCCTGACCCTGGACATGGGCCAGGGACTGTTCAGCGTCTATTGCCACCTGAGCCGTATCAAGGTGAACGTGGGACAGAAGGTGCAACAGGGGCAGCTGGTGGGCAAGGTCGGTGCCACCGGGCGCACCACCGGGCCGAACCTGCACTGGACTGTGCGTCTCAACGAGGTGCCGGTGGATCCACACGTGTTCCTGGGGAAGAACTCCCCTACTCCGCCGCCGGTCACGCCGCCTCCACCCGCGACCTGGCCACCGCCGGCCCAGGCGACGGTGCCGGCCGCGGCTTCCGCCGTTACACCGGCAGCAGCGACGCTGACGGCACCTGCGGCCGCCACCGGTCCATCAGGACATTGAACTCAGACGTTATAACTTAGGGGTTTGCTGCTGCGCTTGAACCAGTCGCCTTCGACCGGCTCGAACACGTGGCAAGCGTTCATCTCACCGCCGTAGATGTGCAGCGAGACGGCGCTCTGGTCGGAAAGCGGATTGCGGATCAGATGATATTCATGGGGCGGGATCAGACAACCGGCTGAGCCGGTGCCGGCCTGCACCGTGCCGCAATATTCAAAGCGGAAACGCTCACCCTGGCGTTCGGCGATCTCGAACTGCTGCACTTCGATCTGTCCGCGCCATACGCCTTCCACGCACCACATGCCGGCGTGGTCGTGGATCAGGGTGCCCTGCCCGGGACCCCAGGTCATGGCCACCACGGTGTAGCCCAAGTCCTCGCTGCGGTACAGGAGGCGCCGGGCATAGCTCTCCTTGCAGGGCGCGCACAGGCCGGCCGGCAGGTCCACGCTCTTGTCGCGGAACATCTCGCACAGCACATCCTTGATGGCATGGGTGGTCTTGCGCGGGTCGGCGCGGCGCACCGCTTCATCCAGCAGCGGGATCAGGCGGTGCGAACCTTGGAAGTCGACGGCGTTCACAGTGTCTCCAGGAAATCGCCGATGGCGGGGCGGAAGCGCTCCATGTCCACCAGGAAGGAATCATGGCCCTGCTTGGAGGCCAGCTCCAGGAAGCGCGTGTCCGCGCCGGAGCGGCGCAGGCTCTCTGCCAGCGCCTGCTGCTGATGCAGGGGGAACAGGATGTCGCTGTCCACGCCGATCACCAGCGCCTGCTGGAGGCGCAGGCGCTGCAACGCCTTGTCCACGCTGCCGCCGTGCTCCGCCACGTCGAACAGGTCCATGGCGCGGGACAGGTACAGGTAGCAATTGGGGTCGAAGGCACCGATGAAGGACTGGGCGCGGGACTCGAGGTAGGCCTCGATCTCGAACTCGACGCCGAAGGCATCGATGCCTGCATCCTTGGCGCGCTCGCGGCCGAAGCGCTCGGACCATTCGCGGGCGGAACGGTAGGAGATCATGCCGAGCTTGCGCGCGAGCCGCATGCCCTCGCGCGGGCCCTCGCCCGGCGCATAGTGCCCGCCGGCCCAGGCACCGTCGGTGCGGATCAGCTCGCGCTGCAGTGAGCGCACCGCGATGGAGAAGGGTTCCGAGTGCGTGGCGGAGGAGATGCTCACCAGCACGTCCACCTCGCCCGGATACATGATCGTGTAGGCGAGCGCGCTCATGCCGCCCATGGAAGGACCCATCACCACGCGTACCCGCGGGATGCCGAGCACCGCCAAGAGGCCGTGGGCCGCGGCGGCCACGTCCTCGATGGTGAGCTTGGGGAAGGCGGGCCCGTAAGGCTTGCCAGTGCGTGGGTCCGTGGATGCGGGACCTGTGGAGCCGTAACAGCTACCGAGTGAGTTCACGCAGATGACGTGGAAGCGCTCGGTATCGATGGACTTGCCGGGCCCCAGCATCTCCTCCCACCAGCCTGTGGAGGGGTCCTCGCCGCTCGAGGCGGCATGGGCTGACGGCGAGAGACCGGTGAACAACAGCAGCACGTTGTCCTTGGCGGCGCTGAGCCTGCCCCAGGCCTCGTAGGCCACCTGCACTTCGTCAAGCTCGCCGCCCAGGCGCATGCGGAAGCGGCCGGGCAGCGTCACGAGGCGCCGAGCACCGGCGGCGGCCGGCGCTGGACTCTGACTGTGCAAGGTGAGATGAGGCTTCATGTGCCTATTTTACCAGCAGCCACAGGCCGGTGAGGCTGCCTGCGACGAACAGGAACGGCAGGGACCAGGCATGGAACCCCCCCAGGCTGCCGTGGCGGCCCGCCAGGCGGAGCGCGATGAGGTTCGCCAGGGAACCCAGGATGAAACCGAAGCCGCCCATGTCCGTGGCCCAGGCCAGGGTGCGCCAGTCGCCGGAGTAGCTGGAGAGCAGGATCGTGGCCGGCACGTTGCTGATGCCCTGGGAGAGTCCCACACCCGTGAGGTAGAGACTGGAAGCGTGCCCCAGGTCCGCCTTAGCGAGCATGCCCGCCACCCACGGCAAACCCGCCATCAGGCGTAGATCTATGAACATCAGCGTGAACACCAGGAGCAGCGGCCAATCCAGGCGCAGTAACACGCCGCGGAAGCAGAGCAGGAACAGCCCGGCGACCGCCGCCAGGGCCGGCAGGACGTAGTGGAAGTCCGCACATACCACGAACGGCACGAACAGCGCAGCCGACAGAGCGAACAGCGTCCAGTGTACCGTGATGTTCGTGCCATCCGCCTGCAGGCGCACCGGCTGCGGCCGGAAGCCCCACAGCGTGAATCCCAGCAGGCAGATCGCCGCGATGAGCGTGGGCACCGCCATGACCGCGATGAAATCCAGGAAGCGCGCGCCGGAGGATTGCCACAGGAAGATGTTCTGCGGGTTGCCGATGGGCGTGAGCATGGAACCGGTGTTGACCGCCAACGCCTCGAAGGTCACCAGCCGCGTCAGCGGCAGCTCGGCGAAACGTCCGAGGCTTAAGGTGAGCGGCACCACGATGAACAGTGCGATGTCATTGGTGAGCACCGCGCTGAGCAGTGCCGAGCCGCCCACCAGTACCAGCGCCAATGCGCGCTCGTCCCGCACCAGTCCGATGATGTTCCGGGCGAGCCGTTGCAGGAAGCCGCTGGTTTCGATGCCGGCGGTGAGCAGTAACATGCCCGCGAGGGTCGCCACCGTGGGCCAATCCACCAGCCGCGGATACATGGGGATGCCGGCGGGATGCAGTGCGCTCAGAAGCAGCAACGCGGCCACGAGCGTCCACAGCAGGACGTCCCCGCGCAGGCTGTAGCCGGGCTGACTCAAGGCCGCTTGTAGACGACGCCGTCCTTCATGACGAAGGCCGGGTGGGCGAGCACGCCGATGTCCGCGGTGGGGTCACCTGGAACCGCCACGAGATCGGCGAGTGCGCCGGGTGCGATGCGGCCCAAGTCCTTCTCATGTCCCAGTATCCTTGCGTCCACCGTGGTGGCGGCGAGCAGTGCCTGCGCGGGCGTCATGCCGTCCCGCACCAGCCACTCCAGTTCCCGATAGTTGGTGCCGTGGGCGTACACCCCCACGTCGCTGCCGCAGCCCACCGTGACGCCTGCTTTGAGCGCGAGCCCCAGCGCATGGGCCGCATCCTGCATGCCCGGGCTCGGCGGCGTCTTGCCGGGCACGTAACCCTGGAAATATTGGGAGTAGGCCTCCTCCGCCGTAAGGGTCGGCAGGTAGGCCACGTGATGCTCGGCCATGAGCTTGAATACCTCGGCGGTGCCGCCGTAACCGTGCTCGATGGTATCCACACCCGCCAGCGCAGCGCGGCGCATGCCTTCGGCGGTAGTGGCATGGGCCGCCACCGGCCGCCCCAGGGAATGGGCCGCCTGCACCAAGGCGTCCAGTTCCTCCTGGCTGAAGGTCGGCACGGTGGCGCCATCCGGCCCACAGCGGTAATCCACATACACCTTGATCCAGTCGGCACCGTGACCCGCTTGGGTACGTACCGCCTCGAGGATCGCCGGCACTCCGCTCACCGCCTCGGCACCCTGGGGCAGCGTGAGGTCGTCGCGGAAGCCGCGGGGACCGGGACCGTAGCAGCCGCTCGCCACGATGGCGCGGGTCGCCACCCACAGGCGCGGCCCCGGGATGAGCCCTTCGGCTATGGCGCGCTTCAAGGAGAGATCGGCGTAGCCCGCGCCCTCGGTGCCCAGGTCCCGCAGGGTGGTGAAGCCGGCCATGAGCGTGGCCTCGGCATGCTTCACCGCCTGGATGGTGCGGTAGGCCTCCGGCTCCTTCAGCACCTGATCGTTCCAGAGGGTCTCATCATAGGGGTGCAGAAAGAGATGCGAATGGATGTCCATGAGTCCGGGCAGCAGAGTCATCTGTGGCAACTCGATGGTCTGGGCGCCGGCTGCCGGCACCTTGTCCGCCGGACCCACAGCGGCGACACGCTGCCCTTCCACCCTGACCAGCCAGCCAGGATGCAGCCGCGCATCCTCGGCTGTGAACACGGCGGCCGGCCGCAATACATAGGTGGCAGAGGTCCCTGCGGCGGCCAGGGGCACGAACCCAGCCAGGAGCCAGGGCAGGATGCGGAACAGGGACTGTGGCATGGGACCCTCCCCGCCCTGGACGGGCGGACCGGCACATATATTAGTGTCCCCGGCACCCTTGCGCCGGGCAGGCTCCAGGGCCTCGCCGTCCGTCGCCCCTTTCCCGGCGCTGGTCGCGCCAGCGTCGCAATCCTAGGGGGAACACCCTAGTATTTTGTGCATGAAAAGGACTGCCGGCTTCACCCTGATCGAGCTCCTGGTCACCATCACCGTGGTGGCGGTGCTGATAAGTGCCGCTGTCCCCAGCTTCAAGACCACCATCCAGAACGGCCGCATCACCTCCCAAAGCAATGACTTCCTGGGAGCCTTGCTCATCGCCCGTTCCCAGGCCATCGCGGTCAACTCGGACGTGGTGGTCTGCCCCAGCAGCGACGGCACCACCTGCGCCAACGCCACCGACTGGTCCGTAGGTTGGCTCGTGGGGGCCGGCTCGCTCGCCAGCGTCACCACCGTGCTGCGGGTGCACGAGGCGCTGGTGGGCGGCAACAGTCTTCAAAATGACCTACATGCCAAGGGCGTGGTGTTCACCGGCGGCAGCGGGATCCCCAAGGCCGGCACGATCAACTTCAGCCTTTGCGACTCGCGCGGCGAGAGCAGCGGCCGTTCCATCTACCTCAGCCCCGTCGGCGAGGCCCGGGTCTCGCGTACCGCAGGCAAGCTGATCGACAACACCACCGACATGGACTGCACTCCGTGAACAGACCGGCCATGCGCAAGGGTTCCAGGGGTTTCTCCCTCATCGAAGTGCTCATCGCGCTGGTGATCCTGTCGGTGGGCCTGCTGGGCATCGCCGCCATGGTGAGCGTGTCCCTCAAGAGCAAGGACAGCTCCTACTACCAGACCCAGGCCACCACCCTGGCCCAGGCGATGCTGGACCGCATGCGCGCGAACCATTCCACCGCCACTTCCGGCGGCTATGACCTGGACATCGCCGCCGCGGACCCGACCGCGGCCGCCTGCGTGGGCTCAGCCGTTACCTGCACGGGCACCGACATCGCGAGCTTCGACCTCGCGGACTGGCGCGCGAACCTGGCGAACACCCTGCCGGACGGCAAGGGCGGCATCGCCACGGTGGCAGTGGCACAGTTCACGCAGGTGACCATCACCATCACCTGGAACGACAAGCGCGCCAACCAGGCGCTGGGCGGCGCTGCCGCCAGCGACACCGCCACCTACACCCTCACCTCGGGACTGTGAACATGGCCGTCAGGAACCCCGTCCCGCGCCAAGCCGGCTTCTCGCTGGTAGAGCTGATGGTCGCGCTGGTGCTGGGTCTCATCCTCACCTCCGGTGTGATCTCGGTCTACATCACCAGCAAGAACACCTACAACGTGAACAACGGGCTCGGCGCGGTGCAGGAGCATGGCCGCTTCGCCTTCAGCTTCATGGACCCCCATATCCGCATGGCGGGCTACCACGGTTGCGCCCGCAAACAGACTCCCAACAACAACAGCGGCACCGGCGCAGACCCGGTGTACGACTATTCGACCGGCGTGTACGGTTACGAAGCCAAGGGTACGGGTATCGGCGACAGCCTGACCCTGGACGAGGCCACCGCCAGCACGGTGCTGGGCGATCCCGCCTCCTGGACGCCCGCCCTCGACGCCGGCGGCGCCGGCACGTTGTACGCGAACATCAAGGACAAGATCGTCGCAGACAGTGACGTCTTCATGGTGCGCGAGCTCGCGGGCGCGCCCTACCCGCTGGTGGGCGCCTTCGACGACAAGACCAGCCTGTTCGTCTCGACCACCGACAAGGCTTCCGACGGTGTCACCGACGTGAACGATTCCGAGTTCTTCACGGTGGGCGAGATCGCCATGGTGGCGAACTGCAGCCAGCAGCCCCAGGTGTTCACGGTCACGGCCGTCGACACCGCCGCGGGCAGCATCACCTACGACGCCCTGGGGGTGACGTTCGACAGCGGCGGTAACGTCGGCGCGGCCCTCACCTACGCCTACTTCGTGGGCCAGGGTGTGGATGGCGGCCCGGCGCTCTACGAAGCCTACCTGGACAGCGCCGGGCAGTTGCAAAAGCGCGAACTCGTCTCCGGCATCGAGAACATGCAGGTGCTCTACGGCGTGGGCGACGGCAGCGACGCACCGGTCACCGTCAACTTCCAGACCGCCGATACCATCGACGCCGCTGGCGCGTGGAACAAGGTGGTTTCGATCCGCGTAGCGCTCATCGCCCGCAGCGACGACAACGCCGTAGAGAAGGCGCCGGTCGATGCGCCCGTCTTCCACATGCTCGCCTCGGACCCGGTGGCGGACAAGAACGGTGACGGCTTCGAATTGACCCTGCCCCAGGACCGGCGCCTGCGCCGCTACTTCGTCCAGACCTTCTCCGTCAGGAACGCGCTGCCATGAACACCCTCCTCCACCGCTTCCCGGCCCGGCTCCGCCGCCAGCGCGGCGTGGTGCTGGTGGTCTCGCTGCTGATGCTGCTGGTACTGACGCTGATCGGCCTCGCCGCCACCCGCAGCACCGCCATCGAGCAGCGTATGACCGCGAACCAGAACGACCGGGCGGTCGCGATCCAGGCCGCCGAGGCGACGTTGCGCGACGGCGAGAGCCTTTTGAACTCCGCGGGCCTGCCCAACTTCGCGCTGAACACGGCAGGCGCCTACACCGCCACGACCATGGCCGTGGATTGGAAAACCATCGACTGGGACGATCCGGCGGCGACCATCGCCTACGAGGGCGGCCTGACGCCCTCCCCCCAGGTGGCGCCGCGCTACTTCGTGGTGCTGACCACCACGACGGTGGATTCCGCCGGCAGCAGCCTCTCGGCGGACGCGGCCGAGACCAGCAAGCTCGTCTACTACGTCTACGCCCGCAGCATCGGCCTGCGCAGCGACATCACGCTAAGCGACCCTTCGGCCGTCGTCCTGGAGAGCGCCTATGCGCGCTGAACGGCGGCAGAACCTGATACCGAGGAGAGCCATCATGATGAACCTCAAGCTCCGCACCCTGTTGCTCGCCACCGTCGCCGCGCTGCTGACCAGCGGCGCCGCACTGGCCGGCGGTCTGTCCATCTCCACGCAACCGCTGTTCGTCACCACCGCGGTGCCGCCGAACATCGTGGTGGTCCTGGACGACTCGGGTTCCATGGCCTCCGCCTTCGTGCCGGACAACCTGGACGACAGCACCAAGCTCACGGTCCAGGTCACGGGACCCATCCCCTACGTGACCACCACCACCAGCGCCACGGTCAACGTGAGCGCGCCGGTCGTCACCAGTGGTACGGTCACCTCGACTTGCCGCGTCAGCCACCATACCTGCACCGGCACTTACGACTACTCCTGCTCTTCGGGCTTCACCCTGAACGGCTCCAGCACCGGCACCACCAGCACCCCGCCCAGCGGCACCACCTGCACGAAGACGACTTATACGTATTCCTGCCCCTCGGGTTACACCCTGAACGGTTCCAGCACCGGCACCACCAGCACCCCGCCCAGCGGCACCACCTGCACCCAGACCACCAGCGCCTATACCTGCCCCAGCGGCTGGACCACCAATGGCAGCGGCAGCTCCGCCACCTGCACCAGCTACCAGGCCGTGTACGTGCAGGGCGAGAACTCGGTGATGTTCAAGTCCGCTGCCTATAACCCGCTGGCCTATGACCCGACCGTGACCTACGACACGCCGTTCAAGGCGGATGGCACCCTCTACAGTACGAGTTTCACCACTGCATACATCAACGGCTTCGATACCGGCCGCGGCAGCGTGAACCTTTCCACCAGCTACAAGGCCACGGTGAGCTACAACCCCAGCAGCACCAGCCAGACCACCAACGACTGCAACGGGACGTTCACCGTAAGCAGCACCAACATCACCAGCAGCACCACCGGCACCTGCGCCACCACCATGGGCGGTACGGCGGCCTATTACTACAAGTACGACACTGCGGCCAGCGGCTGCCCGGCCACCCCCTCGACCGCTGATTCCCGCTGCTACACGAAGGTCCCGGTGGCCGCCGGCGAACAGCAGAACTTCGCCAACTGGTATTCCTTCTACCGCACCCGCAACCTCACCACGGTCAGCGCGGCGAACCGCGCCTTCAGCCAGCTCTCCAACACCATGCGCGTGGCCTGGATCGACCTTGGTTCCTGCACCGCGTTCGCCTCGACCGGCTGCGCGAGCTGGAGCGGCAGCCAATACGACAACCGTATCGCCACCTTCAGCGGCACCCATCGCACGGATTTCTTCAATTGGCTGTCGCGCCTGCCGGCGAACGTCTCCACGCCGCTGCGCACGGCGCTCTCGACCGCCGGTGAGTACTACAAGACCAGCGGCGTCAACAGCCCCTATGCGGAGCAGCCGCAGGTGAGCGACGGCACCGAGTACGTGTGCCGCCCGAACTACACCATCATGATGACGGACGGTCTGTGGAACAGCGACAGCATCAGCAGCTTCGGCAACACCGACAAGACCGCGGTCACGCTGCCTGACAATACGAGCTACACGACCAGTATCCACCCCTACTACGACAGCTCGTCCAACAGCCTGGCGGATATCGCGTTCTACTACTGGAAGACCAACCTGCGCACCGACCTCGGCACCACCGCTGCGCTGCAGTACATGCCCTACACCAAGAACGTCTCGGTTGTGGACAGCGTGAACGGCACAGCGAGCCTGATCCCCTACTGGAACCCGCAGAACGACCCGGCCTCCTGGCCGCACATGAACACGTTCACGGTGGGCCTCGGCATGACCACCACCATCACCAGCCCCAAGTGGAACGGCGACACCTTCACCGGCACCGGATACGGCGACCTGGTGACCGGCCACCTGGCCTGGCCGGCGGTGAGCAGCGACTCGGCCAATAACATCTACGACCTGTGGCATGCAGCCATCAACGGCCGCGGCCAGTTCTTCTCGGCGGACAACCCCCAGGACGTGGCGGCGGCCTTCAACTCCATCGTCTCGCGCATCACCGGCCGCGTCGGTTCCTCCTCGGCCATCGCCGTGAACTCCACGCGCCTCGACTCCAACACCTTCATCTACCAGGCGCAGTTCAACAGCGGCGACTGGTCCGGCGAAGTGCTGGCCTACAAGATCAACACCGACGGCAGCATCGGCGCCGTGCAATGGCAAGCGACCAGCAAGCTGCCCGCCTTCGGCAGCCGCAACATCATGACCTGGGACAACACCAACAAGGCCGGCATCGACTTCACCTGGGCCACCCTCACCAGCAACGAGCAGGCGGCCCTGAACACCAACCTCAGCGGGGTCAACGACGGCAAGGGCAGCGAGCGCCTCGACTACCTGCGCGGCGACCAGAGCAAGGAGCAGAGCCAGTCCGGCGGCATCTACCGCAACCGCACCTACCTGCTGGCGGACATCGTCAACTCCAACCCGCTGTTCATCGGCACCCAGAACTACGGCTTCATCAACCTGCCGGGCAGTGAGGGCACCAGCTACAGCAGCTTCGTCAGCAGCAAGGCGAGCCGTGCCGAGACGCTGGTGGTGGGTGGCAACGACGGCATGCTGCACGGCTTCGACGCCAACACCGGCATTGAGCTGTTCGCTTACGTGCCGCGCGGCATCTACGGCAACCTGAGTGCGCTCACCAACCCGGGCTACACCCATCAGTTCTACGTGGACGGCTCCCCGCAGTCGGTGGATGCCTACGTCTCCGGCGGCTGGAAGACCCTGCTCACCGGCACCACCGGCGCCGGCGGCCGCGAGATCTTCCTGATCAACGCCACCAACCCCTCCGCCCTCACCAAGTCCGACATCATGTGGGACTACGACGGCGCCATGGCCGGCGACAACGACATGGGCTACACCATCGGCCAGCCCACCATCGCGCGCATGCATGACGGCAAGTGGTACATCATCTTCGGCAACGGCTACAACAGCCCGAACCAGCATGCCTTGATCTACATGTACCGCATCAGCGACGGCACGCTGCTGAAGTTCGACAGCAAGGTAGGCAACCTCAACGGCATGTCCACCCCCAACCCGGTGGACTACAACGGCGACCGCATCACCGACGCGATCTACGCGGGCGACCTCCTCGGCAACGTGTGGAAGCTCGATGTCAGCGATGCCGACCCCACCAAGTGGGCCTACACCACCTACGGCAACTCCAATCCCACCCCGCTGTTCACCGCCCTGGACAGCAACAACAACGTGCAGCCGATCACCGAGCGGCCGCAAGTGGGCAAGAACACCGCCGGCCAGGTGATGGTTTTCTTCGGCACCGGCACCTACTTCCTCACGGGTGACAACGCGGTGCCCGCCAGCCCGCCGGTGCAGGCCTTCTACGGCATCATCGACGACAAGGGCAACACGGCCGCCGACCAGGTGCTGCAGAAGACCTTGCTGCAGCAGACCATCATCACCGAGACCAGCCGGAACGGCACTCCGCTCCGGATCACCAGCACCAACCCGATGACCAGCGACAACCAGGGCTGGTACATCAACCTGGATTACCCGAAAGCCCAGGGCGAGCGCGTGGTGAGCGACGCGGTGCTGGACAACGGCCGCGTGATCTTTACCACCGTGATCCCGCAGGGCACCGCCTGCCAGTACGGCGGCATCTCCTGGCTGATGGAGCTGGACATCGACAACGGCGGCCGCCTCGACGTCTCGCCCTTCGACACCAACGGCGACGGCAAGGTGGACGGCAACGACTTCGTGACCGTCACCTACACCGACCCGAACACCGGTCAGTCGGTGACGACCACGATCCCGGCCAGCGGCAAGCAGTCGAACGTGGGCATCATCAAGACGCCGGGCATCATCAGTGCCGGTACCCTTGAGTACAAGTACTACTCGGGCAGCACCGGCGCCATCGGCATGACCGTCGAGAGCGCCAGTTCGAGCGGCGGCCGCCAGTCCTGGCAACAGCTGCAGTGACCTCCCGCCGCACCCGTCCGGCCATCGGACGGGTGCGGGCCAGGGCGATGGACACCGGCCCGGCGGACAGGCACACTTTCGCATCGCTCGGGCGGACTTGAGGGGCATGACGCCGGAGCACATACACGGGAGATCCGTACCATGTCGCGCAATAAGGGTTTCACGCTCATCGAACTCATGATCGCGGTGGCCATCGTCGCCATCATCGCCGCCATCGCCTACCCTGCCTATACCAAGTCGGCCATTAAGGGCCGACGCGCCGATGCCAAGGCCATCCTCACGCAGGTGGGACAGTCGCTGGAGCGCTGCTACACGCAATATGGGCTGTATACCAGCCCTAGCTGCACCCAGACCACCGCGATCACCGGCGGTGCCAGTGTGGATAGCGCCCAGAAGTACTACACCGTCACCGGCGTCGTCAGCGGCACCGACTACACTCTCACGGCCACCGCGGTCAGCGGCGGTCCCCAAGGCAAGGACACCGACTGTCCGACTCTTACCCTGACGAGCGCCGGCGCCCAGGGACCCAGCGGCTGCTGGTAACCGGCAAAAATCCCGGGTTAGCTGTTACGGCCGGTCACACCGGCCGTAACTTTTTGTGAGACTTGATGGCTGGCGTTTTGGCTCCATATACGCCACCATGACCGCGCCCTCCCCGACCTCACCCCGAGCATGAGCGACCACTCCGGCCTGGAAACTCGCCTGGCTAAACTCGACTCCGCCGCGCTGCTCAAGGACGGCGGCAAGGGGCTGGAGAAGGAGAGCCTCCGGGTCACCTGTGAGGGGCGCCTGGCCCAGACCCCGCACCCGCCGGCACTGGGCTCCGCACTCACCCATCCGCACATCACCACCGATTACTCCGAGGCGCTGCTGGAGTTCGTGACCTCGCCGTTCACGGACGTCCGCGCGACGCTCGCCTCGCTGCACGACATCCACACCTTCAGCTACGCGAACATGGACGGCGAGATGCTGTGGGCCACCAGCATGCCCTGTGGCCTGGATGGCGACGCGAGCATCCCCATCGCACGCTACGGCCGCTCCAACGTGGGCATGATGAAGCACGTCTACCGCCGGGGCCTCGGTTGGCGCTACGGCCGTACCATGCAAGCCATCTCCGGCGTGCACTTCAACTACTCCTTCCCGGAAAAGCTGTGGCCGGCGCTGCATGCGCTGGAGGGCGGCACTCTCACGCTGCGGGAGTTCCAGGACGAGTGGTACTTCCGTGCGCTGCGCAACTTCCAGCGCCTGGGCTGGCTGGTGCCGTACCTGTTCGGCGCCTCCCCGGCCATGTGCCGCACCTTCCTCGGGGGGCGCGACCTCAAGTTCCCCGAGTTCGACGCCCACACCCTCTACGAGCCCCACGGCACGTCGCTCAGGCTCTCGGACATCGGCTACAAGAACAACAATCAGGCGCGCATCGGCGTCACCTACAACAGCCTGGCGGACTACGTGGCGACCCTGGGCCATGCCATCAGCACTCCCGAGCCCGAATACCAGCGCATCGGCGTGAAGGTGGACGGCGAGTGGCGCCAGCTTAACGCCAACGTGCTGCAGATCGAGAACGAGTTCTACGGCTCGATCCGGCCCAAGCAGCCCATCGAGAGCGGTGAGCGCGCCACTCTGGCGCTCAAGCGCCGCGGGGTGATGTACCTGGAAGTGCGGGCCCTGGACGTGAATGCCTACGACCCGGTGGGGGCGGACGAGCCGGCGCTGCGTTTCATCGAGGCGCTGCTGCTCCTGTGCCTGCTATCCGATAGCCCGCCCACCACCGCCGAGGAGCAGGCTGCCATCGGCCGCAATCAGCTCGCGGTGGCGCGGCGCGGGCGGGAACCCGGCCTCGAACTCACCCGTGCCGGCCGGCCGGTGCGGCTCAAGGACTGGGCGCATGAGGTCCTGACGTTCCTGGCCCCGGTGTGCGAACTGCTGGACCAGGACGAGCCCGGGCGGCCCTATGCCACCACGCTGGCAGCCCAGCGGGCATCCGTGGAGGATCCGGGCCTCACTCCGTCGGCGCGCATCCTCGAGGACATGCGACGCCACGGCGAGAGCTTCTTCCGCTTTGCCAAGCGCCTCTCGGAGGCGCACCGCGACTGCTTCCTGGCGAAGCCCCTGCCCGCGGGCACGGCGGCACGCATGGCGGCCGAGGCGCGCGCCTCCCTGGAGGAACAGGCCGCCATCGAGGCGTCTGATAAACTATCGTTCGAGCAATACCTCGACCGCTACTTCTCCCAGAGCTGAGACATGAGCACCCAGACCAAGAAACGCTTCGGCATCCGCTGCACCCTGCCGCCCGACGATCCCATGTCGGCTCCGCACCTCCTCGGCCCCGATTGGGTGGCGGAGCGCTGGTACGCCTCCGAGCAGGAGCGCGATGAGGCGCTGGCGGAGTTCAGCAACGTCCACATCTACTCCCGCCGCGGCGACAAGCCGAGCGTCGTCTACACGAAGATTAGCCGCTAAGTGCGGATAGATGTCTTTTCAGATGTCGTGTGTCCCTGGTGCTTCGTGGGCAAGCGGCACCTGGAGGCCGCGCTCGAGCAGGCTGGCGTCACCGACGCCGAGATCCGCTGGCATGCTTTCCAGCTCAACCCGGACCTGCCGCCCGAAGGCATGGACCGGCGCGAGTACCTGATGGCCAAGTTCGGCGCCGAAGGCGTCGAACGCATCCACGACCGGGTGCGGGAAGCGGGTCGCGCCGCCGGCATCGCATTCGAGTTCGAGAAGATCAGCCGCAGTCCCAATACCTTCGACGCGCACCGCCTGCTGCAGCTCGCCGGCCCGCGCCAGGGCGCGCTCAAGGAGTCGGTGATGCGCGCCTACTTCGTGGAAGGCCGGGACGTGGGTGACCGCGCCACGCTGGCGGCCATCGCTGCCGGTGCCGGCATCGAAGGTGACGTGCAGGCCCTGCTCGCAGGAGACGCCGGCGCGCAGGCGGTGCAGGATGACCTCGCGCTGGCCGGTCGCATCGGCATCAGCGGCGTGCCGTTCTTCATCTTCGCCGGACGCTACGCCTTGGCCGGCGCGCAGCCGCCGCAGGTGCTCGCGCAGGCGCTGCAGGCCGCGCGCAGCGCGCCTGCCACCGGGCCAATCGGTTAGAATCGCAGCCATCCCGACGGAGACGGACCTTGCTGATCCTGGATAGCCTGCTGCTCCTGGCCGCCCTCGTGGTCATACTGGTGGGGGCTGAGCTCTTCACCAACTCCCTCGAGCACACCGGCGAGCGCTTCGGTCTCTCGGAAGGCCTGGTGGGTTCGGTGTTCGCGGCGGTCGCCACTGCGCTGCCCGAGACGGTGGTGCCCATCATCGCGGTCTTCTTCGGCAGCTCCGACGCGGCCTCCAGCGAGGGCATCGGCATCGGCGCCATCCTGGGCTCGCCCCTCATGCTCGTCACGCTGGCCCTGGCGCTCATCGCGCTCGCCACCGGCAGCAAGCGCGGCTGGACCCAGCCCTTGAAGCCCGAGCTCAGCGGCCTGGTGCGCGACCTCGGTTACTTCCTGGTGGCCTACGTGATCGCCTTCATCGGCCTGTTCGTGCCGCGCGAGTCCGGCGCCATCCACGCGGTGGCCGGCCTGTGCCTGGTGTTCCTCTACGTCTACTACGTGTACAACACCATCCAGGCCTCTGCGGCGCTGGTGTCAAAAGGGCACGGCACCACCGCCCATGCGCCGCTGCACCTAACCCGCTTCAAGCTGCCCCATACCCTGCCCTGGGAGTTCACCCAGATGGCGGTGGGGCTCGCGCTCATCATCGGCGGCGCCAAGCTGTTCGTGAACGGCGTGGAGCAGGTGGCCGAGATCACGGGCATCGGCGTGCTGGTGCTGTCGCTCATCATCGTGCCGGTCGCCACCGAGATGCCGGAGAAGTTCAACAGCATCCTGTGGGTGCGCCGCCACAAGGACACCCTCGCCTTCGGCAACCTCTCGGGTGCCATGGTGTTCCAGGGCTCGCTGCTGCCGGCCTTCGGCCTGCAGCTCGGCACCTGGACCGCCAGCCGCGACGTGCTCTGGACCATGGGCATCACCATGGCCATGGCCCTATGGACCCTGATGCTCGCCCTGCGTCGCCGCCTGACGCCCGCAGGACTGCTGGTGAACGGCGCCGCCTACGTGCTGTTCCTGGCGGTCATCCTGATCGGCTGAAGTCCCCATGGCTTCCCTCGTCCCCTCGCCCTGCGTGCGCAACTGCTGCCTGGACGAGCGGGACGTGTGCCTGGGTTGCGGCCGCAGCCTCGACGAGATCCGCGCCTGGAGTGAAGCGGGTGACGCGGAGCGCCTGGCCATTCTGGAACGCGCCACCGCCCGCCGTGCCGAACGGGAAGCCCGTCAGCTGGCTTGGCAAAGGGGTCCTGGGCAGTCTTGAAAGCCCTGCCCCGCAGTTGTGCCGCTGCCGGGTTATGGATATTGTTTGACATATGAATGGCTCCGGACCCGCTATGCGCCTGCTGACGCTGCCCTGCCTCGCCGCCCTGCTCGGAGCCTGCGCCGCCCATGCGCCGCTGGTCACCGGCAACGAGCGCTGGACCTACCTCGGCAACGACCCGGATGGGACCCAGAACATCTACATGCGGCTGCAGGATTTCGACCGCAAGCAGGAGATCGCCACCGCCCTGTTCAGGTTCGAGTTCATCGGCCCGCGCCCGCTCACCACCGGCGACTTCAAGCAGGTGAGCTACATCGAGCGCCGCGACCTGGTGCAGGTGGACTGCCGGAGCCAGACCCTGAAGCTGCTGGATGAGACCTACCACGATGTGGAGGACCGCCAGGTGTTCCATGTCAAACCCGACGCGGATACCGACCCGGCCCAGGTGTTCGCCGGTGGCGTCAGCGACATCGTCTACGAGGGTGCCTGCGGCAAGTCCATCGAGTGGCAGCCTCTGGGCGAGGACCCGCAGAAGACCCAGGACATCTACGCGCGGGTGCAGGCGGGCGGCCAGGGCAAGCACCCCATCGTCAAGGCGCGCTTCCGTTTCGTCTACCACGAGCCACGCGAGATGACCGCGGCGCCGGCGCTCAACACCGTACGCTATCAAAGCCGCCAGGCCAACGTGATGATGGACTGCGCCAACCAGACCGTGAGCCTGCTGCACGAGACCTACTACGATGCCGATGCCGTCGCCGTGTTCGGCGTGACGCCGCCGAAGGACGCCCATCCCGACTCGGTGGTCCCCGACGGCGTCACCGGCATCATGTACAAGGCGGCCTGCGGCATCCCGCTGGACTGGACCTACCTCGGCACCGATCCGCGCAACACCCAGAAGGTCTACCTCATGGGCAAGCCCGAGACCGTCTCCGGCGGCAGCGTAGAGGCGCGCTTCCGCTTCGAGTACCTGGCGCCTGGCAAGCTCACCACGGGTGCCGACCTGCACCAGATCGAATACACCACCCGTACCGCGGACATGACCATGGACTGCGGCGTCTACACCCAGACACTGCTGCGCGAGTCCTACCAGGACGCGTCCGGCCGAGAGGTCTTCACCGTCAAGCCCGCCGCACCGCAGACGGTGCTGGCGGTGCCGGAGGCATTGAGCGGCATGATCCAGAAGGCGGCCTGTCAGCCATGAGCGTCGGCGTACCCAAGCAGCTCGGCAAATACACCCTGGGCAAGGAGCTCGGGCGCGGCGCCTCGGGCATCGTGTACCTGGCGAACGACCCGTTCGCGCACCGTGACGTGGCGATCAAGGTCTACCTCTCCGACGCGGATATGGATGCCTCCAAGGCCAAGCTCTACCGCAAGCTGTTCTTCAACGAGGCCCATGTCGCCGGCAAGCTGGTGCACCCCAGCGTGCTGCCGATCTACGACGCCGGCGAGGAAGGCGGCCTACGCTACGTAGTGATGATGTACCTCGAGGGCTACAAGTCACTGGCCGAGCACACCCGGCAGGACAACCTGCTGCCCATCAAGAAGGTGGTGGAGGTGTTCTTCGCCATGGCCAAGGCGCTGGATTACGCCCACCGAAACGGCGTGATCCACCGCGACATCAAGCCCGCCAACGTCATGATCGGGCCCACCGGCCAGATCATGATCGTGGACTTCGGCGTCGCCAAGCACGCCTTGGGGCAGTCCACCCAGATCACCGGTATCGTCGGCACGCCTCGCTACATGTCGCCGGAGCAGGTGCGGGACGAGGACGTGGGCAACCAGACCGACCTGTTCTCGATGGGCGTTATGATCTACGAGATGCTCACCGGCGTGCCCTGCTTCTTCGGCGACTCGCTGCCGAGCCTGACCCACCAGATCATCAACACCGAGCCGGCGCCGCTCTCGCAGCTGCGCAACGACGTGCCGGACTCGCTCAACAAGATCGTGCTGCGCTGCCTCAAGAAGAACCTCAAGCAGCGCTATAAGACCGGTATGGACGTGGCCGGCGACCTCATCAACGTCTCCGACGCGCTCAGCAGCCAGGCCGAGGAGATCGCCGAGCAGGAGCGCTACAACCTGCTCAGCAACCTGACTTTCTTCAGCGAGTTCACCCAGCCCGAGATCTGGGAAATCATGCACGCTGGCGCCTGGAAAAACTTCAGGGCCGGTGACGTGGTGGTGAAGGAAGGCGAGCTGGACGACAGCTTCTTCGTCATCGTGTCGGGCGAGGCGACCGTGCACAAGGGCAAGACCCTGCTGGGCTCGCTCAAGGCCGGAGATTGCTTCGGCGAGATGGGCTATCTCAATAAGACCAAGCGCAGCGCCACGGTGCGGGCCAAGAGCGACGTGAGCGTCCTCAGGGTCAATGCGACCCTGATGGAGAAGGCCTCACGGGACTGCCAGCTCAGGTTCTACAAGGTGTTCGCCCATACCCTCATCGAACGCCTGACCCACACCACCGAGAAGCTCCAGGCAAACGCCTGACCCGGAGCCTTCGGGCTCAATCCACCTGGGTCCTGAACACCAGCCTGAAACTGGGCGGCGTCGCGCCGGTCTTGCCGTTCATGAAGGTGCTGGGGGTGAAGGTCGCCTTGATGCACTTCACGTTCGCGTCCAGAGTGCCGGCACCGCCTGTGGGCGAGTAGCTGGTGGTGCAAGCCGCATTCGAGAAGAACGTATAGGTCGGCGCCGAGAGGCCGCTCGAAGTGGATCCGTCCGTGAAGCTCGGGCTCCCGATGATATAGGTGGTGTTGGTGGGGATGGCGTCGCTGATG
>DATAHN010000051.1:0-11685 GCA_036263155.1 Gammaproteobacteria bacterium | reverse complement strand
AAAGGCCCGCCATTGGCGGGCCTTTTCTTTACACGTCGCCGGAATTACTTGGTGATGTTCATGGCCACGTGGCTGTAGCCCGCATCCACGTACAGGATCTCGCCGGTGATGCCGGAAGCGAGGTCCGAGCAGAGGAAGGCGGCGGCGTTGCCCACGTCCTCCGTGGTCACGTTCCGGCGTAGCGGGGTCTGGCTCTCGGCGTGCTTGAGGATGTCGCGGAAGCCGGAGATGCCGGCGGCCGCCAGGGTCTTGATCGGCCCGGCGGAGACGGCGTTGACGCGGGTGCCCTCCGGCCCCAGGGCGTAGGCGAGGAAGCGCACGTTCGCTTCCAGGCTGGCCTTGGCGAGGCCCATCACGTTGTAGCTCGGCAGGGCGCGCACCGCGCCGAGGTAGCTCAGGGTGAGGATCGAGCCGTTACGGCCCTGCATCAGCGGGCGCGCCGCCTTGGCCAGCGCGGCCAGGCTATAGGAGCTGATGTCGTGGGCGATGCGGAAGCCTTCGCGGTTCACTACGTCAGCGTAGTTGCCCTCCAGCTGGTCGCGGGGTGCGAAGCCCACCGAGTGGACCAGGATGTCCAGGTGGTCCCAGCGCTGCTTGAGGCCGGCGAAGGCGGAGTCGATCTCGGCGTCGCTCGCCACGTCCATGGGGAACACGATGTCGGAGCCGAACTCCCGGGCCATCTCGATGACTCGGTCCTTGAGGCGCTCGCCCTGGTAGGTGAAGGCCAGCTCCGCGCCCTCGCGCTTGAAGGCCTCGGCGATGCCGTATGCGATGGAGCGGTCGCTGGCCAGGCCGACGATGAGCGCGCGTTTACCTGCGAGAAAACCCATGGCTGTTCCCCGTATGTCGGAAGGCGACAGTATAAAGCAGCGTCAGCTGCCGGAGTTGACCCGACGGCCCCCGTAGATCACCAGCCGGTCGCCCTTGTGCAGGACGTGCCGGGTGGAGATCTTGTTCCACTGGCGGATGTCGTTGACGGTGACGTGATAGTGCTGGGCGATGACCCACAGGGACTCGCCGTCCTTAACCTTGTGCAGGATGCGTCCGCCCGGCAGGTGCAGGTCTGTGATGCCGGCGATGCGCTGCTGCTGCGCCTGCACGCTGGCGGCGGCCAGCGTCTGGCGCGACACCGGCACCAGCAGGGTCTGGTTGACGTGCAGCAGGTTGCTGCGCAAGCCGTTCAGCTCCTTCAGCACCGCCACCGTGGTGTGGGCTTTGGCCGCGACGCCGCCGATGGTGTCGCCCTTGCCCACCTTGTGGGTGGCCCACTGGATGCGGTCATGGGGCGGCAGCGCGGCGAGGCCTTCCTGGAAGGTCTCCTTGGAGTCCAGCGGCACGAACAGGAGATAGGGACCCGCCGGGTCCGTGGCCCAGCGGCTGTAGCCGGGGTTGAGCAGGTACATCTGCTCGGTGGTGATGCCGGCGAGCTTGGCGGCGGTGGCGAGGTCGATCTGGCCGCCCGCGTCCACCTGCGTCAGGTAAGGCTGGTTCGGGATGGGGGCGAGGTCCACGCCCATGTGATGGGAATTTGCCACCAGCTTGCAGATGGCCATGAGGCGCGGCACATAGGCACGGGTCTCCGCCGGCAGCTCCAGGTTCCAGAAGTCGGTGGGCTTGCCGCGGCGCTTGTTGAGCGCGATGGCGCGTTCCACCGTGCCGGGACCCGAGTTGTAGGCGGCGAGCGCCAGCAGCCAGTCGCCGTCGAACTCGTTGTGAAGGGCCTGCAGGTAGTCGAGCGCGGCCTGGGTCGAGGCGGCCACGTCGCGGCGGCCGTCGTACCACCAGTCCTGCTTCAGCTCGTAGATGTTGCCGGTGGCCGGCACGAACTGCCACAGGCCGGAGGCGCGGCCGTAGGAATAGGCGAAAGGATCGAAGGCGCTCTCCACCACCGGCAGGAGCGCGATGTCGAGCGGCATCTTGTGCGCCTCCACCTGCTGCACGATGTAGTGCAGGTAGGGGCGGGCGCGGCCGGCCACGCGATTCAGATACTCGCCGTGGGCGGCGAACCAGGTGAGCTCGCCCTGTACCCGCGCATCGCTCACGATGCCCGCGCCCTGCAGCGTGAAGTGCCGGGCCAGGTAGTCCCACAGGTCGTCGTACTTCGGCTCCTCCGCGGGGGTGAGCGTCACGTCGCTCCACTGCACGTCGGGGCCGGTGTCGGTGCCGTCGGCGAGGTCCGGGATCGGCGTCGCGCTGTCGGTGCCAAGGCCATAGGTGGTCGCGGCGACGGGTGCCATGCTGGTGGCAGGAGCCGGGGCGGGGGCGTCCTGACGCGGCGCGCCGGCGCAAGCCGTGAGCGAGAGCAAGGCACAGGACAAGGCGAGGCGTTTCATCGGGTCTCCGGTCTCGGCATCGAAAGCTACTGGAATCCATCCTTCCAACTGCGGATCGCGGCGAACACGTCCACCGGGTCCGTCAAAACTCTTCCGGCCTGTCGCGAGGCCGCTTCCATCACCGCCGGTTCAGTGCAACGCAAGAAAGGGTTCACTTGCCGTTCAATGGCGAGCGTCGAGGGGAGAGTGGCTTCACCCCGCGCGCGTTTCGCCTCGCACTCGGCGGTGTAACGTCGTATCGCCCGGTTGTCAGGCTCCACCGTTGCCGCGAATCGCAGGTTGGCAAGGGTGTATTCGTGTCCGCAACAGATCCGCATGTCGGGTGACAGTGCCGCGAGCTTCGCGAGCGAGCCGTGCATCTCCTCGGGTGTGCCCTCGAAGAGCCGGCCACACCCCGCGCTGAACAGGGTATCACCGCAGAAGATTATACCGCAGCCTTCGAAGGCGATATGTCCGGCGGTGTGGCCCGGGATGTCCAGCACCCGGAAGCGGGCCTTGAGTCCCGGCAGCTCCACCAGCACGCCCTCACCCAAGGCGACGCTCACCACGTCCTGCGCCTCGCGGGCGGGTCCGAACACCGGGCAACCGTGTCGGGCCGCGAGCTCTGCGGCGCCGCCCATGTGGTCGGCATGATGATGCGTCACCAGCACGGCACAAAGTTTAAGATTCCGTGCATCTACTGCGGCGTTCACCGGAGTGGCATCGCCCGGGTCTACAGCCGCGGCGTTGCCCGCGGCATCCGCAAGCAGCCATATGTAATTATCGCGGAAGGCGGGTAGTGCGCTTAGGGTGAGCTTGTCCATGCGGACATCCTAGCGGAGGCGCGGCCAACCGGCCCGTGAATTATGTTACTGTCGCGCAGCAATCAGCCCGGCACAGCGATGGATACGGATCTCAAGGCCTGGTGGCAGACCAAGACCGGCGCCTACCTGCTGAAGCAGGAGCGCGCCGCCCTGGGTTGCGCCTTGCCCACCCAATTCGGCTTCTATCTGGTGCAGTCCGGCTGCTGGGGACCGCCCGGCACGCTGCTGGAGTCCAGCCCCATCCGCACACGTCTGATCGTGGGCGAGTGCGGAGAGGCAGGTGCCGGCATCTCCGGCGATCCTTCCTACCTGCCGTTCGCAGCGGATTCCGTGGACACGGTGCTCCTGCCCCACACCCTCGAACGGGTGGCGGAGCCGGAGAAGGTGCTGCGTGAGGCGGAGCGGGTACTGCACGGGGAGGGCCATGTGGTGGTGCTGGGCTTCCATCCATTGGGGCCTTGGGGCTTGCCGCGCTACTTCGGCGCACGCCCGCCTTGGAACGGACGCTTCCTGAGCATCTGGCGCCTCAATATCTGGCTGCGGGTGCTCGGCTTCGAAGTGATCAGCGTTAGGCAGACCCTGTTTCGCCCGCCCTGGCGCGCGCCCGGCATGCTGCTGCGCAGTGCGTTCCTGGACCGGATGGGCTGGCGCCTCAGCGCAGGGGGTTATATGGTTGTGGCGCGCAAGCGCGTGTTCGGCATGACACCGCTGCGCATGAAGCGCGCGCGGCTGCAGCCCGCCTTCAGTGGGGTGGCGAAACCGACGACCCGGAGCATGTCATGAGCGGGATGGAGATCTACACGGACGGGGCCTGCCGCGGCAACCCAGGCCCCGGCGGCTGGGGCGTACTGATCCGTCAGGCGGGGGGCGAGCGCGAGCTGTCCGGCGCCGAGTCCGCGACCACCAACAACCGCATGGAACTCACCGCCGCCATCATGGCGCTGCGGGAGGCGCCTGCCGGCAGCAGCGTGGACATCTATACCGACTCGAAGTACGTGCTGGATGGGCTCAACACCTGGCTGCCCGCCTGGAAGCAGCGCGGCTGGAAGACCGCCGACAAGAAGCCGGTCAAGAACCAGGACCTGTGGCTGGCGCTGGACGAGGCCAATGCGCGCCACAGCGTGCGCTGGCACTGGGTGAAGGGCCACTCGGGGCACGACGGCAACGACCGGGTGGACCGCCTCGCGAACCTCGCCATCGACAAGCTGCTCAGCATCGGGGCGCCCTGACATGCGCCAGATCGTGCTCGACACCGAGACCACCGGCCTCGAACCCAGGGAAGGACACCGCATCATCGAGATCGGCTGTATCGAGATCCTCGACCGCCGCATCACGCGCAATTCCTTCCATACCTACATCAACCCCGAGCGCGAGGTGGATCCCGGCGCGCTCGAGGTGCACGGTATCGACAACCGCTTCCTCAGGGACAAGCGCCGCTTCGCGGAGGTGGTGGGCGAGTTTCTGGAGTTCATCCACGGCGCCGAGCTCGTGATCCACAACGCGGCCTTCGACGTGGGTTTCCTCAACCACGAGCTCAAGAAGATGCAGCACGCGGTGCAGGACATACACGGCGTGTGCAGCGTGCTCGACACCCTCGAGCTGGCACGCCGCCAGCACCCGGGCCAGAAGAACAGCCTGGATGCCCTGTGCAAGCGCTACAGCGTGGACAACTCCGGCCGTGAGTACCACGGTGCGTTGCTGGACGCGCAGCTCCTGGCGGAGGTCTACCTCGCCATGACCGGCGGCCAGGCGGCACTGGTGCTGGATGCGCAAGCGGCGGGCGCCTCCGGCGCGGGTGCCATCAAGGTGCGCAAGCTGGACAGGACCGGCCTCACCCTCGTGGTGCCGGCCGCGAGCGAGGCGGAGCGCGCTGCCCACGCCGCCAAGCTGCAGGAGATCGCCAAGGCCAGCGGCGCGCCGGCGCTGTGGCCGCAGGAGGAGCCTTGATGGCCATGCCCGCTCAGGAATCGCTATCGGCCGCCGCGCCCTTGCTCAAGTTCGTGACCCTGCTGCTGGCGGCCGGCAGCGTCTCCGGCTACCTGGCGCAGCGCCTGCGGATACCGGATGTGGTGCTGTACCTGTTGGCGGGAGTGCTGCTGGGCCCGCAGGTGCTCGGCATCGCGGACCTGCCCGCCGGATCGGTCCTCAACCAGGCCATCCTTATCTTCGGTGCCTCCTATATCCTGTTCGAAGGCGGCGCCGAGGTGCGGCTTGCGGTGCTGTCGCGCATCTGGCTCGGGTTGACCCTGCTCGCCACCCTCGGCGTGCTGGTCACCGCCGCCGTCACGGCCGTGGCGGCCCACTGGCTGCTCGGCCTCGACCCGCTGCTGGCGTTGCTGCTGGGCGCCGTGATCGCCTCCACCGACCCGGCCACCCTGGTGCCGGTGTTCAAACAGGTGCGGGTACGCGAGCGCCTGGCGCAGATGGTGGTGAGCGAATCGGCGTTCAACGATGCGGTGGGCGCGATCCTGACCTTCACGCTGCTCGCCATGGTGAGCGGCACGGACAGTTTCTCGTTGCAAGGTGCGCTGCTGGACCTGGTGCGCCAGGCGGGCCTGGGCATCGCAGCCGGCGTCGGCCTGGGTTTCGCGGCGGCATTGCTGATGGGGCATGCGCGCTACGGGTTCCTGCGCGATTATGCCCCTCTGGTCACCCTCATGGCTGTTGCCGGCGCCTACCTTGGCGCTGAGAACCTGCAAGCCAGCGGTTTCATGGCAGTATTCACCGCCGGGATCATCGTGGGCAACCGCGAGCGGTTCGGGTTCGGACTGGACGAGCGCGACACGCGCCGCTTGCATGAGTACATTGGCATAACGTCCCTGGTGATGCGGATGCTGATCTTCATCCTGCTGGGTATGCACGTGGACTTCCAGGCGGTGGGCGCGCACCTCGGCGGTAGCCTCGCCGTGGTGGCTGTGTTCATGTTCGTCGCCAGGCCGCTGGTGGTGTTCCTGTGCGCCGCCCCGGACCGGCGCGCCCGCTGGAGCCTGAAGGAACTCCTGTTCATGTGCTGGACCCGCGAGACCGGGGTGATTCCGGGCGCGCTTGCCGGTATGCTGCTGGCTATGGGCGCGCCCGAGGCCGGCACGATCGCGGCGGTCACGTTCGTGGCGATCCTGGCCACGCTGCTGCTGCAGGCCACCACCACCCGCTGGCTGGCGGCACGGCTGGAGTTGCTGGAAAGGAATTGAAGGAGTCGAAGCGATGAACCTGCGTACCCTGGGCCTGCTGGCCGCCTGCCTGACGGTCCCCGGCCTCGCCCATGCCGCCGCCGATGCCACCAATAATGACGTGTTCGACTACAACGTCCTGCAGGTCGAGCGCCTGCACGAGCATTCCGATTTCTTCGCCGACAGCTCCGGCGGCACCGGTTTGCGCTTCGCCTACGACATGGAAGGCGGCGTGTACGTGTTCGGCCAGTGGCACAAGCTGGACTTCGACACCCTGGGCGGCGGCCACACCCTGCAGGGCATCGGCGTGGGCGCGCACCAGGCCTACAGCAGCACCACGTCCTTCTATATAGACCTCAGCTTCATGCGGGACGCGCTGGACTCCAGCCTGGGTGGCATCGCCGATAACTACTGGCGCGTGAGCTACGGTTTCCGCAACCACTCCACCGACCTCATCGAGGTGGAGGGCGGCATCTTCACGGAGCGCAATACCAGCTTCGGCGGGCGGCCCTTCGGCGAGCGCCTGGGGCTGGGTTTCGACTTCACCGGCTTCGACCTGAAGGCCGCGGTGGAACATGCCGCCGACGGAAACAGGACGATGCTCACTCTCAGCTGGAATTATCGGTAAGCCCCTGGCCTCCCTGCCCATCGACGCGCTGCTGCCGGAGATCCGGCGGCAGCTCGGATCCCATGCCGCTCTCGTGATCCAGGCGCCGCCCGGCGCCGGCAAGACCACGCGCGTGCCGCCGGTGCTGCTGGACGAGTCATGGGCCAAGGGCCGCAAGCTCGTGATGCTGGAGCCGCGCCGTCTCGCGGCCCGCGCCGCGGCCCGTTATATGGCGGAGGAGCGGGGCGACGGCCTCGGTGCCACCGTCGGTTACCGGGTGCGCATGGACACCCGCGTCGGCCCCAAGACCCGCATCGAGGTGGTGACGGAGGGCGTACTCACGCGCCTCCTGCAGGAAGATCCCGCACTCGAAGGCTATGCCGCCGTCATCTTCGATGAGTTCCACGAGCGCAGCCTGCAGGCGGACTTGGCGCTCGCGCTCTGCCTTGAATCCCGTGCGGCCCTCAGGCCCGACCTCAAGCTCATAGTTATGTCCGCGACCCTGGACGCGGCGCCGGTGGCGAAGCTCCTGGGCGATGCGCCCATCCTCACCAGCGAGGGCCGCGCCTTCGAGGTGACCACCCACTATCGTCCGTTGCGCGAACGTGAGCCGGAACTGCCGCAGGTGCAGTTCGCGGTGGAGCGTGCGCTGCAGGAGGAGAGCGGAAACCTGCTGGTGTTCCTGCCGGGTACCGGCGAGATCCGCAAGTTGCAGCAGCGGCTGGAGGAACGGCTGCCGCGGGAGGTGCTGGTGGCGCCGCTCTACGGCGACCTGGACAACGCCGCCCAGGACCGGGCCATCGAGCCGCCGCCGTCCGGCAAGCGCAAGGTGGTGCTCGCCACGTCCATCGCCGAGACCAGCCTGACCATAGAAGGCATCCGGGTGGTCGTGGACACCGGCGAGATGCGCGTGCCGCGCTTCGACCCCGTGAGCGGTATGTCGCGCCTCGAGACCGTGCGTGTGTCCCGCGCTTCCGCCGACCAGCGCCGCGGCCGCGCCGGCCGCCTGCAGGCCGGCGTGTGCCACCGCCTATGGAAGGAATCCGAGACCCTCGTCCCCGCGAGCACGCCCGAGATCATGGCGGCGGACCTCGCGGACCTGGTGCTGGAGCTCGCGCGCTGGGGCGCCACCGATCCCGGCACGCTGCGCTGGCTGGATCCGCCGCCCGCCGCAGCCTATGCCCAGGCACGGGAACTCCTGCAGGAACTCGGTGCGCTGGATGCGGCCGGACGCATCACGCCCCACGGCGGCGAGATGCGCGGCCTCCCGCTGCATCCGCGCCTCGCCCACATGGTGCTGCGGGGCAAGGCCCTGGGTTGGGGCACGCTGGCCTGCGAGCTCGCAGCGATCCTGAGCGAGAAGGACCCCCTGCGCGCGCCCGGCGGCTTCAATCCGGCGGACGTGCACGCGCGGCTGGAGCTCCTGCGCTCCAACGGCGCGGAGGCCCAGAGGCGCACGCGCCTGATGCGCGCCGTGGCGGCGGACCTGAGACGCAGCGCCGGTGTCGCCGCGCGCGACCGGGAAGAGGGAGAGGCGGGCGTATTGCTCGGCTTCGCCTATCCCGACCGGCTCGCCCAGCGCCGCTCCGGCGAGGCGCCGCGTTACGTGCTCGCCAACGGACGCGGCGCCGCGCTGCCGGAGGGCGATGCCCTCGGCAAGTGCGCCTGGCTTGCGGTGGCGCAGCTCGACGGCGTGGCGCGGGAAGCGCGCATCTTCATGGCGGCGAGCCTGGGTAAACAGGACATCGAGCGGCATTTCGCGGGACTCATCGAGGAGAAGGAGTCGGTGAGCTGGGATGAGGCCAGCGGCGCGGTGCTGGCGCGGCGCCAGAAGCGCCTGGGCGCGTTGGTGCTGGAAGATGCGCCGGCCACGACCATCTCGCCGGAAGCGGTGACCCTGGCACTGTTGCAGGCAGTACGGGAACGGGGTCTCGGCGTGCTGCCCTGGACGCCGGCCCTGCGCAACCTGCAGGCGCGGCTCGCGTTCCTGCGCCGCACCCTGGGACCGGAATGGCCCGACGCGAGCGACGCGGCGCTGCTCGCTTCGCTGGATGCCTGGCTCGCTCCCTGGCTGCAGGGCATGAGCCGTCTCTCCCACCTGGAGCGCCTGCCCCTGGACGAGGCCTTGCGCGGGCTCATGGACCACCGGCAGCGCCGTGAGTTGGAGGAACAGGCGCCGACCCACGTCACGGTGCCGAGCGGCTCCAGCATCCGGGTGGATTACGCGGAAGGGGATACGCCGGTGCTCCGGGTGAAACTGCAGGAGATGTTCGGCCAGGCGGACACGCCGCGGCTCGCCCGCGGCAAGGTGCCGGTGATGCTGCACCTGCTCTCGCCGGCGCAGCGGCCGGTGCAGGTGACCCAGGACCTCAAGGGCTTCTGGCAGCGCACCTGGCCGGAGGTGAAGAAGGAGATGAAGGGACGCTATCCCAAGCACCAGTGGCCGGAGGATCCCACCGCCGCGGTGCCGAGCCGGACCGGCAGGAAACCCCGGCCGCGCTGACTAGTGAAACAGTTTTTTCCAGAGAGGCGTATCGCCCTCTTTCTTGGGGTTCAGGTTGATGTGGATGAGGTAGCCCGGTTCGGCGCGGGACTCCTCGATGCCGGTGATCACGCCCGAGAGGTGGTAGGCCTTGCGGTGGCCCTCCAGGTTCAGCAGCACTTCCACGTTGCTGCCGAGCTGCATCTTCTTGCTGGTGCGGATCTTCACGCTGTGGGCGTTGAAGTCCACGGTGGTCCCGTAGAACTTCGAGACCGTCACGTCCTCGCCGCCCACGTTGAGGGTGTGGATGATGGCCTTCTCCTCGGTCTTCATCGCGCGTTTGACGATCCCTGGATCTGTGAGCATGTCAGCCAGCCTCGAAATTGACCCCTGAAAGGGATTCTAGCAACTGGCTCGCAGTGTTCCAGGCGTTCGTGACATCTGCACCTGCTTGACATAGCGCGGTGGGAAAAAGGATTAAGTGAAATGCCGGGGGCGGCTCTGCTAAAATCGCCGCCTTTGGCCCTGCGCGAGCTTCCATGACCGTCCGCACCCGTTTCGCCCCCAGCCCCACCGGCTACCTGCACATCGGCGGCGCGCGCACCGCGCTGTTCTGCTGGCTGTATTCCCGCCACCACGGCGGCACGTTCATTCTGCGGGTGGAGGATACGGACCGGGAGCGCTCCACGGAGGCGGCGGTGCAGGCGATCCTGGACGGCATGGCCTGGCTTGACCTCAACGCCGACGAGGGCCCGTTCTACCAGACCCAGCGCTTCGACCGTTATCGCGAAGTGGCCAGGGGGATGCTTGAGTCCGGTACCGCCTACCACTGCTACTGCAGCAAGGAGGAGTTGGACGCCATGCGAGCCGAGCAGATGGCGCGCAAGGAGAAGCCCCGCTATGACGGACGCTGCCGGGACCGCAAGGAGCCCAAGCCCGGCGTGACGCCGGTCATCCGCTTCAAGAACCCCCAGGAGGGGCAGACGGTGGTGGAGGACGCGGTCAAGGGCCGCGTGGTGTTCGACAACCACGAACTGGACGACCTCATCATCGTGCGCTCCGACGGCAACCCCACCTACAACTTCTGCGTGGTGGTGGACGACATGGACATGCGCATCACCCACGTGATCCGCGGCGACGACCACCTCAACAACACCCCGCGCCAGATGAACATCCTGAAGGCCCTGGGGTTCACCCCGCCCCAGTACGCGCACCTGCCCATGATCCTGGGACCGGACGGCACCAAGCTCTCCAAGCGCCATGGCGCCGTGAGCGTGATGCAGTACCGGGAGGACGGCTACCTCCCCGAGGCGGTGCTGAACTACCTGGTGCGCCTGGGCTGGTCCCACGGCGACCAGGAGGTGTTCAGCCGCGAGGAGATGGTCAAGCTCTTCGACATCAAGGACGTGAACACCTCCGCCTCCGCCATCAACCCCCAGAAGCTGCTGTGGCTGAACCAGCATTACATCAAGACCGGGGACCTGAAGCGCCTGGCGGATGAGCTCAAGTGGCACCTGGAGCGCATCGGCGTGGACATGTCCAAGGGCCCTTCGCTCGAGGGCCTGGTGAAGGCGCAGCAGGAGCGCGCCAAGACCTTCAAGGAGATGGCGGAGGGCAGCCGCTTCTTCTTCGAGGACGTGAAGGAATACGATCCCCAGGCCGCCGCCAAGAACCTCACGCCGGAGGTGCTGCCGGGTCTCATGACCCTCAGGGAGAAGCTGGTGGCGCTGCCGGAGTGGTCCGCGCCGGCGCTGCATGATGCGCTGAACCAGACCGCCGAGGCCTTGGGCTTGAAGCTCGGCAAGCTGGCCCAGCCCCTGCGCGTCGCCGTGTCAGGCGGCGGCGTCTCGCCGCCCATCGACGCCACGCTGGAACTCCTAGGCCGGGAGACGGCGCTTGCGCGCATGGACCGGGCCATCAAGCACATCGAGAAGGCCGCCTGAGACGGTCTTCAAACCCGGAAACGAAAAACCGCGGCCGAGCCGCGGTTTTTTTTTGCCATGAGCGGAAGCGGTATCAGTTCACCTGCACCCGGAAGGTGAGGGTGAAGGACGGACTGCTCGCGCCGGTCTTGCCGTTCATGAAGGTGCCGGCGGTGAAGGTGGCCTTGATGCACTTCACGTTCGCGTCCAGGGTGCCGGCGCCGCCCGTGGGCGAGTAGCTGGTGGTGCAAGCCGCATTCGAGAAGAACGTATAGGTCGGCGCCGAGAGGCCGCTCGAAGTGGATCCGTCCGTGAAGCTCGGGCTCCCGATGATATAGGTGGTGTTGGTGGGGATGGCGTCGCTGATG
>DATAHN010000050.1:0-2552 GCA_036263155.1 Gammaproteobacteria bacterium | reverse complement strand
GAGAACCCGGACAAGAACTTCCTGCCGGCGCCGGGCCGCATCGAAGCCTTCTTCCAGCCGGACGGTGCGCGGGTGGACACGGGCGTGCGCAGCGGCGACGAGATCAGCCCTTTCTACGATCCGATGATCGCGAAGATCATCGTCAAGGGTGCGGATCGGGCCGAGGCCATCTCGCGCCTGAACGCTGCGCTGGCGGAGACCGCCGTGTTCGGCCTCACCAATAACCTGCCGCTGCTGCGCGGCATCGCGCGCCACCCGGAGTTCGCCAAGGGCTCGGTGGACACGGGCTTCATCGAGCGCGAGCTCAAGACGCTGCTCACGAGGCCCAAGCTCAAGCCTGCCGCGCTGGCGGCGGCGACGGCGGACGAGCTCTCGCGCCTGCCGGGGGACGGCCCCTGGGCCGCCGACGGCTGGCGGCTGGGCGGCGAGCGCGGCGTCGGTTTCAAGGTGCACAGCCATGAGGACACCGGCCGGGAGATCCGTATCACCGGCAACGCGCATGCATTCACCTTGTCCATGGATGGCGCCGACTACGGCTACCAGGCCGAGCATACCGGGCCCGGCGCCGGCTGGTCCGTGAGCTCATCCGACGGCACGGACAGGGCCGAAGTGCTGCGCCACGGCCAGGAGTTCCAGGTGGCGCTGGACGGCGAGGCCCACAGCTTCAGCCTGATGCGGCGGCACGCGCCCAAGGCCGGCCGGGTGACGGATGCGGCGACGCACCCCTTGAGCCCCATGCCGGGCCGGGTGGTGGCAGTGCACGTGAAGGCCGGTGATAGAGTGGAGCCGGGCCAGGCGCTGATGGTGCTGGAAGGCATGAAGATGGAATACACCGTGAAGGCCGCCGTGGCGGGCGTCATCGAAAAGGTCATGTTCGAGACCGGCGCGATGGTGGATGCGGAAGCGGCGCTAGCTCACATCAAGGCAAGCGAGTGACCATGGCCACTCTCCCGAAATCCGTGAAGATCGTCGAGGTGGGTCCGCGGGACGGCCTGCAGAACGAGAAGGGCGTGATCCCCGCCGCGGACAAGATCAGTTTCATCGACCTGCTGTCGGAGACGGGCCTCAAGACCATCGAGGCCACCAGCTTCGTGAGCCCCAAGTGGGTGCCGCAACTCGCGGACGCGGAGGAAGTGTTCAAGGGCATCCAGAAGAAGCCCGGCGTCAGTTATCCAGTGCTGGTGCCCAACGACAAGGGTATGGAACGGGCGCTCGCCGCCGGCGTGAAGGAGATCGCGGTGTTCACCGCCGCCTCCGAGAGCTTCAACCAGAAGAACATCAACGCTTCCATCGCCGAGTCCATCGAGCGCTTCAAGCCGGTGATGGCCATGGCGGCGAAGGCCGGCGTGAAGGTACGGGGCTACGTGTCCACGGTGATCGGCTGCCCCTACGAGGGCGCCATCCAGCCGGAAGCCGTGGCGCGGGTCGCGAAGGACCTGGCCGCCATCGGCTGCTACGAGATATCCCTGGGTGACACGATCGGCGTCGGCACGCCGGTGAAGGCCCAGGCGATGCTGCAGGCCGCAGCGGCGGAAGTGCCCATGCACAAGCTCGCGGTGCACTTCCACGACACCTACGGCCAGGCCCTCGCCAACATCCACGCTTGCCTGGAACTCGGCGTGGCGGTGGTGGACTCCTCCACCTCGGGCCTGGGCGGCTGCCCCTATGCGAAGGGCGCCACCGGCAACGTAGCCACGGAAGACGTGCTGTTCATGCTCACGGGCATGGGCATTGGGACCGGCGTGGACATGGCGAAGCTCTTGGCCGCCGGCGCTTTTATCAGCGGCATGCTGAATCGGACACCCGAGAGCAAGCTCGGACGGATACCTGCAGATAACCGTCGGGCCCCTTAACCACGAGGAGACCAACATGCGTCTCGTCCTGATCGCCGCCGCCTTCGCCGCACTCCCTGCACTGGCCGCCGATTTCCCGCCACTGGCACCACAGCTCAAGGCCCTCGACGCCCAGGCCGGCCACTGGATCTACCACGGCACCACCACCGATTCCGCCACGGGCAAGACCGGCACCTTCACCTGGGACGAACATTGCTCCTGGTCCTCCGACAAGTTGTTCCTGAATTGCAGTTTCGACAACGACTGGTCCGGCGAGAAGGTGCAGTCCGAGGTGGTGGACACCTGGAACGCCAAGGACCAGGCCTACTGGCACTACGAGTTCTTCGCCGTGGGCGCCGGCGGCGACAAGACCTTCTCCTCGAAGATGACGATCCAGGGGAACACCTGGACCGAGCTCGGCGAGGATGACGACGGCGGCAAGAAGAGCTTCGACCGCATCAGCTACGTCTACACGTCCGCGACTGAGGTGAAGGTGAAGATCGAAGTCTCACCTGACCAGAAGCAGTGGAAAACGGTGCTGCAGGGCACCGGCGTCAAGCAGACGGACTAGCCGCCACGGTGCATCAATCGCCGGCGGGAATCACCGGCGTCACCACCACCTTCCCCTTCATGAACGGGTGCAGCGTGCAGTAGTAGCTGTACGTGCCCGGCTTGGTGAAGGTGTAGGAGTAGGTGTCCCCCGTATCCAGCCCGGGCGAG
>DATAHN010000049.1:0-33870 GCA_036263155.1 Gammaproteobacteria bacterium | reverse complement strand
ATGAGCTTGTGCAGCGAGGCGACGCCGGCGGCGGGGTCGCCGCCCAGGATGAACACGTGGGCGCGCTTGAGCTGCCAGGCCATCTCGGCGGCCGCCTCGTCGCGCTTCTCGCCAGGCGCGGCGGGCGGCGCGGAGTCCAGGCCTTGCAGCAGCTGCGAGGCCAGCGGGATGTCCGGCATGGCCAGCACGTCGTCCACCAGGAGGTAGCGCACCTCGGCGGGGACGGATTCGGGATCCTTGAAGCGCTCGGAATCGAGATAGAGGTGGCGCAGCACCACGCCGCCGTAACGCAGGCGCTGCACCAGCGCGGCGAACTGGCCGTGGGCGACTGAGCTTTCCTTCATATGCGCCTGCCGGGCCGCTTCCGGCTCCATGCCTCCCGCGGCATTAGCACGTCCCTGTGCGTCATACGCCACCACGCTGAACAGCGCCGCTGCGCCGATGGGCGCGGTGTCGTACTGGTTGGAGGCCGCCACGAACCAGGCCTGGTCGTCCCCCACCACGAGCTGCAGGTCGTTGCCGAGGGCCTCGCCGTAGCTTATGTAGGCGTCCCACAGCATGTCGGGGCTGAGGACGAACACATCGTCCTGCTCGATGAGCACGTCCTGCAGGCCGAGGGCGTTCTGCAGCGCGCTGATGCGCGCCACGGGGTTGTGCAGCCGGTCGGCAGCCTCGGCGGCGATGATCCAGGCACGCACCTGCTCCGCCGCGGGCGCCTTGCTGTCGCTGCCGATTTTCACCGCCTGGCCGAGGGCGTCGCCCGGCGAGAGCGCGCCGCTGCGCAGCGAGGCGAGGAGCGCGAGCATGTCCGCCTCGTCACCGGGCACGTCCTGCAGCACGTCGAGCGCGGACTGGGGCTGGCCCGACCTCAGGAACAGGCGCGCTTCCAGCAGCGGCCAGGCGCCGGCGTCCTTCGGGTAGTCCTGGCGGTAGCGGATCACCGCGGCCTGGGCGTCGTCGAGCCGGCCAAGGGAGGTGTAGCAGCGGATCACGAGCTGGCGCAGCGCCGCGAGGTCGTGCTCGTCCGGCGGATGCTTCTCGTCCCAGATGAGAGGCTGCACCAGGGCGAGCGCCTTCGCGCCGTCGCCCATGTGCAGCCACGCGTCAGCCGCCTGCATGGCTTCCCAGGCGCGGAAGTCCGGCGTCGCGTCCTTCGGCAGCTTGCCCATGCGCCGCACCACCGCTTTCCAGGCATGGCTCGACTGGTAGATGTAGATGCGCTCGCGCTCCCAGCTCATCCAGCCGGCGGGATCCTTGGCGGGGTCCGGCTGGTCGCGGTCCATGATGTCGAGCGCCAGGCGCGGCGCGCCCGCCTCGGACATGCCGCTCACGGTCTCGAGGCTGATGAGGTTGGGATCCACCGGCGGCGGCGCGGCGGTGGCCGCGGGGGGAGCGGCGACCGGCTTGGCGGCGGCGGGCTTCGGCTGCGCCTTCTTGGCGGCGGCGGGCTTCGGGGCCGGCGCTTTCGCCGCATGGGCACCGCCCGCCGCAAGCAGCGCGGCGAGCAGGCCGATGGCGAGTGGGCGAAGCTGCGGCATCCCTAGTACCCCGGAAAGAAAACGGGCGCCCGAAGGCGCCCGTTTAGTCTAGCAGCAGAGCTTGGCTCAGACTTTCTCGCGGATGCGGGCCGCCTTGCCGGCGAGATCGCGCAGGTAGTACAGCTTGGCGCGGCGCACGTCGCCCCGGCGCTTCACTTCGATGCCGCCGATCACCGGGCTGTGGGTCTGGAAGGTGCGCTCCACGCCCTCGCCGTGCGAGATCTTGCGCACGGTGAAGGAGGAGTTGAGACCGCGGTTCTTCATGGCGATGACCAGGCCCTCGAAGGCCTGCAGGCGCTCGCGCTCGCCGTCCTTCACCTTGACCTGCACCACCACGGTGTCGCCGGGCTCGAAGGCCGGGACCTTCTTCAACTGCGCTTCTTCGACCGCCTGGATGATCTTGTTCATGACTGCATTACCCTTGTTCAAACCGTTTTATCGCCGTGTTCGCGGATGAAGTCCTCGAGCAACTTCTCCTGTTCCGCGCTCAATTCCAACTTCTGCAACAGGTCCGGACGCCGTTTCCAGGTCCGTCCCAGCATCTCCTTCATGCGCCAGCGGCGTATCGCCGCGTGGTCGCCCGAGAGCAGCACCTCCGGCACCCGCCGCCCGTCTATCTCCTCGGGCCGCGTGTAGTGCGGACAATCCAGGAGCCCGTTCTCAAACGAGTCCTGGGCGGCCGACTCCTCGTCGTTCAGCGCCCCGGGGATGAGCCGCGCCAGCGCGTCCACCATCACCAGTGCCGGCAGCTCGCCGCCGGACAGCACGTAATCGCCGATGGACCACTCTTCGTCCACCTCGGTCTCGATCAGGCGCTCGTCCACGCCCTCGTAGCGTCCCGCCACCAGCACCAGCGCCGGGTGCCGCGACAGCTCACGCACGCCCGCCTGGTCCAGCGGCCGACCTTGCGGGCTGAGGTAGATCACCTTCGCCCCGGGGCCCGCCTTCCCCTTCGCCTCGCGGATGGCCGCGCGCAGGGTCTCGACCTTCATCACCATGCCGGGGCCGCCGCCGTAAGGCCGGTCGTCCACGGTCTTGTGACGGTCGGTGGCATGGTCGCGCGGGTTGCTCGTGCCCACCTGCAGCAGACCGCGCTCCACCGCGCGTCCCGTCACACCGAACTGGAGCAGCGCTGTGACACTCTCCGGAAACAGTGTGACGACTTCAATATGCATCACGGCCTCTAGAAATCCGGATCCCAGTCCACCGTGATGGTCCCGGCGCCGAGGTCGACGCCCTGGATCACCTGGCCCTGGATGAACGGGATGAGGCGTTCCCGTTCTCCCTTCACCACCAGCACGTCGTTCGCGCCGGTGGCCATCAATCCATCCACCTTGCCGAAGCTCTGACCCTCTGTGGTCTTCACTTCGAGGCCGACCAGGTCAGCCCAGTAATACTGTCCGGGCGCCGGCTCGCCCAGCTGGTCGCGCCACACCGCGATGTCGGCGCCCATGAGTGCGGCAGCCTGGTCGCGGTCGTCGAGTCCGACGAGCTTGGCGGCGAGTCCCTTGCCGTGGGGCCGGAACTCGGCGACCTTCCATTCCTTCCAGCCCTCACCCTGCTTCAGCTGCCAGGGTGAGTAGTCGGCGATCTCTTCGCGCGGTTCGGTCCAGGAGAGGAGCTTGATCCAGCCCTTGACGCCGAACGGGCCGCCGACCTTGCCGATGACGATGCGCTTGCGCTCACCGCTCATCGGATCACAGCGCGACCTTGTGCTCCTTGAGCAGGTACTGCACGCGCTCGGACGGCTGGGCGCCGTTCGAGAGCCAGTGCTTCATGCGCTCGGCGTCGACGCGCAGGGTCTCTTCATGCTTGGCGGCCAGCGGGTTGTAGAAGCCCAGGCGCTCGATATAACGGCCGTCGCGCGAGCTGCGCTTGTCGGTCGCGACCAGGTGATAGAAGGGGCGCTTCTTGGCGCCGCCGCGGGAAAGACGGATGGTGACCATTAAATCTGATCCTCTATAAAAAACTTGGGGCCGCCCTGAGGGGAGACCCCGGAAAAGAGCAGGGTATTTTACGGAAATCCGGAGAAAAGTGAAGGGGTTACGGTGTTCGGGAGGCTCGAAAACGGGCTGGAAGGGCGGAAAAAGACTGGAAACAGCCAAGAACCCGGTCGGGCCAAGGGCCCGACTGCCCCGCTCCGCATCCTGCTCCGCGGGCGGCACGGGGAAGGCTATCCCTGCCTTCCCGCTGGCGCAGGCCGACATGCCCCCGGCATGTCGGCTGGACCGGCTACCTCATTCCCGGGGGTAAACGACCTTTTAAACCACGTAGCATCTTTTGCATGCCTCCTGCGCCAGCCATCTGCTTCATCACCTGGGCCAATTGGTCGTACTGCTTGATGAGGCGGTTCACTTCCTGCACCTGGGTTCCGGAGCCCTGGGCGATGCGGCGGCGGCGGGAGCCGTTCAGGAGGTCCGGCTTGGCCCGCTCCTTGGCGGTCATGGAGTCGATGATGGCGATCTGGCGCTTGAGCTCCTTGTCGCCGAACTGGCCGTTCACCTTGCCGGCCATGGCGGCGCCACCCGGCAGCTTGTCCAGCATGGCGCCCATGCCGCCCATGGACATGAGCTGCTGCAATTGCGCGCGGTAGTCGGCGAGGTCGAAGCGCTTGCCCTTCTTGAGCTTCTCGGCGAGCTCGGCGCCCTTCTCCCGGTCGATCTTCTGCTGTGCTTGTTCAACGAGCGCCAGGACGTCGCCCATACCGAGGATGCGGCCGACGACGCGGTCCGGCTGGAACGCTTCCAGCGCGGCGGTGTCCTCCCCCACGCCCATGAACTTGATGGGCACGCCGGTGACGTGGCGCACCGAGAGCGCGGCGCCGCCGCGGGCGTCGCCGTCGGCCTTGGTGAGGATGACGCCGGTGAGCGCCAGGACCTTGCCGAACTCGGCGGCGGCGTTGGCCGCGTCCTGGCCCGCCATGGCGTCGATGACGAACAGGGTCTCCTTGGGATCGAGCGCGGCGGAGAGCGAGCGCACTTCCTGCATGAGCTCCTGGTCCACGTGCAGGCGGCCGGCGGTGTCCACGATGAGCACGTCGTGCAGGCGCGCCTTCGCTTCCTTGAGGGCGCCGGCGGCGATGACGAGGGGCTGGTCGCTGCCGGAGTCGAAATAGTCCACGCCCACCTGGGCCGCGAGCTTCTTGAGCTGCTCCCGCGCGGCGGGGCGGTAGACGTCGGTGCTGACGAGCAGCGGCTTCTTGTGCAGCCGCTCCTTGAGGTAGCGCGCGAGCTTGCCGGCGCTGGTGGTCTTGCCGGCGCCCTGCAGGCCCGCCAAGAGGATCACCACCGGGGGCGTGGCGTTGAGTTCGAGCGGCGCGCCGGGACCGATGGCCTTGAGCAGCTCTTCGTGGACGATCTTGATGAAGGCCTGGCCGGGCGTGAGGCTGGCGCTCACCTCCGCACCCAGGGCGCGATCGCGGGCGGCGTCGGTGAAGGCCTTCACCACCGGCAGCGCCACGTCCGCTTCCAGCAGCGCCATGCGCACGTCGCGCAGGGCGTCCCTTATATTTTGTTCAGACAGCCGGCCGGTACCGCGCAGGGCGGACAGCGTCTTATTGAGGCGTTCGGTGAGGGACTTGAACATGGGACCGAGATGGGGCCGGAGACGGAGGAATCAATCAATTATAAGTCAAAGACCTCGCCGCCCTTGAGACGGGTCACCTTGCGCTGGGGCAAAGCCGCCCGGATCTCGTCGAAGATCACGTCTTCGCCGCCGGGCTTGAGGTGCGTTATGTATATCGGGCAGTCGTGCTTGAGCTTCTTGAGGTCGGCGGCGAGGGTCTCGGGACAGTAGTGCTTGGCCATGTCCGCGAGCTTGCGGTTGCTGTTGGCGAAGGCGGCCTCCACCATCAGCGCGTCAATCTTCGGGTAGGAGTTGACCGCCGCCCAGAACGTGTCGTTGGTGTAGGTGTCGCCGCTGAAGGCGAACACCTTGCCGTCGCGCTCGATGATGTAGCCCGCGCCCGGCACGGTGTGGTCCACTTCCACCATGTGCAGCTTGCGCCCGGCGACTTCGATACGGTCGCCCGGATTGAGCGGCTTATAGGTGAGCACCGGGCTGTGCTTGGCCGGCAACTCGCCGAAGTCCGGCCACATGACCCAGTTGAAGATGTGCTTGCGCACCGCGTCCAGGGTCTCGGGCCGGCCGTAGACCGTGAGCGGCATCTTGAGGGTGTCGAAGATGGTGTCCACCAGCAGCGGCAGGCCGCAGGTGTGGTCGAGGTGGGAGTGGGTGAAGAACACGTGGCGGATCCGGCGCATCTCGTCCAGCGTGAGGTCGCCGATGCCGGTGCCCGCGTCGATGAGCGTTTCGTTGTCGAGCAGCAACGAGGTGGTGCGCAATACCGCGCCGATACCTCCGCTGCAACCCAGGATCCTGATGCCCATCGTGGAAATTACCTGCCTTTAGACGGGCTCCCCTCCCGCTGGGCAAGCTTAGCACAAGCCTTATATACGGTCTTTCACGGGGCCGGGACCCTGTGCGATGATGGTTTCAGCCTTCGGGGCACTCCCCGCCAGACACGACGCCATGCAGTTCACCGGCACCGCCGCACTCGATCTCGTCCTGTACCTCACCGCCGCCCTGGGGCTGCTGCTCAGGTTCCTGGGCAAGGGCCCGGCGCTGCTGCGCGAGGGCCGCGGCTTCACCGTGAGCGCGGCGATGGCGGCGGTGTTCATCCACAGCGTGCTGCTGTACGGCCTCATGGCGACGCCGCGCGGCCTCGACCTCGGCTACTTCAATGCAGTGGCGCTGGCCGGCTGGCTGATGGCATGCATCGGGCTTGCGATGTTCCTGAAACCCGCCTTCGAGAACCTCGGCTTGGTGCTGTATCCGCTCGCGGGCGTGAGCGTGCTGTTGGCGGAACTCTTCCCCCACGACGTGCTGCTGCTGCAGGACCGGAGCTGGCCGCTCGGCATGCATATCTTCACCTCGATGCTGGCTTACAGCCTGCTCGGCGTGGCGGCGCTGCAGGCCTGCGTGCTGTACCTGCAGGAGCGGCGCCTGCGGCATGCCAGCGCCGGCGGCGTGCTCTCCGCGCTGCCGCCGCTCACGGAGATGGAGCGCTTCCTGTTCCAGCTCATCGGCGCCGGCTTCGTGCTGCTGACGCTCTCGCTGCTCACGGGGCTGATCTTCGTCAAGGACTTCATGGCACAGCACCTGGCCCACAAGGCGGTGCTCTCGGCGCTGGCGTGGCTGGTGTTCGCGGTGCTGCTGTGGGGCCGCTGGAAGTTCGGCTGGCGCGGCCGCCTCGCCATCCGCTGGACCCTGGGCGGCTTCGCGGCGCTGGTGCTGGCCTACTTCGGCAGCAAGCTGGTGCTGGAGCTGATCCTGGGCCGCCACTGGTGAGCGCCGCCCGGCGCACGCTGCCATGAACGACCTGCCCCTCAGTTACCTGTTCATCCTCGTCGGCGCCTGCTTCCTGATCTCGGGGTTCTTCGCCGGCTCCGAGACGGCGCTCATGAGCCTCAACCGCTACCGGCTGCGGCACCTGGCGCGCGCCGGCCACCGCGGCGCGGTGCTCGCCGAGCGCCTGCTGAAGCGCCCGGACCGGCTGATCGGCCTGATGCGCATCGGTGACACCCTCTCCAACGTGGTGGCGACGTTCACCACCACCTTGATCGCGCTGCGCCTGGGCGGCGAGGCGGTGGTGGCGCTGGCAGGCGCGGCCCTGATCCTGGGCCTGCTGATCTTCGCCGAGATCACGCCCAAGACGCTGGGCGCGCTGTACCCGGAGCGGGTGGGCTTCGCCGCCGCCTACGTGTACGTGCCGCTGCTCAAGGTGCTGTGGCCGCTGGTGTGGGTGGTGAACAGCTTCACCCACGGCCTGCTGCGCCTGGCACATATCCGCGCCGATGAGGCGCCGCTGCAGTCCATGAGTCGCGAGGAACTGCGCAGCGTGGTGGCCGAGGCCGGCGCGCTGATTCCCAAGCGCCACCAGCGCATGCTGCTCAGCATCCTGGACCTGGAGAAGATCACGGTCGAGGACATCATGGTGCCGCGCAACGAGATCAGCGGCATCGACATCGACGCGGATTGGGACGACATCGCGCGCCAGCTGCAGAACAGCGAGCACACCCGCATGCCGGTCTACGAGGGCAGCATCGACAACGTGCTCGGCTTCGTGCACGCGCGCCAGGTGCTGCACCTGCTCTCCGGCGGCGACCCCGGCAAGGAGGGCCTGAAGGAGATCCTGCGCGACGCCCACTTCGTGCCGGAGGGCACCTCGCTGCAGCGCCAGCTGCTGAACTTCCAGACCGCCAAGCGCCGCATCGGCCTGGTGGTGGACGAGTACGGCGACATCCAGGGGTTGGTGACGCTGGAGGACATCCTGGAGGAGATCGTCGGCGAGTTCACCACGGACCCGGCGGCGCACCACAAGGACGTGTACCAGGAGAGCGAGACGAGCTACCTCATCAACGCCAGCGCCCACGTGCGCAGCCTGAACCGGGTGATGCACCTCAAGCTGCCGACGGACGGACCCAAGACCCTGAACGGCGTGATTCTGGAGTCGCTGGAGACGATCCCGCAGGCCGGCACCGCCTTCAAGCTGGCGGGCTATCCGTTCGAGGTGGTGCAGACCAGCGGCAACGCGGTGAAGACCGTGCGGCTCACGCTGCCGCCCGAGAAGAAAAAGCCCGCTAAATAGACGCGATCGCCTCGGCGAGCCGCGTGACACCAACAACTTCTAGGCCATCAATCGAACCCTGCTTGGGCGCGTTAGCCCTGGGCACGATGGCGCGCTTAAAGCCGTGCTTGGCGGCCTCCCGCAGGCGCTCCTCGCCGTTGTAGACGGGGCGGATCTCGCCGGCGAGGCCCACCTCGCCGAACACGATGAGCTCGGAAGGCAGCGGCTTGTCGCGGAAACTGGAGAGCGCGGCTAAGAGCACCGCCAGGTCCGCCGCGGTCTCGCTCACCTTGAGGCCGCCCACCACGTTCACGAACACGTCGTGGCCGAACATGGCGATGCCGCCGTGGCGGTGCATGACCGCGAGCAGCATGGAGAGGCGGTTCGGATCCATGCCCACCGCCACGCGCCGCGGGTTGTTGAGCGGGCTCTCGTCCACCAGCGCCTGCACCTCGATGAGCATGGGGCGGGTGCCCTCGCGGATCACGGTGACGGCGGAGCCGGCCACCGCCTCGCCGTGGCGCGAGAGGAAGATGGCGGAGGGGTTCTTAACTTCCTTGAGGCCGGTCTCGGTCATGGCGAACACGCCGAGCTCGTTGGCGGCGCCGAAGCGGTTCTTGACGGAGCGGATGATGCGGTAGCGGCTGCCGGCGTCGTTCTCGAAGTACAGCACGGTGTCCACCATGTGCTCGAGCACGCGGGGACCGGCGATCACGCCTTCCTTGGTGACGTGGCCCACCAACAGCACGGCGGTGCCGCTCTGCTTGGCGTAGCGGGTGAAGAGCGCGGTGCATTCGCGCAGCTGCGCCACGGCGCCGGGCGCCGACTGCAGGGTGACGGTGAACACGGTCTGGATGGAGTCCACCACCAGGACGCCGGGCCGGGCCTTGTGGGCGGCCTCCAGGATGCGTTCCACGCAGGTCTCGGCGGCCAGGGTCACGGGGGCGTCCGCCACCTCCAGGCGCCGGGCCCGGAGGCCCACCTGACTGAGCGATTCTTCGCCACTCACGTAGAGCACCGGCCGGCCCCGGGCGAGGCTGGCGGTGGCCTGGAGCAACAAAGTGGACTTGCCGATGCCGGGGTCGCCGCCGATGAGGGTGATGGACCCGGGCACGAGGCCCCCGCCCAGGACCCGGTCCAGTTCCCCCAGACCCGTGGGGAAGCGTGGCGTCTCTTCCCGGCCGGCCTTGTCGAGGCCTTCCAGGAGCGCAGGCCCCGCCGCCTCCGGAGCAGGCTTGGACCCGGCCAGGGTCTGGGTCTCGGTGAGGGTGTTCCAGGCGCCGCAGTCGGGACACTGACCTGCCCAGCGCAGGGATTTGCCGCCGCAGGCATCACAGACATAGACAGTCTTGGACTTTTTCATGGCTGCCGGAAACGCGCGTTGGGCGGCATGGTAACACGCCTTCCGGAGCGGTTATTCCCGGGGTTTTTGCTTCCATTTCCATGAAAATTCAAGGTACTATGGAGCACGCTTGATAGAGCCTCTCAGGGGCAGGGGTTGGGGTGAAGAAGGGCTTCTGGAGCAGCGACTGGTTCGCGGGCGTGGCCTACGGACTGGTCTTCATCCTGGTCGCTTATGTCATCTTTGGGGACGGTTTCAACCGTACCGAGACGGCCGCCTATGACCTTGGGATGAACCTCACCAGCGCCGCGCCGGCCCCGGACATCGCGGTGATCGCCATCGACGACGCGAGCATCCAGACCCTGGGCCGCTGGCCCTGGCCCCGCGACTACCACGCCGAACTCATCCACAAGCTGGCCCAGGACGGCGCCCAGGTCATCGGCTTCACGATCTTCCTCTCCGAGGCCCAGCAGGACGCGGGCAGCATCTATATCAAGGACATGATGAATTTCTACGATTCATCGTCCCTGGGCGCGGCCGCGCCGTTCACGGCCCCCGTCCCCGCCGGCAGCACCGCCGAGCCGGCGCAGAAGAGCGCCAGCATCACCGTGCCGGGGCCCGTGCGCACCGACCTCGAGGACTTGCGCAAGCGCCTGCAGGAGGCGGATGAGGTCACCGACACCGACAGCAAGCTCGCCGCCGCCATGCAGCAGTCCGGCAAGGTGGTGATCCCCATGCTGTTCACCCTGGGGCAGCCGCTCGGCAACCAGGGCGACGAGACCCCGGACTACCTGCTGCGCAACGCGCTCGGCGCCACCACCTCGGACCCCGAAGACGAGCAGCCGCTCGCCACCAAGGGCATGACGCCGCCGCTCGCCGACTTCGCCAAGGCCGCGAGCATCGGCTACCTGGACGAGATACCGGACAGCGACGGCGTGCTGCGCAGCGAGCCCTTGGCGCTGCGCTACTACAACGTCTACTACCCCTCCATGTCGCTCGCGATCGCGATGAAGAGCCTGAACCTCAAGCCCGAGGACGTGCAGGTGCAGCCGGGCCGGGGCATCAAGGTGGGACGCCTGTTCATCGGCACCAGCTCCGACATGTTCATGCGCAACTTCTACTACGCGGGCGCGAACGGCAACCCGCCCTTCCCGGTGTACTCCTACGCCGACGTGAAGCAGGGCAAGGTGCCGGCGGACGCATTCCGCGGCAAGATCGTGCTGATCGGCGCCACCGCGCTCGGCGTGGGCACGAGCTTCCCCACCCCGACCTCGCCCACCATGTCGCCGGCGCTGGTGATGGCGAACGTGATCTCCTCGATCCTGCAGCAGAACTTCTTCACCAAGCCGGGCTGGGCCGGCTTGGTCACCTTCTTCGCCCTGCTCGTAATCATCGCTTACCTCGCGGCCGGCCTGCCGCGCCTCAAGCCTGGCATCGCCGCCCTGGTGAGCGTGGGCCTGATCGTGCTGATGCTCGTCGTCGAGTTCGGCATGATGAAGAGCAAGTTCGTGTGGGTGCCGCTGATGGTGCCGGTGCTGATGCTGGTGATCGGGCACCTGGTGGTGACGATCATCCGCTCGGGCATGCTGAACCGCATGCTGGTGCGCAGCGAGGCGGACAGCGCCGAGAGCAACAAGATGCTGGGCCTCGCCTTCCAGGGCCAGGGCCAGCTCGACATGGCCTTCGAGAAGTTCCGCAAGTGCCCGATGGATGACTCCATCGCCGACCTGCTCTATAACCTGGCCCTCGACTACGAGCGCAAGCGCCAGTTCAACAAGGCCGGCTCGGTGTTCTCCTACATCAACGACTTCAACCCGAAGTTCCGCGACATCGGCGAGCGCCTGCACCGCGCCAAGCAGCTGGAAGGCACGGTGATCCTGGGCGGCGGGGGCGGCGGCACCGCGGCCGGCACCATGATCCTGGGCGACGGCACGGTGCAGAAGCCGATGCTGGGCCGCTACCAGGTGGAGAAGGAGCTCGGCAAGGGCGCCATGGGCGTGGTGTACCTGGGCCGCGACCCCAAGATCAACCGCGTGGTGGCCATCAAGACCATGGCGCTGTCGCAGGAGTTCGACGCCGACGAGCTGACCGAGGTGAAGGCGCGCTTCTTCCGCGAGGCCGAGACCGCGGGCCGACTCAACCACCCGAACATCGTGACCATCTACGACGCCGGCGAGGAGCACGACCTGGCCTACATCGCCATGGAGTTCCTCAAGGGCAAGGACCTCACTTCGCGCACGAAGGGTAATGCCCTGCTGCCCGCGAAGACCGTGCTGGACATCATCGCCAAGGCAGCCGACGCCCTGGACTACGCCCATTCCCAGAACGTGGTGCACCGGGACATCAAGCCCGCCAACATCATGTACGACGAGGAAAAGGGCGAGATCAAGGTCACCGACTTCGGCATCGCCCGCATCACGGATTCCAGCAAGACCAAGACCGGCATGGTCCTGGGCACCCCCTCCTACATGAGCCCGGAACAGCTTTCCGGCAAGAAGGTGGACGGGCGTTCCGACCTGTTCTCCCTGGGTGTTACCATGTACCAGTTGCTGGCCGGCCAGTTGCCGTTCCAGGCGGACTCCATGGCGACCCTGATGTTCAAGATCGCCAACGAGACCCATGCACCGGTGACCTTGTTCAGGGGTGAACTACCGGCCAGCATCGATACCGTGATCGACAAGGCGATGCAGAAGGATCCCGAACAGCGCTACCAGCGTGGCGCCGAGTTCGCGAAGGACGTGCGCGCCTGTGCCGCACAGATCAGCTAGCTAAGAAAAGGCCGCGAGCATGAGCTACAAAGGCAAGCTGAATTTCGTCGGGCACAGCGACAAGGGGATGGTGCGCCCGAACAACGAGGACTCCATCGGCACAGACCTGGAGACCGGCATGGTCGTGGTCGCCGACGGCATGGGCGGCTACAAGGCCGGCGAGGTCGCGAGCGGCATCGCCGTGCAGACCCTGACCGAGTTCGTGACCAACGGCATCAAGGATGCCCACAAGCACGCCGGCCAGATCGACGGTTACAGCGCCGAGAGCGTGCTGCTCAAAAACGCCATCCTCAAGGCCAACGACATCATCCACCAGACGGCGAAGAGCCAGCCCCAGTGCGAGGGCATGGGCACCACCATCGTCGCCTGCCTGTTCTACAACAACCGCGTCTCCATCGCCCACGTGGGCGACTCGCGGCTGTACCGCATCCGCCACGGCCAGTTCGAGCAGGTCACCACCGACCATTCCCTGCTCCAGGAACTGGTGGCGCGGGGCTTCTACACCCCCGAGGAAGCCCGCAAGTCCCTCAACAAGAACCTGGTCACCCGGGCCCTGGGGATCGAGCCCACCGTGGAGGTGGACGTCCAGGAGGACGTGGTGATGCCCGATGACATCTACCTGTTGTGCTCGGACGGCCTGAACGACATGGTAGAGGACGCGGATATTTACTTAACCCTTAAGACATTTAGTGCTAACCTTGAGACGGCAGCCCAACAGCTGGTCAAGCTGGCCTGCGACAACGGGGGACGCGACAACGTCTCCGTGGTCCTGGTCCAGCCCCTCAAGTCGTTCGAGGCCCAACGAGGGTTCTTCGACCGGCTGACCGACTGGTTCTCGTGAGCGTCGTGGGGTCAAGTGGCGCTGAATGAGAAGATGAAACACCAAGAGGCAGAGCCATGGGCAAGTTGATACTCACATTGGACGGCCAGGAGCTGGCGCAGTACGAGCTCGAGAAGGAGCGGTACACGATCGGCCGACTGGCGGACAACGACATCCATATCGACAACATGGCGGTCTCCGGCCACCATGCGCTCATCATCAACATCCTCAAAGACTCGTTCCTCGAAGACCTCAACAGCACCAACGGCACCTACGTCAACGGCAAGCTGGTGAAGAAGCACGCCCTCCAAGAGGGCGACGTGATCACCATCGGCCGGCACGCACTCAAGTACGCGAGCGGCAAGGCTGCGGCGGCCGGCGGCGGTGACGGCGACGACTTCGAGAAGACCATGATCATCCGGCCCGGCACCAAGAGCCAGACCGGCGTGCCGAGCATGGACAGCGTGAACAAGGCGATCTCCGGCGCCGGCGGCGCCCCGATCGGCGACGACAGCAAGGCGGCCGGGCTGCCCAAGGCCAAGCTGCAGGTGCTCTCCGGCGGCTTCGCCGGCAAGGAGCTGGAACTCAACAAGGCGCTCACCACTCTGGGCCGCCCGGGCGTGCAGGTGGCGGCCGTGACGCGCCGCGCCGACGGCTTCTTCGTGGTGCACGTGGAGAGCGGCCAGGGCCAGGGCTTCCCCACCGTGAACGGCAAGGAGATCGGCGCGCAGGCGCAGAAGCTCGCGGACAACGACGTGATCGAACTCGCCGGCGTGAAGATGGGCTTCTACGAGATGAAGTAAGCCCTGCCGAAGGCTGAATCAAAAAAACCCGCCTCACCGGCGGGTTTTTTCTTTTGTGTCAATGACACTGAATTTGACGCGCTGTGTAACGCCGCACAAGAGCTCCAGCGGGATGGTGCCGGCGGCGCGGGCGATCTCCTCTACCGGCAGCTCCGGCCCCCAGGCCACCACCCGGTCGCCCACCGCGGGCGAGCGCACGCCGCGCAGGTCCACGCCGATCATGTCCATGGCCACACGGCCGACGAGCGGCACGCGCACGCCCTTAACCAGCACCGGGGTGCCGCTGGGTGCGTGGCGGGGGTAGCCGTCACCGTATCCGATGGCGGCAATGCCGAGGGTCATGTCCTCCGGCGCCACGAACGCGCCGCCGTAGCCCACACTCTCCCCCTTCTTGAGGACCTTCACGGCGATGAGCGTGGTCTCCATGGTCATGACGGGCTTGAGGCCGTCGTCCGCGCCGCACTTCATGGGGAACGGCGAGGCGCCGTAGAGCATGGATCCGGGGCGCACCCAGTCCGCATGGCTCGCAGGCCAGGCGAGGATGCCGGCAGAGTTCGCGATGCTGCGCTCGGCCTGGATGCCGGCGGTGGCGGCGGCGAAAGCCTCGAGCTGGGACTGGGTCTTTGGGTTGGAAGTCTCGTCGGCGGAGGCGAAGTGGGTCATGAGGCGCACCGGAAGTTTCACGGCCTTGGCCTTGTTGAGCCGCTTCCAGGCGTCCGCCACCGCGTCGGGCGCGAAGCCCAGGCGGTTCATGCCGGTATCCACCTTGAGCCAGACGGCGAGCTCGCCACGCAGGCCGCACTTTTCTATGAGTTTGAGTTGATAGCCGTCGTGCACCACGAGCTCGCAGCCCCAGCGCGCGGCCTCCTCCAGCTCCTGCTCGCCGAACACGCCTTCCAGCAGGACGATGGGGTTGGAGAGCCCGGCGCGGCGGATGACCTGCGCCTCCTCCAGGCTCGCCACGGCGAACGCGTCCGCGTCGGCGAGGGCCTGGGCCGCGAGCGCGAGGCCGTGGCCATAAGCGTTGGCCTTGAGCACTGCCATGACGCGGGACTTGGGAGCGAGCGCGCGGACGCGCTTGAGGTTGTGACGGAGCGCGGCGAGATCGATGAGCGCGCCGGTGGCGCGGCTCATGCGTAGCCGCCGCCGTCGTCGGCGGTGTAGTTCTCGAAGCGGGTGAACTGGCCGAGGAAGGTGGAGCGCACCATGCCGATGGGGCCGTTACGCTGCTTGCCGATGATGATCTCGGCGGTGCCCTTGTCGGGGCTGTCCTTGTCGTAGACCTCGTCGCGGTAGATGAACACGATCACGTCCGCGTCCTGCTCGATGGAGCCGGACTCGCGCAGGTCGGACATGATGGGCCGCTTGTCGGGGCGCTGCTCCAGGCTGCGGTTGAGCTGGGAGAGCGCTATCACCGGGATGCGCAGCTCCTTGGCCAGGGACTTCAGGCCGCGGCAGATCTCGGAGATCTCGGTGGCGCGGTTCTCGCGGGTGCCGGGGACCTGCATGAGCTGCAGGTAGTCCACCACAATGAGCCCCAGGTTGTGGTCGCGCTTGAGGCGCCGGGCCCGGGCCCGCAGCTCCGTCGGGGTCAGGGCGCCGGTGTCGTCGATGAACATGGGCGCCTTGGACATGATGGAGATGGCCGAGCTCACGCGCTTCCAGTCGGTGTCGTCGAGCTTGCCGGTGCGGACCTTGAGCTGGTCGATGCGGCCGAGCGAGGAGATCATGCGCATGGCGAGCTGCTCGCCGGACATCTCCATGCTGAAGATGGCGGCCGGCAGCCCGCCACTGATGGCGGCGTACTCGGCGATGTTCATGGCGAAGCTGGTCTTGCCCATGGAGGGGCGGCCGGCCACGATGACGAGGTCGCCGGGCTGCAGCCCCGCGGTCATCTCGTCGAACTTGGAGAGGCCCGTGGCGACGCCGGTGACGTGACTGTCGGCGTGCACCAGGGTATCGAGCCGGTCCACCGCCTTGGACATGAGCTCGCTGATGCGCACGTAGCTCTTGCCCATGCGGTCGCCACGCTCGGCGATCTCGAACACGGAGCGCTCGGCCTGGTCCACGAGCTCGGCCACGCTGCGGCCCTCGGGCCGGAAGGCGGACTCGGCGAGCTCGCCGCCCACGCGGATGAGCTGGCGCAGCACCGAGCGCTCGCGCACGATGTCGGCATAAGCGCGCACGTTGGCGGCGGTGGGGGTGTCGCGAGCGAGGGTCGCGAGGTAAGCGAGGCCCCCCGCCTGCTCCAGCTTGCCGCGGGCCTGCAGCCACTCGGACAGGGTCACCGCGTCGAAGGGCTGGTCGGCGTCGGCGAGCTCGGCCATGGCCCGGAACACGAGCCTGTGGTCCTGGCGGTAGAAGTCTTCCTCGGTGACGCGGTCAGCCACCCGCTCCCAGGCGGTGTTATCCAGCATCAGGCCGCCCAACACCGCCTGCTCCGCCTCGAGGGAGTGCGGCGGCGTGCGCATGGCTTCGAGCGCCGAGGCGGCGGCCTGGTCTAGAGATTTGACGGCGGTGGGCATTCTTGCGACTTCTCCCGGAACCTCAATTTAGACGCGCTGACCATTACGGGCAAACCCGCGATGCAGGCCCTTGAATCGACAGGGCCGGCGATGCCGGTTCCTGTCATGCTTGCGCAACCTGAGGCGAATCCCGTATCAGCTCAGGCACTTACAAGCTGATTATTTTTTAACCACCCTGCAACTTGCTGCGGCAAAACCGTCGCGAGCCGAAGCAGAGCGAGGCGCGCGAGGCGAGCAGGAGGAGTGCACTCCTAAATGTGCATGACCGACTGCGAGGCCGAAGCGCAACGACGCTATGCGAGGCGCAGCAGGTTTTGCGAAAAGAAACGGGGGCTTGCGCCCCCGTCATTGCACCCCTCGAAAGGGGACGCTTACTCTTCAGCAACAACGTTGATCGTGATCTCCACGTTCACGTCGGTGTGCAGGTGGATCTCCACCTTGTGCTCGCCGGCGGTGCGGATCGGACCCTGGGGCATGCGCACTTCCTTGCGCTCGACCTTGAGGCCGGCCGCGGTGAGGGCGTCGGCGATGTCCACCGTGCCCACGGAACCGAACAGCTTGCCTTCGGAGCCGGCCTTGGAGTTGATGGTGATGACCTTGCCTTCGAGTTCCGCCTTGCGCTTCTCGGCGCCCGACAGGTGCTCCGCGGCGAGCTTCTCCAGCTCGGCGCGGCGCTTCTCGAACTCCTCGATGTTCTTCGCGGTGGCAGGCTTGGCCTTGCCCTGGGGGATGAGGAAGTTGCGGCCGTAGCCGGCACGCACCTTGACCTTGTCGCCCAGGTTGCCGAGGTTATCGACCTTCTGCAGGAGGATGACTTCCATTGCTAGTTACCTCCTCAGTGCTGGTCGGTGTAGGGCAGGAGCGCCAGGAAGCGGGCGCGCTTCACGGCGAGGGAGAGCTGGCGCTGGTAGTTCGAGCGCGTGCCGGTGATGCGGCTCGGCACGATCTTGCCGGTCTCGGTGACATAGCCCTTGAGGGTGGCCAGGTCCTTGTAGTCGATCTCGACGACGCCTTCCGCCGTGAACCGGCAGAACTTGCGCTTACGGAAAAAACGCTGCTGTGACATGTGCTTGTCCTCTCGAATTCTTTGGGATTACGCCGGCTCGCGATCGTCGTCGCGGTCGTCGTCGAAGCGCTCGGCGCGGCCTTCCTTCTCCTCGTCCCTCGGCTTGACCAGCGCGGAGGGCTCGGTGACGGCTTCCTCGCGGCGCACCACCAGGTGACGCAGCACGGCGTCGTTGAACCTGAACATGCCGACGAGCTCATTGAGGGTGGACTGGCCACACTCGATGTTCATCAGCACGTAATGGGCCTTGTGGACCTTGGCGATGGGATAGGCGAGCTGGCGGCGGCCCCAGTCTTCCATGCGGTGCACCTTGCCGCCTTCGGACTCGATCATCGAGCGGTAACGCTCGACCATCGCGGGCACCTGTTCGCTCTGGTCAGGGTGGACCAGAAACACGATCTCGTAGTGTCTCAATCGAAGCTCCTTATGGACTGACCGGCTACCCGTCAAAGCGGTGTAGCAAGGGCTTCCGGCGGGTCTCGACGGAAGGGCGCGCATGATGCCACAGGCTCTGTGGGCTTGCAAATTCAGTGGCTTAGGACAGCCCTCCGCCTGGAACCAGGGCTGGACAGGGGCCGAAACTGAGCTATCATTAATCCATATGGATGAATATTAAATCCATGGCTCGACCTGCCACCCTGGACCTGACCCTGGGAGCCCTGGCGGACCCCACCCGCCGGGCCATCCTGCAGCGCCTGGCCCGTGGGGAAGCCCGGGTCACGGAACTGGCCGCGCCCTTCCCCATCTCCCTGAACTCGGTGTCCAAGCACATCCGCATCCTGGAACGGGCGCACCTGGTGCGCCGCCGCCGGGCCGGCCGCGAGCACCTGCTCAGCCTGGAACCGCGGCCCCTGGACGAAGCGGCCGCCTGGATGGCCGGCCAGCGCAACATCTGGAACGCCCGCATCGACGTGCTGGAAGCGCTCATGGAGGCCGAGGACGCAGCAGCCGCCTGATCCCGCCACGACGGATCCGGGAGCAGCCTCGACGAATCCTGACCAAGTCCGAAAACGGCGGGTCGCGCCGGTGATCGCGTGTTATCTCTTAGGGCCTCGCAATCCCTAGGAACACCTCTGATGCAAATCCGCACCCTACTCGCCGTCGCCCTCCTGGGCACCGGCCTCACGGCCCAGGCCGAGACCCAGCTCGCTGCCGCCGGCGCCGATGCCAAGCCGGCCCTGCACCACTACTGTGACGACGCGGTGTACCACCAGCTCGACTTCTGGATCGGCGACTGGGACACCATCGACATGGGGGACCACCCGGACGGCAAGGGCCCTTCCATCGCCCACGCGGTGATCACGCCGGTGCTGGACGGCTGCGCGCTGCATGAGAAGTACGAGCAGGTGGACGGACTGATCGGCGAGAGCTACTCACTCTATGTGCCAAGCCTCAAGCACTGGCACCAGAGCTGGGTGAACAACGGCGCCGGCCTGTGGCTGCAGGACGGCAACTTCAAGGACGGCGTGCTGACGATGACCGCCACCACCACAGCCAAGGACGGCACCGAAGTGCACCACAGGATCACTTGGGCCAAGCAAGGTGAAGGCGTTCGCGAGACCTCCGTGGCCTCGAAGGACGGCGGCAAGACCTGGGCGATGGAGTTCGACTGCCTGTTCGTGAAGCGCGGCACGGCGCAGAAAGGCAACTGAGACGGTTTCACCCCGAGTCGTCTCATGTGATGGGCGCCTCCCGCAAAGGAGGCGCCTCTTTTTTTATTTCTTCTTAGCTTGCCTCTGACGCAGGGCCTCGAAGAGGGTCACGCCCGTGGCGACGGAGACGTTGAGGCTCTCCACCTGCCCGCCCATGGGGATCTTCGCCAGGAAGTCACAGTTTTCCTTGGTGAGGCGGCGCATGCCCTCCCCCTCCGCGCCCATGACGATCGCGATGGGGCCTTTCAGGTCCATCTCGTAGAGGCTCTGGTCCGCCTCGCCGGCGAGACCCACCAGCCAGACATTGCGCTCCTTGAGGTCCCTGAGGGTGCGGGCGAGATTGGTGACCTGGAAGAACGGCGTGACCTCCGCCGCGCCGGAGGCGACCTTGCGGGCCACGGCGGTGAGGCCGGCGGAGCGGTCCTTGGGGGCGATCACCGCGTGCACGCCGGCTGCGTTCGCGGAACGCAGGCAGGCACCGAGGTTATGGGGGTCCTGCACGCCGTCCAGCACCAGCAGGAACGGCGGCCCGTCGAGCCGATCCAGGAGCGGCATCAGGCCGCCCTCGTCCCTGAGCTCAGCGCCTTCCGCCTCCGCCGCCACGCCCTGGTGGCGCGCGTCATGGGTGAGCCGGTCGAGCTCGGCGCGCGGCACCCGCTGCACCTTCACGCCGGCCTGCTGCGCCAGTTCCGCCACGCGCGTGAGACGGTCATCGTGGCGGCTGTCCAGCATCCATAGCGAATGCACCTTGCCGCCGCCCTCCAGCAGCGCGGTGACGGCATGCAGGCCGTAGATCAGTTCCCGTTCTCTCATTGCTTCCTCTTGGGCGGACGCGGCTTATGGCCGCCACCGCGCCCAGGCTCGGGCAGCGCCGCGAGCTCGAAATCTATCTTGCGCTCGTCCACGTTCACGGCAGCGACGCGCACCCGCACGGTGTCCGTGAGCCGGAACACCCGGCCGGTGCGTTCGCCCACCAGGCGGTGGCCGACGGCGTCATGGTCGTAGTAGTCGTTCGGCAACGAAGTCACGTGGATCAGGCCCTCCACGTAGAGGCCCTTGATCTGCACGAACAGGCCGAAATTGGTGACGCCGGTGACCAGGCCCTCGAATTCTTCACCCTGCTTGTCCCGCATGTATTCGGCCTTGAGGCGGTCCAGGGCGTCGCGGGTGGCCTCGTCAGCCCGCCGCTCGGTCATGGAGCAGTGGGAACCGAGCTGCTCCATCTGCCCGCCGGAATAGCCGAAGCTGCGGCCCTCGCCGCCGCGCACCACGTGGCGGATGGCGCGGTGGACCAAGAGGTCCGGGTAACGACGGATGGGCGAGGTGAAATGGGCGTAGAAATCCAGCGCGAGGCCGAAATGGCCCACGTTCTCCGGGGTATAGACCGCCTGGGCCAGGGAGCGCAGCAGCACGGTCTGGATGAGCTCCTTGTCGGGGCGCTCCTGAACCTTCTCCAGCAGCTTGGCGTAGTGCATCGGCTCCGGCGCGGTGCCGCCGCCGAACTTGAGGCCGAGGGTGCCGAGGAAGACGCGCAGCTTCTCCAGGCTCTCTTCCTTGGGACCGGCATGCACGCGGTACAGGGTGGCCAGCTTGTGTTTGGCGAGGAACTTCCCCGCCTGCACGTTGGCGGCGATCATGCACTCCTCGATGAGCTTGTGAGCGTCGTTGCGCACCTGCGGGACGATGGCGGAGATGCCCCCCTGTGCGTCGAACGCCACCTTGGTCTCGGTGGTATCGAAGTCGATGGCGCCGCGCCGTTGCCGGGCCTTGTGCAGCACATGGTAGAGCGCGTACAAGGTCTCAAGGTGCGGCACCAGGGCCGCATGTTCGCGCCGCAGGTCCGGGTCCTTGTCCACCAGGATCTTCGCGACCTTGGTGTAAGTGAAGCGGGCGGCGGAACGCATCACCGCCTCGTGGAAGCGGGCGCGGCTGACTTCGCCATCCTTGTCCACCCGCATCTCACAGACCATACACAGGCGGTCCACGTGGGGGTTGATGGAGCAGAGGCCATTGGACAGCACCTCCGGCAGCATGGGGATAACCCGGTCGGCGAAGTACACCGAGTTGCCGCGCTTCTGGGCCTCGCGGTCCAGCGAGGTGCTGGGCTTCACGTAGTGGGAGACGTCGGCGATGGCCACCAACAGGCGGAAGCCGTCTCCCTGCCTCTCGCAGAACACGGCGTCGTCGAAGTCGCGGGCATCCTCGCCGTCGATGGTGACGAGCGGCGTCGCGCGCAGGTCCAGGCGGCCCTGCTTCGCCTCTTCCGGCACTTCCGGCCGCAGGCCCTGCACCTCCTGCTCCACTTCCGGCGGGAAGGAATGGGGCAATGCATGGGCGTGGATCGCGAGCTCCGTCGCCATGCCGGCGGCATTGCGCTCACCCATGACGCGGCTGACGCGGCCGATGACCTCGCTTTGCTTGCCGGGCTGCTGGGTGATCTGCACCACCACCATCTGGCCGGTGCGGGCACCGCCGCGCTCGGGCACCGGCACCTGCACGGTGTGGGAGATGCGCGCGTTGTCCGGCACCACGAAGCTCACCCCACGCTCCTCCACGTAGCGGCCGGCCAGCTCGGTGGTGTTGCGCTCCAGCACGTCCACCAGCGAGCCCTCGGGGCGGCCGCGCCGGTCCACGCCCTGCACGCGCACCACCGCGCGGTCGCCATGCATGAGCTCGCGCATCTGGCGCGGTGGCAGGAAGATGTCGTCGCCGCCCTCGTCGGGCTTGAGGAAGCCGAAGCCGTCGCGGTGGCCGATCACGGTGCCGGCGGTGAGCGGCAGGCGTTTCACCAGGCAGTACTCGCCGCGCCGGTTCTGCACCAGCTGGCCGTCCCGCAACATGGCACCCAGGCGCCGGTTCAGGGCCTCGATGTCCACCGCGTCGTGGAGCTTCAGGTCATGGGTGAGGCGCTCGAAAGAGAGGGGCTGGTCCGCTTCCGTCAGCCACTCCAGGATAGCCTCGCGGCTCGCGATGGGGCGGGCGTACTTGAGGGCTTCCCGCTCGGCGTAAGGGTCGGTACCGCGCTTGGAACGGCGGCGGGAAGGCTGGTTGCGGGTTTTTTTGCGTCTCATGGCGTGCAGGATAGCGGAGCGCGGCGGCTAAGTCCGCGCCGGCGGTGAAAAACGCTGATTTTTAGAGGGCTTTCAAGGGAGTAGGCGCATTGACACCCACCGAAGGGGCCGGTAAAGTGCCCGCCCTTCGCGCCCCTAAAGCCCAGGTGGCGGAATTGGTAGACGCACTAGTTTCAGGTACTAGCGGGTAACACCGTGGAGGTTCGAGTCCTCTCCTGGGCACCAAAGTTCTTAATTCTCTCTGCGACCGCCGTCCCTGGCGACTTTAATCGTGACCCTTTCTGACGGTAGCCCTGACCGGACGTCCTGTCCGGTCGCTCGGACGGATGCGGGCAGTGCCCGCATTAAAACACCGTCCTCGCCCTCTCCTGGGCACCAGTTCTAAGTTCCTTCTTCGAATCACAGACCCATCCCTGGTGCGCCTTCCAGCCCCGCCATCCCTGGCGGGTCGCTCAAGCGGATGCGACCAGTGGCCGCATGAAAGCACCGCTTTCGCCCTCTCCTGGGCACCAAGTCTTTAATTCTCTCTGTGACCGCCGTCCCTTGCACTGCAAATCGATATCCTTGCCGGCGTTAGTCCGGCCCGGGCATCCATGCCCGATAAATCCCGTTGATCCGCGTCAATCCTCTATCCGACCGGAAATCCAAAGTCGGGCCGGAACTAACCGGGACCACGACATCTAAATCCCCATCCGGCCCTCGCCGGAGATAGAGGTCGACCATGCGCCGCAGGCTGTCTCTCCCGATTTGCCTCTTGCTGCTGCTCACCGCCTGGGCTGGTGCAGCAGATGCCAGCGATGCCGTCACCCTGGGCCGTGCCGTGGTGAACCTGGACGGTCCCTGGAAGTTCCATATCGGCGACGATCCGCGCTGGGCCGATCCCGGTTTCGACGATTCCGCCTGGGAGGACATGGATCTCTCGGCGCCACCGGACGCGAACGATGGTGACGTGGGGATCACGCCCTACACCTCTGGCTGGGCCTCGAAGGGGCACCCCGGTTACGACGGTTATGCCTGGTATCGCCTGCGAGTCACGGTCACACCGCCGCCCGGCGAGACCCTGGCTCTGCTCGGGCCCTGGGATGTGGACAGCAGCTACCAGGTCTACGCCGATGGCCACCTGCTGGGCGGCGTCGGCGACTTCTCCGGCACGACGCCCACCGCCCACGGTACCCACTACCCGCGCCGTTTCGAGCTGCCTCCGGACCTGGCGAAGGGCGGGACGCATACGCTCGCGATCCGCGTCTGGATGGGTCCCTGGAACGGGAACGCGCCCGGCGTCGGCGGCATCCACGTGGCTCCCGCCATCGGCACGTCGGAGGCCATCGATGCCCGCTACCACATGCAGTGGCTCAAGATCGTCGAGGGCTACGCCGTGGACGTGGCGCCCGCGACGATGATGCTGCTGACGGCGATCATGGCGCTCTGCCTCTGGCCCCTGGCCCGCGCCGACAAAGCCTATACCTGGCTCGCCGCGGCATTGCTCTGCTCCGCCCTGCAGCGCGGCAACCAGGCGTTCTTCTTCTGGTTCCAGGTCGAGACCATCCAGGGTTTCGTGATCTTCATCCTCGGCATGATCGCTCCCTGCGCCCTCGGCGCCTGGATGATGGCCTGGCGCGCCTGGTTCAAGCTGGATACGCCGAGATGGCTGCCGAAGGCGGTGGCGGCGCTCGCCGGCATTTACGCGCTCAGCCAGTTGGCCCGGCCCTGGCTGTTCCATGCCAGCTTCGCCAGCTTCCCGCCTCCCTGGTCACAGGCGCTGGGTTACCTCAGGAGCGGCGTGCACTGGGCTTTCCTGCTGAGCTATGTGCTGATCGCTTACCTCGGCATCCGCCGTTCCGGGCGCGAGGGTTGGTATGCCTTGCCGGCGGTGCTGGCTCAGGGCGTAGTGCTGTTCAGCGGCGAACTCTCGCTCCTGCATGTGCCCGGCATCTGGTTCCCCTTCGGCGTGGGGGTCTCGCTCAGCGAGTACGCTGCCGTGGTGGCCTGCCTGCTGCTGTCCGGTCTGCTGCTACGCCGGCTCTGGTCCCATGCCGGCGTGCGCCGGACACCGATCTAAGCTTTCGAATCACAGACCCCTCCCTGGTACGCCGTTCCCGGGTCCGATACCCTGCCCGCCAAAAATATTCCTGGTTTTGTGTCAAAACGTAAAACCTTTTGGCTCCTCATGGCATCCAAGGGACATGCAGAAAAATCCGACTCCCAGCCGGCGGGGTAAAGCGGCAAGTGGGGTCCTGGCAGTACTGCTGGCGGGCCTGTGCCTGCCGGCTATGGCGCAGGACGAGATTCCCGAGATCCAGGCCGGCCATCTGGAGGGCGGTGCCATCAGCGTGGACGGACGCCTGGACGAGGCGGCCTGGAGCCAAGCCGGGGTGATCGAGGACATCACCCAGCAGAGTCCCCACCCGGGCGAGCCTACCCCCTACCACACCAAGGTCCTGCTGCTGCGGGACGACCACACCCTCTACATCGGCCTGCGCTGCGAGGATCCGGACCCGAGCCGCTCCATCAGCCATACCCTGGTGCGCGACGGCTGGCAGGGCGACGACGACAACGTGCTGTTCATGCTGGACACCTTCGGCACCCACCGCTTCGCCTACGTGTTCCGCGTGAACTCCGCCGGCGCCATGGCCGACGGCCTGCAGTCCCCCACCCCGGCCATCAACAGCAACGACGGCGTGGACTACAACTGGGATGGCATCTGGGACGCGGTGGTGACCCGGGACGAGCACGGTTGGACCGCCGAGATCGCCATCGACACCCGCAGCCTGCAGTTCACCGACGGCCTCACCCGCTGGGGCTTCAATCTGGCCCGCAACGTGCCGCGCGACCTCCTGACCCTGGACTGGTCCGGTACGACGCTGGACTCCTCCGTGTACCAACTGCAGCGCGAGGGCCTGCTCACCGGCATGCAGGGCATGCAGCAGGGCAAGGGCCTCGACTTCCAGCCCTATGGCCTGGCCAAGTACCAGACCGGCAAGGGCACCACCAGCAACACCGGCTTCGACCTCAAGTACAACTTCAACCCGGCGCTCGCGGGACTCTTCACCTACCACACGGACTTCGCGGAAGCCGACGCGGACCAGCAGCAGATCAACACCACCCGCTTCCCGCTGTTCTTCCCGGAGAAGCGCCAGTTCTTCCTGCAGGGCTCGAACCTGCTGAGCTTCGGCTACAACCTGGGCACCACGTTCATCCCCTTCAACTCGCGCACCATCGGCCTCGTGAACGGCGAGCAGGTCTCGCTGGACGAGGGCGTGAAGCTCATCGGCCAGTCGGACCAGGGATCGCTGGCGCTCTTGGACACGCAGATGGGCAATAGCCCGGTCTCCCAGAGCACCAACCTGTTCGTGGGCCGCGGCACCTACAACCTGGATCCCGAGCTGCAGCTCGGCACCCTGGTGACCCACGGCGACCCCGCCGGGCTCGATTCCAACACCTTCGTGGGCGCCGACGCGACCTGGAAGACTTCCAACTTCCAGGGCGACAAGAACCTGAACTTCGCCGGATGGGTCGGCCACTCCACCGGCGACCTGCCGGCGGGCAACACGAACGGCTTCGGCGTGGACGCGGAGTACCCGAACGACCTGTGGTACGCCCACGTGCAGTACAGCCAGTTCGGCGAGGCGCTGGACCCGGCGCTGGGGTTCCTGCCCCGTCCCGGCACGCGCCACTACATGAACGAACTCGGCTACCAGCCGCGTCCCGCCAAGGACAGCTGGTTCAACTGGGTGCACCGCTTCTGGTTCTACGGCCACTACAGCGAGGACGACGGTTTCGGCCCCGGCAGTGCCGGCGGCAAGCAGAGCTCGGAGTGGTTCTTCAGCCCGGAGATGCTGACGGAAGGCGGCTGGTACTGGGAGGGAGACGTCTATCAGGACTACGACGCCCCGGTGTCCTCCTTCGAGATCGTACCGGGCGTGACGGTGCCGGCGGGCCAGTACACCTGGAACCGCCGCCGCATCCAGTTCAACTCGCCCACCTCGAAGACCCTGTGGTTCCGCATCATCGACTCCCAGGGCACGTTCTACGCCGGCACCGCCCACCATCCCTCGGTGCAGGTGAACTGGAACACGCCGTCGGGGCGGCTGGTACTGTCGGCGACCCAGGAATGGCTGTTCTACTACTCGCCCCAGGGTGACGGCGCCACGCGCCTCAGCACGCTCACCGGCACCTACGCGTTCACACCCACGCTCTACATCTCCACCCAGATGCAGTACAACAACGATGTGGTGAACGGCGTGAGCTACAACACCCGGCTGCGCTGGATCGTGGGCGGCGCGAGCAACATCTACCTGGTGTTCAACCACGGCCTCGTGTCGGAGACCGATGGCCTGGGCCAGCCGGTGGTGGCCTCAGGGAACTCGGTGATCTTCAAGGTGCAGTGGGACTTCAGGAACTAGTCCAAGAGCCCATCCAAGAAAAAAGGCGCGCCATCCGGCGCGCCTTTTTCTTTTGGAGAGCAGGTATCCCTCAGTCGAAGGGATGCTTGAGGACGATGGTCTGGGTGCGGTCAGGCCCCGTGGAGATGATGTCCACCGGCACGCCCATGAGTTCCTCCACCTTCTTGAGGTAGGCCCGGGCGTTCTCCGGAAGCTCCTCGTACTTCGTGATGCCCACTGTGGAGGATTTCCAGCCGGGCATGTCCACGTACACCGGCTCGGACTCGGCGAAGCTTTCGGCGCCGGTGGGTGCGATCTTCACCTCGCCCTGCGGCGTCTTGTAGGCCACGCAGATGCGGATGGTGTCGAGGCCGTCCAGCACGTCCAGCTTGGTGATGCAGACGCTGCTCACGCTGTTGTTGATGATGGAACGCCTCAGGGCCACCACGTCGAACCAGCCGCAGCGGCGCGGGCGACCGGTGACGGAGCCGAACTCGTGGCCGCGGCGTGCCAGGTGCTCTCCCATCGCATCGAACAGTTCCGTGGGCATGGGGCCCTCGCCCACGCGGGTGGTATAGGCCTTGACGATGCCCAGCACCTGGCTGAAGTAGCGGGGGCCGAGGCCGGTGCCGGTGGCGGCGCCGCCGGCGGTGGTGTTGGACGAGGTCACGTAAGGGTAGGTGCCGTGGTCCACGTCGAGCAGCGCGCCCTGGGCGCCCTCGAACAGCATGTTCTCGCCGCGCTCATTGAGTTCGTAGAGGATGGCGGTGACGTCCGCCACCATGGGCTCGAGCTGCGGCACGAGCTCGAGGCACTGCTCGAGGGTCTGCTGGAACGAGACCGGCTCGGTGCGGAAGTAGTTCTTGAGCACGAAGTTGTGGTAATCCAGCACCTCGCCGAGCTTGGCGGCGAAGCGCTCGCGGTGGAACAGGTCCGCCACGCGCACGGCGCGGCGCGCGATCTTGTCCTCGTAGGCCGGGCCGATGCCGCGGCCAGTGGTGCCGATCTTGGCGGCGCCCTTGGCGTGCTCGCGCGCCTTGTCCAGCGCCACGTGGGACGGCAGGATCAGCGGGCAGGCGGGAGAGATCTTGAGGCGGCGGCGCGCCGGCACGCCCTTGCTCTCCAGCATGGCGATCTCCTCGAACAGCGCCGTGGGCGAGAGCACCACGCCGTTGCCGATGAGGCACTGCACGTCCTCCCGCAGGATGCCGGAGGGGATGAGCTTGAGCACGGTCTTCTCGCCGCCGATGACGAGGGTGTGGCCGGCGTTGTGGCCGCCCTGGAAGCGCACCACCGCGGCGGCGCGATCCGTGAGCCAGTCCACCAGCTTGCCCTTGCCTTCGTCGCCCCACTGGGCCCCTATCACTATTACATTCTTGCCCATGCTCAACTCCGCACCAGGTACAGGACCACGACGCCCGCCGCCATGCTGAGCAGGCCGACCAAACGCAGCACCCGGTCGTCCGCCTGCACCACGGCGGCCAGGGTGCGGCGGAAGCCACGGGGCGCGACGAAGGGCGCGATGCCCTCCATCACCAGCATCAACCCGACCGCGCTCAAGAACGGCACCAGCATCCTCGGGACCTCTTAAATCCGCCGGAGCGGCGGGCACAAAAAACGGGCGCCCTTTTCAGGACCGCCCGTGGTCAGATTATACCGGGTTATGGACCGGGCCGCTCAGGCGCCCAAAGCCTCCGGTTCCAGGCCCTCGCGGCGGCAGAGCCGCTGGTACTCGCGGCGCGGCAGCTCCACTTCCAAGAGGTAGCCGCCCTGCTCGTCCCCTTTCTCGTTCTTCACGGCCCCCATGTCGAAGAACGCGGCGCGGGCGCGGCCGTGGGCCGGGGACAGGCGTATCCAGCCGTGCACCACGTCGCTCTTGAGCCGCCCGGAGATCTCGTGGCGCAGGAGGTCGAGGCCGGCGCCGGTGGCGGCGGACACCCACACGCGGCGCGCGAGCCCGTCCGGCCCGTGCTCCACGCCGGGAGCCTGGCCGGTGAGGTCGATCTTGTTGAACACCTCGATCTGCTGGACTTTATCGGCACCGATTTCAGTGAGTACCGCGTTCACGGTCTCGATGTATTCGTCCCGCTCCGGATCGCCGGCGTCCACAACATGCAGCAGCAGCGTGGCTTCCTCCGTCTCCTGCAGGGTGGAGCGGAATGCCGCCACCAGGTCATGGGGCAGGTCGCGGATGAACCCCACCGTGTCCGCCAGCACCGCCTGAGTGGCGTCGCCGAGCTGCAGGCGCCGCAGGGTGGGGTCGAGGGTGGCGAACAGCAGGTTCGCCGCCAGCACTTCGGCGCCGGTCAGGGCGTTGAACAGGGTGGACTTGCCGGCATTGGTATAACCCACCACCGAGACCGTGGGCACGTCATGGCGCTGGCGGGTGCGGCGGCCCTGCTCGCGCTGGTCGCCGACGCGCTCGAGGCGCTTCTCGAGCATGTCGATGCGCTTGCCTATGAGGCGGCGGTCGATCTCGAGCTGGGTCTCGCCGGGACCGCGCAGGCCGATGCTGCCGCCGCGCTGCCGCTCCAGGTGGGTCCAGCCGCGCACCAGGCGCGTGGCCAGGTGCCGGTGCTGGGCCAGCTCCACCTGCAGCTTGCCCTCGAAGGTGCGGGCGCGCTGGGCGAAGATGTCCAGGATGAGACCGGTGCGGTCGAGGACGCGGCAGGAGAGCAGCTTCTCCAGGTTGCGCTCCTGGCTGGGGCTGAGCGCGTGGTTCACCAGCACGAGGTCAGCCTTGAGCTCCTTGACGCGCTCGCCCACTTCAGCGGCCTTGCCTTCGCCGATGAAGTAACGCGGCTCGGGAACGCGGCGGCTGCCGGTGACGGTGGCCAGCACCTCGGCACCGGCGGCGCGGGCGAGCTCGGCGAATTCGGCGAGCAATACCTCGCCGTGGTCTGAGTTCAGGTCGAGATGGACCAGGACGGCGCGTTCGCCGCTCTTCGGGCGTTCAAACAACCTGGTATCCCGGAGCCGTGAGGCTCAATGATGTTCGCCGCCGCCTTCGTTGCCAGCCTCGGCCTCGTGGCCCGGAGCCGGACCCACGTGTACGTGCCGGCCCGGCACGACAGTGGAGATGGCGTGCTTGTAGACCATCTGGCTGACGCTGTTCTTGAGCAGGATCACGAACTGATCGAACGATTCGATCTGCCCCTGGAGCTTGATGCCGTTCACGAGATAGATCGAGACCGGCACCTTGTCGCGCCGCAAGGCGTTCAGGAACGGCTCTTGCAGCGATTGACCTTTCGCCATGGTGCTTCTCCTTGTTGTAGTTGCAGGCCGGTTGGGTAGGCCCATGGTTCTGTACATATTATAGCCAATTGTATCACAGAGGCCGTCATTTACCTTGGATACAGGTCGCGCACCGCGCGCGCGAGCGCGCGTTCCACGAGTTCCGATGAACCCGTCTCGAACCACTCTACATCCGTCTCCGCGCGCAACCATGTGAGCTGCCGCTTCGCGTAACGGCGTGTGGCGACGACGCCACGGCGGACCGCTTCATCAAGACCGCAGGCCCCTTCCAGATATTCCAGAAGTTGGCGATATCCAACAGCGCGCATGGACGGCATGCCTGCGTCGAGATCGCCGCGTGCATGCAGGTTACGCACCTCTTCCAGGAAACCCTGTTCCATCATGGTATGGAAACGCCGCTCGATCGCCTGGTGCAGCACCGCGCGGTCGGTGGGCGCCACCGCCAGCTTGATGTAGCGGTATTCCCCGGCTTCGACCGCGGCGGCCGTCTGGAGTTCCGAGAGCGGACGGCCGGAAATGTGACACACCTCCAGCGCGCGCTGGATGCGTTGCGGGTCATTGGGATGGATGCGCGCGGCGGCCTTGGGATCCAGGCGCGCGAGCTCGGCGTGCAACGCGGCCCAGCCTTCCCGCGCGGCGCGGGCGTCCAGCTCCGCGCGCAGCGCGGGATCGGCGTCCGGCAGCGGCGCGATGCCGTGCTGCAACACATCGAAATAAAGCATCGTGCCCCCGGTGAGCAGCGGCACCCGGCCCGCGGCGGTGATCTCGCGCATGGCGGCGAGCGCATCCTCCCGGAAGCGCGCGGCGGAATAGCTCTCAGCGGGATCGAGGATGTCGATGAGGCGGTGCGGCGCCACCGCCAGCACCTCGGGCCCGGGCTTGGCGGTGCCGATGTCCATGCCGCGATAGATCATGGCCGAGTCCACGCTCACGATCTCGCAGCCCAGCCGGCGCACGAACTCCACCGCCAAGGCAGTCTTGCCCGAGGCGGTGGGCCCCATGATGCACAGCGCTACCGGCTTGTCGTTCATCTGCCGCGCAGGAACAGGCGGTCTAGTTCCGGCAGCGTAAGGCGCGTCCAGGTGGGGCGGCCATGGTTGCACTGGTCGGCGCGCGGCGTACGTTCCATGTCCCGCAGGAGCGCGTTCATCTCGGCGAGCGTCAACTCCCGGTGCGCCCGTACCGAGGTGTGGCAGGCGGAGGTGGCGAGCACCCGCTCCAGGGATTCGTCCACGCGCCGGCTCTCGCCATGCTCCGCCAGGTCCGCCAGCAGGTCGCGCAGCAGCGCGGCGACGTCTTCCTTCGCCAGCAGCGCCGGCACCTCGCGGATGGCGAGACTCTCAGGGCCGCGGCGCTCCACCACGAAGCCACCGGCCGCGAGCATCGTGACTGCACTCTCAGCCAGATCCGCCTCCCGGCGGCTCACGGCGAGCGTGATGGGCACCAGCAGCGGCTGCGTGACCACGCTGCCCTGCTCCAACGCCGCTTTCATGCGTTCGTAGGTGATGCGCTCGTGGGCCGCGTGCATGTCCACCAGGATGAGGCCGTCGGGCGCGGCGGTGAGGATGTAGATGCCGTGGAGCTGCGCCAGCGCATAACCGAGCGGAGGCACACCGGAACCCTGCGCCGGAGCGGCCACCGGGAGGGTTGCGCCGTCGGCGTGCAGTTGCGCATAGGCAGCAAGCGTCTCGGCCACCTGCATGGGCATCTGCTGCGGGTCGAGCCCCGCCGGGCGATAGCCCGGGGCCATGGGCCACATGGCGCTGCCACCGGATGCAGGCATGCCCGCACCCTGGGGCTGTGGCGTGGTCGCGGCCAGCGCCTCCTGCACGGTACGGAACACGAAGTCGTGCACCAGGCGGCTGTCGCGGAAGCGCACCTCGTGCTTGGCAGGATGGGCGTTCACGTCCACCCGCGCGGGATCGAGCTTGAGGTACAGCACGTAGGCGGGATGGCGGCCATGGAACAGCACGTCATGGAAACCCTGGCGCACCGCGTGGGCCAGCAGCTTGTCGCGCACCACCCGGCCGTTAACGTAGAAGTACTGAAGATCGGCTTGGCTGCGGGAGAAGGTCGGGCGCGCGAGCCAGCCCGTGAGCCTTAAGCCACCTGCCTGTTGTTCGATATGGAAGGCCTGCCCGATGAACTCAGAACCCACCAGTTCCTTCAGGCGCCGCTCGATGCCGGGAAGATCGCTGGCGGCGTGCAGCGCCAGCACCGGCCGGCCGTTGTGCCTGAGCTGCACGTCGAGATCATGACGCGCCAGCGCGATGCGCCGGACCGCCGTGTCCAGGTGGCCGAACTCCGTGGCCTCGCTCTTCAGGAACTTGCGGCGGGCCGGGGTGTTGAAGAAGAGATCCCGCACCTCGACGCTGGTGCCCCGGGCATGGGCCGCGGGCGCGGGCTCCGCATAACGGCCGTGCCCGTCCCCTTCCAGGCGCCAGGCATGCTCGCTGTCCTGGGTGCGGGAGGTGATGGAAAGACGCGCCACGGCGCCGATGCTCGGCAGCGCCTCGCCCCGGAACCCCAGGGTCGCGACCCGCTCCAGGTCCTCCAGGCTCGCGATCTTGCTGGTGGCGTGGCGCGCCACCGCCAGCGGCAGCTCCTGCTTCGGGATGCCGCCGCCGTCGTCGCGCACGCGCATGAGCCGCGCGCCGCCGCCCTCCACCTCCACTTCCACGCGGGTGGCGCCCGCGTCCAGGGCGTTCTCCAGGAGCTCCTTGACCACGGACGCCGGCCGCTCCACCACCTCACCGGCGGCGATCTGGTTCACGAGCTGGGGGGGCAGTTCGCGGATGGGCATGGAGAACCTAAGGCTTGGGAGGGCCTTAGCTTACCGTAAGGGAGAAACGTGAATCAGACGGACCCGGACAGGGCTGCCCGGAACAGTGTCTATTTCTGTGGCCCGATACCCACGCCCGAAGCCAGCATGCCCGACGCCCGGCCGTCCCGCTGTTGCTTGGCCACCGCGTACTGGGTGCCCGGCGGCGGGTAATGGGAGAAGTAGTTGTCCACGCCGGTGAAGATGGCCTGGGCCAGCTGCTGCTGGTAGTCCGTGGACATGAGCAGCCTGGCGGTGCGCGGGTTGGTGATGTAGTTGGTCTCGATGAGCATGGAGGGTACGTCGGGTGCCTTCAGCACCAGGAAGCCCGCCTGCTGCACGCTGTTGCGGTGCATGGCGCCGATGGCATCGAGCTGCTTGGCGACGCTCGAACCCACGTCGAAGCTCATGCCCATGACGACGGACTGGGACATGTCCACCACCACCGACTTCACCTGGGGTGGCAGGCCGGCGAGGCGTACGCCGCCCACCAGGTCGGAGTCGTTCTCTTCCCGTTCCAGGAACTTGGCGTGCTCGGTGGTGGCGCCGTGCTCCGAGAGCACGTACACGGTGGCGCCATCCGCGCTCTTGTCGCGCGCCGCGTCGCAGTGGATGGAGACGAACAGGTCGGCATTGGCGTCACGGGCCTTCTCGAAGCGCTCCTTGAGCACGACGAAGGTGTCGCTGTCGCGGGTCAGCACCGCTCTCATGCCGGGCTGGCGGTCGATGAGCGCCGCGAGCTTGCGGGCGATCGCCAGGGTCACGTTCTTCTCGTAGGCGCCCTGGGGACCGTGGGCACCGGGATCCTTGCCGCCGTGGCCGGCGTCGATGGCGATGACGATGTCGCGGCCATGACGCGGCGGAGCGGGAGGCGTGAACACCGGCAGGCTCGCCACCGGGGTCGGCGCGGGAGCGGACGGCGCGGCGGCGACCGCAGTGCCGGCGGTGAAGAGATCCACCACGAGCTCAGGGCCGGCGGGGCCCTGGCGCAGGAAACTCTGGGGCATGGCGCGGGCGGAGAGGTCCAGCACCAGTCGTAGCTTGTCGTCGTGCAGCGCGCTGCGCAGTTCGGTGATGACGCCGCGGCCGTTGGGCAGGGCGGCGTTGAGCCGCGCGTTGTCCACGTCGATGACGATGCGGTCCGGCTGGCTCAGGGTGAATAGGGTGTGGTCGGCGGGCGCGGACAGGGACAGGACGAG
>DATAHN010000048.1:0-4922 GCA_036263155.1 Gammaproteobacteria bacterium | reverse complement strand
GGCAGGCGCCCGGCGCGGATGTTGACCTGCAGGGCGGGTAGCAGCAGGCCCGGCACCGGCAGTGTGGCGTCCCGCCCCTGCCGGAGCTTCACGAACTCCTCCCGCGAGGTGCCGTCCCTCACGTGGATGTTGGCGCGCCGTTCCTCCGCCACTGTGGTCTGGTGGCGGTGCTCGCGCCCGCCCGGTGCGTAGTCGTGACACATGAAGAGCCGTGTCTCCTCCGGCAGCGACAGCAGCCGGTGGAGGGAATCGTAGAGCATGCCGGCATCGCCGCCGGGGAAATCACAGCGCGCGGTACCGGAGTCCGGCATGAACAGCGTGTCGCCCGTGAACGCGGCGTCCTCGATGAGGTAAGCCACGCTGTCGCTGGTGTGGCCCGGCGTCGCCATGACCCGCACCGGGATACCGCCGAGGGCGAAGCTCTCGCCCTCGCTGAGCAACTGGTCGAACTGGCTGCCATCCGCCTTGAAGTCCGGCCCGAGGTTGAAGAGGCCCTTGAAGTGGGCCTGCACCTCTCGGATGCCCTCGCCGATGGCGACTTTCCCGCCGAGCTCGCGCTTGATGAACTGCGCGGCGGAGAGGTGGTCCGCGTGGGCGTGGGTCTCGAGGATCCAGTCGAGCGCGTAGCCGCGCGCGCGGACGTGCTCGACGATGGCCTGGGCGGACTGGGTGCCAGTGCGGCCGGAGGCGGAGTCGTAGTCCAGCGCCGGATCGATGACGGCGGCGCGCTTGGCCGCAGTATCAGCTACCACGTAGCTGAAGGTGGATGAGGACTTATGGAAGAACGGGACGATTTCCACGCCTTTCCCCCGGCTGTGTATCGGCATAGTCTATCGCTACATGCACGGCCACGCTCCCGATCACGACCACTCCCACCGCCATAGCCAGGGACACTTCTGGTTGGCCTTCGCGGTCACGCTCGGCTTCGCGGGCCTCGAGGCCCTGGCGGGCTACTTCGCCCATTCGCTGGCGCTCCTGGGCGACGCAGGCCACATGGCCACCGACAGTGCCGCGCTGCTGCTCGCCGGCCTCGCGGGCCTGATGGCGGCGCGCCCCGCCTCCCACCGCCATTCCTACGGTTTCGGCCGGGTGGAAGTGATAGCGGCGCTCGTCAACACGCTGCTCATGCTCGGCATCATGGCCGGCATCGGCATCGAGGCGGTCGCCAGGCTGCGCCATCCTGAACCGGTGCAAGCGCCGCTGGTGATCGGCGTCGGACTCGCGGGGCTGCTGGTCAACTACATCATCTACCGCGTCGTGGAGCGGGGCCACGAGAACCTGAACGTCCGGGCCACGCTCCTGCACGTGCTGAGCGACATGCTGGGCTCCGGCGCCGCGCTGGCGGCCGGCGTGGTGATCCAGCTCACGGGCTGGCTGCCCATCGACCCCCTGCTGTCGCTGTTCATCGCGCTCCTGATCCTCATCTCCAGCCTGCGCCTGCTGCGGGATGCGGGCCAGGTGCTGCTGGAAGGCGTGCCGCCGGGCATGGACCTCGGGGACATCGGCCGCAGCATGGCCGGCGTGGAAGGCGTGGGATCCATCCACGACCTGCACGTGTGGTGCGTGTCTTCCGAGGAAGTGGCGCTCTCGGCCCACGTAGTGATCGAGGACATGGGACAGTGGGAGGCGGTATACCAGGGGCTGCGCAGCCACCTGCATGACGGCTACGGCATCGAGCACATCACGCTGCAGCCGGAGCCGCGGGTCAAGGCGCGGATTGCGGTCGAGACGATAAGTCGTCGTCAGAGATAGAAAAAGAAGCCCTCAAAGCGTCGCGAGCCGAAGCAGAGCGAGGCGCAGCAGCTTTGAGGTCAGGCGAAGATCGCGATGACGACGATGACGATGATGCCCAAGATGATCAGCGGCCACTGATAGCGCCTGAAGAACGATGGACCCTTATCCATCTCCTGGACGGGCGGCGCATTGACCTTGGCGGCCCGCGGGGTGGTGGCATCCACGCTGAAGTCCCGGTAGGTCTCCATCGCCACCTGCTGGGTCTGGTACAGCTTGCGCACGTCCGGCGGCATGCTCTCCAGTCCCTCGTACTCCTTGCCGTTGAACACCAGCTTCACCGGCCCGGCGGTGGAGGCATCCTCCTGGGAGGCGCGCGCCAGGTCATAGACGCGGCGCACCTCGGCGGGCATCTCCTCCACGCTCTCATAGCGCTTGCCGGCGACGACGATGGGTCTCTTCTCGGAACTCACGGCACCCCCTCGGTACACCCTAAGTCTAGCCGAACACGGCCGCGACGAACCACAGCCAGAGGGCCAGCAGCACCAGGCAGCTCGAGGCGTACGCCGCGAACCGGTACAGGATCCGGTTGTAGGCGATGTGGATGAACGTATGCACTACCCGCAGGCCCACGAACAGCCAGGCCAGATAAAGTGTGACGATGGTCACATGCCCCGTGGTATAGCTGGCCAGGGCCGCCACGTAGAACAGCACCGGCACCTCCAGCAGATTCATGAGGTTACGGTTCGCCACCGTCACGTCGGGCGGCACGTTCGCGGTCTCCCCGTAGCGGAAGTCGCTGCCCTTCACGCGCCCCGCGAAGCCCGCGCTGAAGCGCTTGTAGCCGGTATATAAGGTCACCAGGAGCGTGTGGAACACGAGCACCGCCACCGGCGCGAAGATGGATTCAGGACGCATGGCTTCAAGACTCCCCAGGCAACGAGACCTGGGTGAGTCTAGCCCGCCGGAGACCCCTACGACAAAGGGCCCGGATCGCTCCGGGCCCCTCGTGCATCGTCTTGGGTCCTAACTGACGGTCAGAAGCGGAACAACACGCCGAGACTCGTGAAGTTCACGTTGTTTTCACCCACGTTGCTCGAGTTGCCGAGCTGGTGGTACTGGTCCCAACCCAGGCGCAGGCTCAGGTGGTCCGCCACGCGCCAGTCGAGGCCGACGCCGTAGGTGGCGCGCCAGTCATCGCTGCTGGTGCTGCTGGAAGGCACGGTGATGGTGCCGACCGAGGTGTTGTTCTCCTGCACATGCCCGTCGATGGTACCGAGGCGCAGGAAGCCCGAGAACGTATCGGTGAACGGCATCATGGCGGTGCCATCGATCACGAAACCGCGCGCCTTGCGCTCGCTGGTGAACGAGCCGCCGGGCCCGGTCGCGGTGAGCCGGGTGGTCCCCAGGTTCACGTAACCCAGCTCAAGGGCCCACACGCGGTTGAACTGATAGCCGAGGTTCAGCCGCCAACCGGTGTCATTGTCGCTGACGTCGTTGGTGAAGCCCGGGATGGTGGTCGCACGGGAACCACCGTGGTTGGCCCGGCCGACGTCCACGCCGATGAAGCTTTGCTGCCAGAAATTGCTCCAGCCGTCATCGGCCTGGGCAGCGAGCGGCAGGGCCAGCGCGGCGGCCACGGCGGTGATGGTCAACAATCCTTTGATCTTCATATCGCTCTCCTAACTGTGGAACGCAGTGTGGTCGCATCTCCAGGGCCACTCTACGCAGCACGCCGCGCGCAAGACTTGAACTGAATCACGCATCCGAACATGCGATGGTGGATACGGTTAACTGAAAACACGCCTGCGCATCTTCTGTGGCGTGCGTGGGGTCATCACCTGAACACGTGTCGCGCCCGGCAGCGGGGCATGAAGCGCGTCACCGTCCGGCGCCCGCATGGCGAGTAGAGTCGGAGGACATCACGCGACGGAGGAAAGAAGATGGAGAGAAGCGAACAACAACTGCGGCCCCGAGTGGGCGAGTGGTATCTCGATCTCGCCACCGAGGAGGAGTTCCGCGTCATCGCGGTGGACGACGAGGAACGCAACGTGGAAGTGCAGTACCTGGACGGCGACCTCACGGCCTTCGACTTCGACGACTGGAAGGGCCGCGACCTGGAGCATACCGAGGAGCCGGAGGACTGGACCGGCGCGCTGGAGCCCATCGAGGACGGCGACGCGGGCTACGACCCGGAGTCGTTCAAGTCCGTGTCCGCAGAGGAACTGCCGCCGGGCCTGAGGCCGGACGAAGTCGCCACCTCCGAGCAGCCGGAGGCGGAGGACGACGAGAAGGAATGATCAGCCCTGGGCAATCACCGCGATGGAGACCTTCATTCCTTTGACCCGGATGGGCATCTTGGCGCCCTGCCGCGCCGGCGGATCCTTGGGGAACCAGCGGCCCCATTCCTCGTTCATGCCGATGAAGTCGCCCTCTTCCGCCAGGATGAAGGTGGCGCTCACCACCATGTCCATGGAACTGCCCGCTGCCTGCAGGATCGCCTCCACGTTCTTGAGGCACTGGCGCGTCTGCTCCTGGATGGTCTCTCCCACCACGTTTCCAGCGGCGTCCATGGGCATCTGGCCGGAGACGAACACCAGGCCTCCGGACTTCACCGCCTGGCTATAGCCGGCCAGGGACTTGGGAGCTTGGTCGGAATGGATGATCTGCTTCTTCACGCCGCTCTCCTCATGTGATCGCATAGGCCCGCACCGGGAAGGTGCCGAAGCCCTTAACCTTGACCGGCGCCGCGTGGAAGCGAAAGCCGGCGTCCGGGAGCTGTTCGAGGTTGCACAGGTGCTCGCAGATGGGGATGTCGGCACCCAGCAGCACCGTGTGCACCGGCCGCGCACCGGTCTGGGTGCCGTCGATGTTCAAGGAGTCTATCCCCACGAAGCGCGCGCCCTGGTCCTTGAGCCAGATGCCCGCCGCTTCAGTGAGATAAGGATGCCCCTCGAAATACCGGTCCGTGCGCCAATGGCGCGCCCAGCCCGTATGCACCAGCACCGCCTTGCCCCTCACCTCCGCGTTCCTGAACAGCTCCGGGCCGAGCGCCTTCTGGTCCGGCGGGGCCCTGAACACCAAACCTTCCAGGTCTACGAGATATTCCAGGGGCAGCTCCGAGAGGTCCTTGCCACCCTCATATCTATGGAACGGCGCGTCCACGTAGGTGCCGGTGTTGGAGATCATCT
>DATAHN010000047.1:0-23103 GCA_036263155.1 Gammaproteobacteria bacterium | reverse complement strand
ATCACATCCACCGGGCTATCCGCCTCGCGCATCGCGTTGGCTGGCGTGAACTCGCCTTCAGGCCACAGCTCCTGCGCTTCCCGGCGGTCGTAGACCTTGGAGCGGCAGACCCATTTTGCATCCGCGTGGTTCTTGCGCGTGCTCGCCGGGTCCACGTCCATCTCCAGCGGGTCCACCCGCGAGATGTCGATGCGGCCGTCCAGGTCCACGTCGTATTCCAGTTCCGTCTGGGTCCAGCCTTCGCCGCACACCGTCGCGTCGTAGAAGGCGTCGGATTCCTCGTGCTCCGCGTCGCACTCTTCCCGTACCCACTCCGCCGCTGCCGTCAGCACCTCGTTCACTCCGGCGCTGCCCGCCTGCCGCGGCAGGTAGGTCACCTCCTGCCGGTTCGCCACCTCGTGTCCGGCGATGGCGTCCGCCACAGGCGCGATGTTGTTGAAGGTGGTGCGGGGCCTCAGCGCCTGGTCCATCTGCGAGGCGTCCTCCTCGCTCCACTGGTGACCCGCCACGAATGCGAAGTCCTCGCGCGCGTCCTGCCGCCACTGCCGGCGCTTGGCCACGGACCTGGCCAGCAGTCTTTGTGCTTGTTCTATGTCCATAGTTACCTCGTGAGCAGGGGGCGCTTGGCCGACAGGGCCGGCCACCCCGCCTGGCGGCGCTCCCGGCAGTCGTGGTTGACCCAGATCAATGCGGGTTATCCGGCGATGGCAGAAGGTATGTCATGTGGCTCGGTCCATGGCGTAACCGGACCTGGCACCTGTGAGAGCGACACGACAATATCCATGAAACCGAAATCCACCGTTATGGGCCGAGCTGGCGAGAACTGTGAATTGGTGATGAATCTCGTCAACAGCCTGGATGCGATGCTTGCGTATTGGGACCAGGATCAGGTCTGCCGCTTCGCCAACAAGGCCTACTTTCAGTGGTTCGGCGTGGAGCCGGAGGACCTGATCGGCCGCATGACCATGAAGGACCTGCTCGGGCCCTTGTATGAAAAGAACCTCCCCTACATCAAGGCGGCGTTCGCGGGCCAGATTCAGGTTTTCGAGCGCGAGATACCCGCGCCTGGCGGCGTCCGCTACAGCCTGGCCAGATACATTCCCCATATCGTCGACGGCAAGGTGCAGGGGATATTCGTCCACGTCGCCGACGTGTCTCCCCTGAAGAAACTGCAGCACGAGTTGAAGGCCGCCAAGGATGAGGCTGAGAGGCTCGCCACCCACGACTACCTGACCGGTCTCCCCAACCGGGTCATGCTCTCCGACCGCATATCCCAGGCCCTCACCCTGTCGAAGCGAACGGGTCGGCTCGTGGCCGGGATGACCCTCGACCTGGATGACTTCAAGCAGGTGAACGATACCTATGGGCACGATATCGGCGACCGGCTTCTGGTCGAGGTCGCCTCGCGTCTGAGATCTGCGCTGCGGAAACACGATTCCGTCACCCGCCTCGGCGGTGACGAGTTCTTCATCCTGGCCCCGGATGTGAGCACGCGATTCCAGGCCGAAATCGTCGCGGCCCACATCGTGTCCGCGGTGCACTCGCCTCTCCGGCTGGAGAATATCGTTATCGAACCGTCCTGCAGTGTCGGCATCGCCTTGAGTTCGCCCCATGTCCTCACGCCCGAGGCCCTGATGAAGGGTTCTGACCGGGCGCTGTATGAAGCCAAGAAGGTCGGCAAGAACCGCTTCTACATCTCGACGTTAGAGCCTCACCCCCTGCTCACCTGATCGTCCCCGCTGCCTCTCCTCGGGAATAAGCATCCACCGGTTCCTGTCCTGTGTCGCAGGGGCCCTGCCATGGCGGGGAACGCGGTCCCCCTGGTTTAAACCGGCTGGCTCTTGATCTCACTTGTCACGGTTTTGATCAGATAAGACGACTTTTTCGGAACCCCGGCATGCCAGTGGCGACAATATCGCCAACCGCGGAGGGGTCTGCGGCCCTTGTCGATTGGTGGCCGTCACCGGCAGGCACCTTTCACCTAACGTTCATCACCACAGAGGGATTGAGAATCATGAGCGAAGCAAAGAGCTATGCAGGCAGCTGTTTTTGTGGCGCGGTGCAGTTCACCGTCGCCGGCGAGCCCGCCGGCGCGGGATATTGCCATTGCGAATCATGCCGTCATTGGTCGGCAGGCCCGGTCAATGCCTTCACGCTCTGGAAGCCCGAAGCGTTGAAGATCACCCGCGGCGCCGACAACATCGGCACGTTCAACAAGACTCCCCGTAGCGCCCGCAAGTGGTGCAAGACCTGTGGTGGTCATCTCTTCACGGACCATCCGCATTGGAACCTGGTGGACATCTACGCTGCGGTCATCCCGGGCTTCCCGTACCAGGCCGGCGTCCACGTGAACTACCAGGAGACCCGTCTGCACATGCATGACGGTCTGCCCAAGATGAAGGACCTGCCCAAGGAGATGGGCGGTTCGGGCGCCACCATCGCCGAATGAGAGAGGGATAGTCCCGCCTCTTGTCCATGAACAACCCCACGCCGGTCGCGATCCAGCGAAAGCGGCTCAGGCGTGGGGTTCTTGCTTCGTGCTCGACTGGCTTATTCTCGCCCCGCTTCCAGTACCGCGTCCCGCGCCTGTTCCAGCAGCCACAGCACGTTCGGGCCATCCGCATAAGAACTCTTGAAATACATGTTCCCGGCCTTGTCCCAGCCGAGCACCACCGCATCGGTGAGGCCGACGGACTCCGCGTCCGCCAGGACATCTTTCGCCGGCAATGTCCCTGCCGGCACGAGTTTGATCACCTGGGCCATGGTGTCGCCTTCCTTAGTCTCCAATGGTTAGCTCCCTTATCGCCTTTTGACACCGCGCCTAAAGTGCCGTGAATCACATTTGAGCCGATTGCCGGAGGCCACGCGACATAAGCCCGCCTGGGGGTCAAATCGTCACCGTCCCATGAATGAACCTCTGTGTCTCGATCGTCGAGGCGCGCTGGTGACAGAAGCTGCCTTCTTTACCGTCACCGCACCGGTGCGGAATGCATCTGCTCCGTGCGACGCCCAGTCATGCACAGGATGCGGAAGGTAGGCCTGCCGCCGCTCGTTGAAATCCCGATGGTAGCTCTTGAGCGCGCGCAACCCCTGCCGGCAGTGTTCCGCGTCGAACCAGGCCCGCGGCAGGAGGTTGCGCACCGCCTCGATCCCGTCCTCCACCGACAGCCGCGGCGCCACCTTGAAGTGGAGTCCGAGGCCTTTCGCCACCTCCAGGCGCGACTTGCCGGTGCCCAGCTCCCGCGCTTCGATGTCGTGGGGCGCCCAGTGAACGCCATACACGTAGCCCTTCTCCTGCAGCACCTTGGCGTAGTGGGCCAAGCCCTCGCCACTGCACTCGTAGTAGTCGATGAAGTGATGCTCGAGTCCCGCCCGCTGGCTGAACCAGACCGCCGTGCTGTCGCCGATACCGAGGTCCCACCAGGTATCCACCGCGAGTTCCGGCTGCCACGGCACCCGTGTCAGCCTCCCCGCCTGTTCGGCCTGCTCCAGCAGCTTGCCGTAGTAGCTGCCCTCGCTCGCCGCCTCGAAGGAGCAGTAGTACTCCTGCTGCACCAGCGCCTCGCTCATCCCGCTCGCCCGCTCCGCCGCCACCACCTCGGGCTTCAGGATGCCGGTATCCTCGACGCCTAGCTTCTCAGCGAACCAGTCTCCATGATGACGGGCGATGTCGTAGAGCTCGGACCCGTGGTTCTTCCCGCGCGGGGTATAGACAAAAACCGCCCATCCGCCGTTCTGAGCGAGAATCGGTCGCACATAGTCCCAAGCACGCGGATCGGTGAGGCTCCACTCGCTAAACACCACCCCGACGGGGTTGGCTCCCACCAGTCGGTCGTAATTGTCCGATCCCACCACCTGCCATACTGATCCACACTTCAACTCCATCGTCATGCGGTCGTTGCGTTCGCTCAGCCTGAGGCTGGGGGGGAACGCCTGGTCTATGAGACGCCGGCCCTCGCCATCGCGCCCCTCCCACACCACCATCCGCCCCTGGGTCGCGGTCGGCAGCATGTGCCAGTAAGTGCCGACGCGCTGATGCGCCGCCACCGCCGTCCAGTTGATGGCGGTGGAATCCTTGCCCGCACGCCGGTGCCACACCGCCACCGCCCGCTTGCCGCCGCCTTCCAGGTAGTCCCACAGCTGCCGCTGGTGCGTGCGTGGCCGCCAGCCGTTAGGCAGCGTGACTTCGGCCATCCTTCCTCCGGTTGCGGTTCTTCGGTTTCTGCAGCGCCTCGGTGAGCTCTTGTTGCTGTCTCGCGGCGATCACGGCCGGCTTAGGCGCGGGACCTTTGTATACCCGCCGCCGGCCCGTGGTGGATTCACGGCTCGTCACGTACACCCTCCCGCTGCCGGCGCAACGCGGACAGTACCGCACCAGCGCCATCCCCAGCGTCGCGTGGTCCTTGCCGTCGCCCTTGCACCAGCCGCAGGCCTCGATCTCTTGTTCACTCTGCATGTCCGCCTTCCTCTCTGAAGCGCACGATCTTCACCGTCAGCCCGCCCTCGGGACCCTTCAGGTTCATGGCCTGGGCCACCTTGCCGTGGGCCCGGTCCAGAACCGTCTGTGCTGCGGAGAGCGCCACCCGCTCGTTCTTGCTGTCGATCAGCGTCACCAGCTTCCTCAGCGCGTGGACCGCGTGCTGCTGGGCGATCTCCCGCATCCCCTGTATCTCTGCCCGCGCCCGCGCGGTTTTCCCTGCCGCTTTCTTCTTCATATGCCGCCGTAGATGTGTCGCATCCTGCTGCCCGCCGGCAAGACGCGTATGTATGTCAGTCTTGGATGCGTTAAAGTTATGTCGGGATCGGCTTCCCCTGGAGAACCGCCGTGTACAGATTCATGCTTCGCCTGGGTCTCACCTTCCTTGCCGCGCTCCTCGTCGCCTGCGGCAGCGGCACCTCAGGCGCCTATGGCAACGGCGGCGGCAATAATCCGCCGCCCACTACGGCTGCGGTGCAGGGCGTCTGGTTCGGGTCCTACACCATCAACGGGCAATCCGGTTCCACGCCGATCATCGCTGCGGTCGCCCAGGGCGGATATGCCTTCTTCTATGACGAGTTCGGGAACATCTACGTGCTGCCCAAGCTGACCGGCAGCACCACCCTGAGTGGCACGCTCACCGCGTATGCCACCTTCGGCACCACCTTCCCCGACGGTCACAGCAAGGAGGATTTCAGTCTCACCGGCACTGCCTCGAATACTTCCATCACCGGCACTTTCTCCGGCAACGGTGAGACCGGCAGTTTCGCGCTCACGCCGCTCGTCACCCAGTCCACGGGTGTAGTGGATATCGCGGATCTCGCCGGCAACATGCAGGGCTTCTACTTTGGATCCGGCAGCGCCGCGGTGGCGCTCACCGTCCAGTCCAGCGGCGTGTTCGCCGGCACCGATGCGAACGGCTGCAACCTGGTGGGCACCCTCACCAAGATCCAGTCAGCGCCCTTCCTGGTCGCAGTCACCGTCAAGAGCAGCGGTTCTTCCGGAGCCTGTGCCGGTGACATGACGGGCCTGGGGTTCGTGACCGATGAGGACATCGGCAACCTGTTCGGCAACGCCGCCGGCAACTATCTCTATGTCGGCGTCTCCAGTTCCCAGGGCGCCTTCGCCGCCGAACTGAAGTTCTGATACTGCTCCAGGAAGGGGGGTAACCACATGAAGACCATGTCCAGGCTGTTGCCGAGCGCAGTCGTACTTGCGGCGCTTGCTGCCTGCGGTGGCGGTAGCGATGTCCTGAATATCGGTGGTGTATGGAAAGGCACCTGGCAACCAGTCTCTCCTTTCACCGATGAGCCCTTCCAGGGCGTAGTCGAGGACGGCGGTCCCGCATTCTTCTATGACCATGACGGGTTCCTGTTCGTCGTGCCTCCCATCGTCGGCGGCAAACTGGACAGCACGTCTACCCTCTACCCGCCCTATAGCTTTGTCTTCACGGGCGGAGATGTCTCCTTGCCTGCGGGTATCAAGGGCGACGTCTCCAGCGGCCAGATGAGCGGCAAGGTGTTCGTGAATGGTGCCTTTGCTGACTTCCAGTTGAAGCCCACCACGCCCACCACCGGTCAGGTGGACATCGTTGCCGGCACTTGGTCTGGCAACTACATCGGTGGCGCCATCCCGTCCAATGTCGCATGGACGGTGAGCGCGGCCGGCGACGTCATCGGCCATGATGCCTATGGCTGCGCCATCACGGGTAAACTCACTTTGCTAGACGCGGGCAAGGATCTGTTCTCGGTGGCCGTCCATTCCACCGGTGCGAGCCAGATCTGCGCTGGCAGCATGACCGGGCTTGCTTACAAGAGCAGTCACGACGACCTCGATCTTTTCGGCCATGCCGCCGGGACCTACTACTACGTCACAGCGCATAGCGATAAGGGCGCCTTCGTGGCGGAATTCCAGGCCCAGTGACACTGATCCCAGCGCCTTGGCCGCGCATGCTTCTTCAGTCTCCGCAGATCCCCCTTGTCTAGCGCCGGACCTCTCGCCTTTCCGACATGTCATCGTTCAGACATGAAACACAGGGTTACATGTCTTTGGGAATTTAATCCCTAAGTTCTGGTCTATACTTCCGTTCGAGCTCGGATCGTCATGTGCCACAAAGGGAAGTGCACATGCAGGGAAGGGAATCCCGTGCTCTCCTAGGGGTCCTGTTTGCGGCATCCATGGCGTTCCTCGCCGCCTGCAACCAGGGTCAGGACAGCGACAGCACGGAGGTCATGGTGGAAGGACGCTGGAGCGGCACCTATGCCGCGCCAGGAGCGGCCTTTTCCCTTCCCGCCGTCGCGTTCATCCGCAGGGATGGCATCGCGTTCTTCTTCGACAGCCACGGCATCATGTATCGCCTTCCCCGCTTCGATGGCAGCTTCGACATCCAGGGTGAGGTGCAGGCCTTCGCGCCCCTCGGTTACGCCTTCACCACGGGACGGGGCAGCGCCTCCTACAGGCTCCAGGCCACGGTACTCGATAGCGGCATCACGGGAAACCTTCAGAACGATGACGGCTCGTCGGGACCACTCGAACTCCATCCGCTGGAAGCCTTCGATGGTGAACCGGGCCTCATCGCTGGCCAGTGGAGCGGCTACTACATCACCCCCACCCCCTATGCGGTCAGCTTGCAGGTGGATGCCATGGGGCGCATCAGCGGCAATGACGTGTTCGGCTGCAGCCTCGCGGGTCGCCTCGACCAGCTCAAGCCCGGTGAGGACCTGTTCTCGATGGTGATGACCAGTTCTGGCCCGCAGCCGGTGTGCGGGAAGACCTTCAAGGGCCTGGCTTACGAGAGCATCTACGACACCTACGGCTACTTCAAAGGGGCGCCCGGCACCTACTACTACCTCGGTGGCTTCAGCGAAGATTCCGCCTTCGTCGCCGAGGTGAAGGTCGAATGAATTTCACGACGCACCAAGTCAATTCGCCACGGCCTGGATAGGCTGGTACTCCCGATCGCAAGGATATACTGGCCACCGACATGCCGGTGGGAGTCCTCCATGCGTTGCTCTTTCGTCTCGCTGCTCCTGATGGTCGCTTTCAGCCTCGCCGCCTGCGGCGGAGGCGGAGCCGATGGTACGGCTAGCGGCGGTGGCGGGACCGGCGGCAACGGCACCGCCGCCGTGGAAGGTCTCTGGACCGGGTCCTATACCGTCCCCGGTGATCCTAGCGTCACCATCTACGGCGCACTGACGAAGGGCGGTTATGCCTTCTTCTATGACACCAAAGGCATCCTATATGTGTTGCCCAGACTCACTGGCAGCACGGCCTTGTCGGGCACACTCACCAGCTACGTGCCGGTCGGGCTGCACTTCGAGGACGGCACCACCAAGCAGGTATTCCACCTCGCCGGCACCGCGTCTGACACCGCCATCACCGGTATTTTCACCGGGAACGGGATAACTGCCAGCTTTACCTTGCATCCGTTCACCCCTTTCACGGGTACTCCTGCCCTCGCCGCAGGTGATTGGCAGGGTTACTACGTGGGATCCCATTCCGTCGCCCTGGCGCTCACCGTCCAGCCGGACGGCACCTTCACGGGCAGCGACTCCGATGGCTGTTCGCTCTCCGGCACCATCGGACAGAAAGCCAGCGAGAACTTGTTTCCCGTCTCGGTCACCAGTTCCGGCGGCCCCCTCTGTTATGGCGGGCTTGATGGCATGGCCTTCGAGAGCAGCACTGATGCCGACGGTCTCTTCGGCCATGCCGCTGGTACCTACTACTATATCGGCGTATCAGGGACCCATGGCGGGTTCATCGCCGCCGTGAAGGTTCAGTGACTTTGCTGGCCCCTTTTACAGCCCTTCCATCTGCCGGAACGCCCGGCAAGTCTGGGTGAAGCTCAAGCCCTGTTTGGCTTTCTGCTTGGCGAACACCCAGATGCCGTTGCGCTCGTCCGAGCCATAGGGACACTGTGCGAGCGGTCCCGCCAGCTTGTAGGCATCGAAACCTTCCTGCAGCACACGCCTGTAGGTCTGCCAACCGAAGCGCATTCAGTCTTCGAGCGCCCGGTCGCGTTTGGCATCGCTCACCGGGTCCTTCGCCAGAGCCTGCTTCAGGCTCGGTTCTTTCGACTGGCAATACTCGCCCACGCAGGCTGTCTCAGCCGGGCTCGCGGACCTGATGGGATTACGCCCCGTCACGTTCACCGGCAGCTTGCCTTTCACGGACTTGCTCATGGAGCTTCTGGGATCGTTCTTGCCCATCTTCATGTCTGGTCTCCTGTTAAATGGGGAAAAGAAAAGGCCGCTCAGTTTCCTGAGCGGCCTTGGTATCCGTGCCGGACACGCAGATCCAGCGTGCCGGAATTCTTTCAAACCTTACGCTTGGCCACAATCCCCTCCCCTCCCCTCGCGGAGAGGTCAGGTCATTCCTGGAAGTCCTCATCCAGCGAAGCCATGAAGGCCTCCAGGTCCGGCAGGTCCGGATGCTCCAGCGCGATGTTCTGCATCTCAGGATCGGCATTGCGCAGCTCCCCATCCCGCGCCATCTCTCCCGCATGGTGGTAGAACATCGCCACATCGTCCAGCGTCTTGAAGTGCCCGCTGTGCATATAGGGGCTTGAGTCGTCCATGTCCCGCATGGTGTGCGTCCTGAATACCCCTATCGCCCGGTCCAGCAGCTCCGCATCGCTGCTGCTGCAGTCCGCGAACTGCCGGGTGTCTATCGCGCACAGGAACTTGCGTAGGGAAGCCTGCCGACCGGCAAAATCCGGGTTTGCGAAGATGTTCCAAGCACCCAGGTCCGTCCGGTTGGGTGCCGAAGGGTCTGCCGGCCGGCGGAAAGGCTCCGCCGCGTTGGGATGCTCGGCCGTCACCGGCAGGTAGGCATCAGGATCGGAGTCACGGGTCGCCAGGTCCGGTATAGCCAGGGTCGCGAAAGTCCCCGCGCCATTGATGTCCTCGTACTCGAACTGGGTCGCGCCCGTGTTGTGCATCATGGAATCCGTGAAGTCCGGCGGCGCGTGGCAGGCCACGCAGTTGCCTATGCCGGAACCGGCCACCTCGTCAGGGGTGATCACCGCCCCCGCCGGCCTGCGCAGGAACATGATCAGCCCGTGCACTTCGTGCGAGCCGAACACGAACGGCCGCTGGCCGTGGTACTTGAAGTGCCCGTCGTTGACGAACTTCGGATTGGACAGTGCCTCCACTCTTCTCAGCAGCCGCGCCCCGTACTCCAGGGGCGTTTCACCCGCCTTGGGCGAACGCGGCAACCGGTTGGCTATCAGGAACTGGTCGTAGGGGGAACCGGTATATCGCCCGTAGCTATCCTTGGCGAAATCGACCCTGTTGAGGTAGGCCGCCATCACCCTGGACACCGCATCCACCACCTGGGCATCTGTCGCCGTCGAGAAGTCCACGCAATAGCCTGCCGGCAGCCGGTATTCCAGCGGAACCCGTGAGTCGCACCGGAACAGCGCCTTGTAGCGCCAGCCGCCGCTGAAGTTCTTGGCCAGGCCGTTGTCGCCGTTATCCTGGCGTATCACCTGCGCCACCTGGTGGAAGGCCTGGGCTTGCTCCGTCGCCAGCCAACCGAAGTTCCGGCCTGACAGCGTCCCCGCCACCAGCTCCGCCATCGAGCCGAACTGTCCGTCCCAGTGCAGTACGGGATCGGCGCCGCCATGCAGACCGCCGCCCACGATGGTCGTGGCGTTGCGCGGGGTGTTGTAGTTGTGCCCGGGGTCATCCGCGCGTGGCGGGATGGGCGAATGCACCGCGAAGTCCGTGAACGCGCGGTTGCCGCCGCCCGCCACCATCGCGTCCTGCCGGCCGAGATGGCACTGCATGCAGTTGATCGCCCGGCCCCGCATCGGATCGGGCAATGTGGCCGGGTCACCGGTGTAGTTCACTTCCGCATCTACCAGCGGCTCGCCGCTGCTCAGCACTGCGTTCACGTCGCCGTTCGAATGCGACATGAAGAAGTGCCCGAACCGGGTCTCCCGAAACAGGCGCTTGCCCAGGCGCTCCACCGGCGTCTGCGTGGTGCCGGCTGCCGTTGCGGTGTGGCCTGCGAAGCCCAAGCTTCCTGCCAGCAAGGCGAGCATGAGCGGAAGGATCATGTCCCTGGGCGTGCGTGACTTGTCCATGTCATCTGCTTCCTGGTTTTTGCGGGCACGGCGCATGCGCGGGCCCGAAAGAGCCCGCAGCGTCAATCACGCGATGGATCGTCCATCCTCTGGTGTTCCATCGCCCGATCGAAAATTTTAGAAGTTGTGGTTCAGGGCAGCGCTCCGTCTGCGCGGAGTCTCGCCCTCAGCAGCTTATATATTGGAGGCGGGAGGCGGAGTCAAAGCTTTCACGACAGATATATGGGCGCTCCGGGATAATTCCCGGACGATGCAGGTGATTACCTGAACAGGGATGCCGCTTGGAGTGTGGGGCGCTCATGTGTGCCCGCACAGGCAAATCCAGCCTACCGGGATTTTTTCAGACCTTACGCGGAGGGTCTAGACCCTCCCCCTTCCGCCGGGCGTCGCTCCCGGACGGTTATGCGCCTGGAGCCACGCGGCGCCTCGATCCGAGCATCGAGTCCCAGCCGGAAGTAGAACGTGGCGCCCTTGCCTGCGGCCGCTTCGGCCCAGATGCTGCCGCCATGCAGCCCCACCACGCGCTGGACGATCGCAAGCCCGATACCGGTTCCTTCGAACAGGGCGTCGCTGTGCATGCGGTGGAACGGCTTGAACAGGTCACGGGCATCTTGGATGTCGAATCCGGCGCCGTTGTCTTCCACGAACAATATGGTCTCGCCATCGTGCACCTCCGCTCCGACGCGGATACGGGCCTGGGGCACGTACGCGCTGTACTTCCAGGCATTGCCGATCAGGTTTTCAAGTGCGATGCCCAGCAGGCCCTCGTCCACGTTGGCACTGAGCCCCCGCTCGATCACCACTTCCACATTGCGCTCCGGGTCCTTGTTCCGGAGCAACGCGACCTGCTTTTCGGCTAGCGCCGTTACATCCACGATGCTGCGACTGACGGTCTGCTTGGAGACCTTGGCGAGCTTCATCAGGTCATCCACCAATGCCGTCATGTTTCGGGCAGCATGCTGGATCTTGTGGATGTTCTCCAGGATGTCTTGCGGCAGCCGCTCGCCGGCATCTTTGACCAGCATGTCCACGAATACGGTCAACACCCACAGCGGCGTCCTGAGGTCATGTGAAGCAGAGTACGAGAACATCTCGAGATCGCGGTTCGCCATCTCGAGTTCATGCTTGCGGCTGCGTAGCCGTTTCGCATAGCGACGCACCTTGAGGGTGCGTTCCTGCACCTTCGCCGCCAGGTGCGCATTGAGTTCCTGCAATTCGCGTTCCACCGCGACCCGCCGCGTCACGTCGGGCGCGTTCACGATTCGCACCGGCTGGCCGCGCCACTGGAGCTCGTGCATGATGATCTCCACGTCCAGCGCTGACCCGTCTTTGCGGCGGTGTCGCCAGATCCCCGCGCTTTCCCCTCTCCCCTGCGGTTCGGCCAGGTACGCTTGCGCGGACGGGCGCTCGGATTCGGTACGCAGCTGCATGACCGTCATCGCCAATAGCTCGTCGCGGCTGTAACCGTACTGGGCGCAGGCGGCGTCGTTCACCGCGAGGATCCGCATGGTCGCCGGATCGTGGATCCACATGGGCGTGGGATGGCTCATGAAGAAATCGCGGTATTCGATCTGTAAGGTATGCAGCGCCTCCTCCACGTGATGTTCGGCGATCGCGTGCCAGCTGGCCTCGAAGATGAGCGTGTCGCCGGATAGAGCGGCTTCACGCCACACGAGCCCGGCCGCCAGTATCACCACGCCGAGAGCCATGATGAGCCCGCCGGTCCACCAGAGGTTGGAGCCTGCCGCGGCTTGGTGCATGACCAGGTTGCCGGCCGAGACGATCACCGCGGCTGCGCTCACGAGCAGGGCGAACATGACCGGCCAGCGGCGCCGCGCGGGGTGCCGCGACGCGTCGTGCAAGCCGGAACTCCACGGAACCACCAGGCAGGGCGCCACGATCGCCGCGCAGGCGAGCATGGACAGGCTGTCGTTCGGGTCGAAGTTGTTGAACAAGACCGGCATCCCCAGGGCGGCAGCGCCGACCGCGTAGGTTCCCGGTCCCGCAGGTCGAAACGTGCGGTTCGTACTGCTCATGGCCAAGTCCTCCCTGCAACCTGTTTAGGCGCTGGGGCAGCCTGATCCCGTGTTCCCTCTAAGAACCCGTCCTTGGCCCGCGGCTGCCGTTTTCTAGTAAACGTCCATATGTCAAAAAGTTACGATTAAACATATATCTCAAAATGGCCGGCAAAGTCACGTCGGCAATGCGACGGGAATCCCACGAAATCCTTGGGATAATTTGGCCATTTAGCACGCAAAACAATGACTTAGGCTCATTCGACCATCTGGGAATAATTTCCCGCCGTTCGTCGGCTCGTCCCGCCGGGCCCCGGCCGGCGCGGGGGTGCCGGGTACTCAGCCAATCCCTGATGGTGCTTTCAGACAAGTCGCCGGCATGACTCAAGCATCCCTCTGATGGGCCCTGCCCCGTCGCTTTGGTCCACTGGTAGTCGAGAACGGCAGCCGCGTACCCAAGGACGGGTTGTCAACGAGATGGATCAAGGCTGCTCCCGAATGTCTGTTGGACTCAGGGAGGACATGGCCATGACGAACTCAAACTCGGATTGGAAGCCCTACTATGCAGGCTTGGGCATCTATGCCATCTGCATCACGGTGGCGGCATTGCCCATACTGCCCGACGCCCTCAGCATCCTGGCAGCGCTCGAGATCCTCACCGCCGCGACACTGGCTTGCCTGTTTGTCGCCGTCTATCGCGGTTCCATCCTCGCCCGCCGCTTCAAGGACTCTGGTGGCGTGTTCATCCAGGCCTTGCTGGGCATCGTGGTATGTGGCGGGATCTACAGTCTCGTCAGCTCCGCCCCGCGCCCCGAAGTGCTGTTCACCGTCTTTCTGCTGTGGACCGCCGTAGGCCTCATGTACCTCACCCCATTGCGGGTCGCGGCCCTGTTCGCCGTGTTCGCTGTCATCTTCGCCAACAGCTTTGCCTCAGCGCTCTTCGTGGTTGCCGGCACCGAAGCCCACGCCGAGGCCGCCTACATGCTGGTGCTCTCGTTCCTGATGACCGGCTTCATGTGTTGGCGGGCCTGGGACTATACCCGCGTGCGCAACGAGAAGGCATTGCTCAGGGAGGAGAATACCCGCCAGGCCGGCGAGATCGAGGAAGCCAAGAGCCGCATCCACGCCCTCACGGTCCAGGACATGGACACCATCGCCCTCAAGTACCCGTTCTTCCGGCAGGAGTTGCAGCGCTGCAAGGAGTATGCGGACCGCAATGCACAGACCTTCTCCATCGGCTTGGTGAGCATCGATCATTTCGCCGAGTTGAGCCAGCGCCATGGCGAGATGGCCATGAAGCAGTTGACGCGCGAGGTGGTGCACCGCATCTCCAGCATCGTCGGCAAGGTGGGCCTGGAGAACGGTCACCGTCACCCCGTCGGCAAGATCGGTGATGGGCTCTTCGGCCTGGTCCTGGACCGCACCAACCTCAAGGGTGCGAGCGCCTGCGTGGAAAGACTCCATGCCGCCGTCGCCCATCACATGATCCGCACGCTCGCCGGACCCCTGAATGTCACCATCACGGTCGGCCTCGCCGAGTATTTCGTCGGCGAAAGCGTGGACGAGCTCCTGGAGATCGTCGGCAAGTCCCTGGAGAAGGCACGTCTCAAGGAAGTGGAGGGCGTCCAACCCCACCAGCCGCAGCGTCCGCAGGTGAAGGGTCAGCCGGTGCAGGCCGCGACCGGTGCCCATGACATGCGGCTCTTGCATGAAAAGGAGTACAGCAGCCCGCTGCACTGAAGTGGGGTGATTTGAAGGTCGCCGGCACGGGGCGCACCGCGAGGAAGCATCGTCGCACAAGGACGTGCGGCGCCCCGTCGGATTCAAGGGAATGTTGAGACAGTCGAAGGGAGGGAATGGCCATGCAGACCCCGCCGCCCGGACACGACCAGAGGGGCCACCGCTACGATGAACGTCGCGGCCAGCGGAAGGCCGCGGTGACCGTCTTTGACATTGATGGAGAGACGGTCAGCAGCGTGACTCACGCCTGTTTGGTCGTCAGTCGCACACGCGACTACCTGAGGCTCGTCAGCGAGGAACCGCTGCCCGTCGGCGAGCGGGTCGATATCACCTTCGATCCGAGCGACGCTGAGAGCAGCAGCACCTGTGCCGGCGTGCCGCGCCACCTGACGACCGTGCAGGGCAGCAGCGGGTTCCTGGTGGACGTGGAGCTGGTTTCCGGCCATGCGCCTCCGTGGAAGCGCCGGCTTCATTGAGACCGCTTTGAACCAGGTGGCGCACCGGGTGCGCCGTGGGTGGCTCAGCGGCAGCGCTTCACCACCCAGTGCAGCCCCACCGCGCCATTCAGCAGCGCGGCCAGGATCACCGCCAGCGGCGCCAGCGATACCGGCATCACCATCAGGAACAACAGCGCGCACGGTATTACCGCCGCCGCTGCCATCATGAAGCCCTGGCCCGCCAGGCGGTTGGCCCGCACCCAGTTGCCTTCCGTCGCCATGGCCCAATCGCTCACGAAGCCGAACCATGGGTTGCGTCCCACCTCCGGCGCCAGGCGATACGTGAGCCAGCCAACCGTAAAGAGAGCCACGGACGTGAAACCCATGGCCACATAAGCGTTCAACATGTTCCCCTGCCTGTTTCACAACGTAACGCCGTCAACGGCGACGTGGCATCAGACGTATGATGTCCCTAGGTATCCAGCCCGGAGCCGATCCATGAAGGCCCTTGCCCCAAGCCTGCTTTCCCTCGTCGCCATCTTGCCTGCTCTGGCCCTGGCGGACAATGCACAAGTTTTTAAATGGACGGATGTGTCGGGTGTCGTCCATTACAGTGACAATCCGCCGGCCGAGGCGGCGGAGGCCGAACTCCTCGACCTGCCTGCCCTGCCGCCCCAAGACCCGGTGAAGCTCGCCCAGGACCAGGCCGCCCTGCTCGCCAGTGTCGCGGCGCTGCAGCAGAACGCCCAGGCCCAGGCCATGCAGGAACAGGCCGCGAAGCTCGCCGAACAGCAGGCCCAACTTCAGGCGGCGCTCGCCGCCTTCGCCGAAGCGCAGTCACGGCCGGTCCCGGAACCCGTTCCCGCTGTCTACGCCGTCTCGGCCTTTATGCCCCGCGCCTTCCATCCGCGATGGCACGAGCATCCCGGCCACGACAAGCCGGACCCGCGGCGCCTGCCCGACCGGCCAGCCAAGTCTTTGTTGAAGCAGCCTTAGCCTTTCAATCTTCCTTGTAGCTCTCCGGCACCTCGAACAGGTCCGCCGGGAGGCTCTCCGTATCCACCGACTTCACCTCCGTGTGGCAGGTGAACACCGTGGTCATGCCGTCGGCGTTCTCATCCTTCTTGGCGTCATCGCTCGAACCCAGGAAGCCGCTCAGGGTCTTGACCGCGTCCTGATCCTTGCCTTCTTCATCCTTGCCGTTGCTGAAGGCCTCCCACTTCACGTCCATGGTGATGGGATAACCCTTGATGGTCTTGAGCTTGTCGAAGAAGGGCTTGGCGTCCGCGCCGCTCAGGGTCACGGATTCGAAGCCGTACTGCTTCAGCTCGTCCGGGTTGGTGGGCAGGTGCATGAGCTTCATGTACGCCTGGGCATAGGCCAGGTCTTCCTTGCGCGCCTTGTCCAGCTTGTCGCCGCTGGCGTTCCAGAGCTCCGTGGTCATGAGGCTCTTGCTGCGCTCGTGGCTCTTGACGTTCTCCGTCTCCAGGTTCCAGGTGATGAGGTACTCGCGGGTGTCGAAGCCGTTGATCTTCTGGGTCTTGCCCGTGTCCTTCACCTCGAACTCGTTCTTCACGATCTTGGTGTCTTCGTCCTTCTCGGCACCCTTCTCATCCTTCTTCTGCTCCTCAGGGCGGTACATGTCGTGCACGGAGTAGGTCTTCTCCTTGGGGTCCAGGCTGTAGACCTTGTTCTGGTCCACCCGCGAGATGGTCACGCTGTCGGAGCCCTTGCTGCCGTTCTTGAAGCGCTGCAGCGCGCCCAGCACCGAGCCCGTGAACTTGGTGTTGGACTCCTCGCGGCGCTTCAGGCCCTGCACGTAGGAGACCGTGGTGGTGTCGTTGGCCGCTACGCCGAAAACACCGCCGAAATGGATGAAGCGCTCGACCTTGGTATCGGCCCGCGCCGCCAAAGGCAGGGAGAGCGCCAGGGTGATGGCACAGGCGAGCGTGCTTTTGGCGAGGATGTGCTTTCTCATGGCTGGGACCCCGGTGGATGATTAGGCCTTTTATAGACGAGCCCGTGTCCCGCCGCCAGTCCGGCTAAAGCCTGCCCAGCGCCTCCTTCACCTGTGCCACCGTGCCAGTCCACTCCCGCGGTGTCCGGCTGCGGAACAGCCGCACCTCGGGATACCAGGGAGTACGCTCGCCCTCGACCCCCCAGCGCCAGTCCGGGTTGGGTGCCAGCAGGAACCACGCCGGCAAGCCCAGTGCCCCCGCGATGTGCAGCGGCGCCGTATCCACGCCGATCACCAGGTCCGCCCCGGCGAGCCATCGTGTCGCCTCCGTGAGGAATCCCGAGATCCGTTCGATGGGCAGCCCCGCGCGCCGGATGTCCTCCGCCGCCTCTTCCTCCGGGTGCAGCGTGAACCAATGGGCCTTGGGCTGCGAGCGCACCAGCGGCGCCAGCGTCTCCAGCGGGATCGAGCGGTCGCGGTCGCAGGGATGCTCCGGGTTGCCCCGCCAGAACAGCGCTATGGCCGGCCGCTCCGGCGGCGCATGCCCCTCCACCTTCAGGTAAGGCGGCTTCGGTGCCTGGCAGGGCTGTGGCAGGTCCAAAACCGGCGGCAGGCTGAGCAGCGGCACCCAGGCATCAAACTCCGCCGCGGGCGCCATGCCGTCCCGCCGCGCCACTACCTCATCCGCGCAGCCGAAGAGTTCCGCGAACTTCTCCCAGCCCCGCGTCACTTCCAGCACCAACCGCCGGGCCCGCTGCCGCGCCAGCGGCAGATAGCGCATGAAGTGCGCCAAGTCTCCCAGCCCCTGCTCCCCGCATATATAGAGATTCTCCACTGGCTCACCGCGCCAGACGGGCCGCCCGGCGAAGCGCTGGAACTCCAGGTGCCGCGGGTCCTCGACTCGCGTCCCATACCACTTCCACCCTTCCTCGTAGTCACCCAGGAGCAACGCCAGGATGCCGAGGTTCATGCCCATCACCGGGTCTTTCCCCATGGTGTAGGCCTTGGCATAGAGCTGCCGCGCCTCCTGGAACTCGCCACGCGCGCCAAGGATGTTCCCCAGGTTGCCGTAGGGCGGGTAGTAGTCCGGCCTGAGCTTCATGGCGCGCCGGTAGGCGCGCTCCGCCTTGGCGTGCTCCCGCAGCGCGAAATAGGCGTTACCTCGTGCCACCTGCAGCTGGCACTGCATCGCGGCGTCGTCATCCAGCAGCGCTTCCGCGCGCTTCAGGAGCTTGAGCGCCTGCCTCGGCCGCTTCGCCAGTGTCGCGCAGTCGGCGAGTCCCAGCAGCGCCGGCACGAACGCGGGGTCGCAGGCCAGCGCCTGCTTGTAGCAGGCATGGGCGCGCGGGTACTTCGCGAGGTTGGTCCAGCACTCGCCCAGGCACGTCCACACCACTTTGTCATGGGGCAGTATGCCCACCACCTTCTGGTAGAGCTGCTGCGCCTGAGCATAGTCCCGTGCCGCGCGGCTGCGGTTCGCCATGTCGAGGTAAGCGTTCGCCAGCAACACCCGCTCGCCCTGCACCTGGCGCACGTAATTCCAGTCCGGCAGCATGGATTTCCTTCGGTGGATTAGGTGCGTCGTGCCGGTTTCCCGGAAGCCTCGGCGTGCTATGACTTTTACCCGGCTATACACGACGCATGGGAAAGCAAAAGAAAAGGCCGCTGTCTCTCGACAGCGGCCTGGGTTTCGTTTCGCCGGACGCGCGAGTCCAGCGTGGCGTGATTTTTCAGGCAATGACGCGCAGCGTCAACCCCCCCGATTCAGCCCGGGGGCTGGTCGGTCGCATCCTGTCCGTGGTCGCTGAGCTGCGCATCGAACCACTGGTGCAGCGCGTCCACCGCAGCCTTGTCGCGGCCGCTGTACTGGATCTCGGCGCCGTTCGGGAGGTCGCGGTATTTCACCTGCACCTGTCCGGGCTTGAGATATCGCAGGTAGCTCAGTCCCGGCATGTCTGCGCCATGGATGCGCATGGGGTCGGTGAAGTCGCCCTTGCTGAAACGCTCCGCCTCCATGCCGAGGTGGATGCGGATCTGCTGGATGAGCTTGAGGTCTGTCGGGTCCTTCGCCAGCACCTGCTGGGTGCCGCCGTCGCCGCTCTTCATGAAGATGTGGGTGGAGTTGTGCAGGTCGAAGGGCATCACCATCGCACCCTTCTGCGCCACCTCCTTCTGCCGCGCCGTGGGATCGGCCTGCGCCGCGACGGTGACCGTCATCAGCGTCACGAGCACGCCGGCCTTCCATGCCCTGTGGCTAGCCATCCTCATATCCTCCGGCAGTCCCCGACTGCCTGTTTCTTGGGTCCTTCTACTATAATGCGCGTACTTTGCATCCGGATGGGTTTTTAACCGGAACTTCGCCGCGGGCGCATCGTCAAATCGGATTTGGCGGCGTCTTCGCGCCCCCTAATAAAGACAAAAAGACAATAGGAACGGCTTCATGGATATCCGCTTCCCACACCTGACCCTCGTCTGCCTGGTCACCGGCCTCGCCGTGAGTCCCCTCGCCTGGTCCGATGATCAGGCTCCGGAGGGTACTCAGTCCCTGGGAGCCATCGAGGTCACCGCCACACCCATGCCGGAACACCTTGGCACCGTGCCCCAGAGCATCGACGTCATCACTCATGACCAGCTCGTAGCCTTGGGCGCCGTCGACCTGCGCAGCGCCCTCGCCCTCACCGCCGGCGTGGACATCGGCCCTGGCGGCGACAACGGCCCGGCCGCCTCCGTGCCCCAGTTCCAGGGCCTGGCCGAGTTCGATGCCTTCCTGCTGCTGGTGGACGGCGTGCCGGTGGGCGGCGCTTTCAACCCGGACCTCGCCACCGTGGACCTGACCGGCGTGGACCGCATCGAGATCATCCGCGGCTCGGCGCCCGTGAAGTACGGCGCCACCTCCTTCGTCGGCGTCATCAACGTCATCCACATCAAGGCCGGCGCACCCGGCAGCCAGGGCCGTGTCTCGGTCGGTTCCTACGGCAGCCACAGTGTCGGCGTCGCCCTGCCCCTGACCCAAGACGGCGCCATCGAACAGTCGCTGATCGCCGACTACACCAGGCAGGGCTTCTCGGACGACCGGGCCGAGTGGGGCCGCTCCCACGTCCTGCTGCGCAACTCCGTCACCACTTCCAGCGGCGAGTTCCGCCTGGACGTGGACGGCCTGTCCATCCGCCAGGACCCGGCCAGCCCGCGGCCGCTGGCGCCCGGCGACACCGAGCTCACGCCGCTGGTGCCGGAGGACAGCAACGATAATCCCAGCGACGCGCGCATGGACGAGGACAGGGTCGGCCTGACCCTCGCCGACGATGCGGATCTCAAGTGGGCCGAGTGGAGCACTGTGTTCTCCACGGTGTTCACCCACCAGCGCAACATCCGCGGCTTCCTGCGCTCCGATTCGCTCACCGATACCGGTGCGCCGAACGCTGACGGCTTCAACCAGACCCAGGACCGCACCGACATCTACTTCGACAGCCACCTGACCTTCCCGGTGCAGGACGACATGCACGTCGTCACCGGCTTCAGCCTGCTGCAGGGCTCCGGCTCCCAGGCCAGCTCCAACTTCGAGTACTTCGTGCACCTCGATGGCGCCAACCCGCCTCCCAGCACCTCCGTGCCGGTGGACGAGCGCACTCGCCTCTCGGACCGCCGCACCTTCAGCGGCCTGTATGCGAGCATGGACTGGGCCTTCGCGCCGAAGTGGGACTTCCAGTTCGGCCTGCAATTGAACCACGACGTGGAGAGCACCGACACCGCGTTCCTGCCCTCCGATCCCGCCGAGCAGGCGGAACTCGACGGCGACCACCGCAGCGACACGCGTTTCTCCGGGCTTGTCGCCCTGAGCTACGAGGCCTGGACCGACGGTGCCGACGACATGGTGATCTACGGCAACTACCGCAACACTTATAAGCCCGCTGCCATCGACTTCGGTCCCGAGGCGGAGCCGGACATCCTCGAGCCCGAGACCGCCCAGGCCTACGAGTTCGGCGTGAAGGGGATTCTCATGCAGGGCGCCCTCGACTGGGAGGCGAGCACCTTCCTCACCGACATGAACAACACCGTCGTCGCGGTGAACAACGGCGGCACACCCGGCATCGCCAACGGTGGCAAGCAGCGCTTCGAGGGCGTGGAACTCGAGGCCGACTGGCGCATCGCCGGCGACTGGCGCTGGCAGGTGGCTTACAGCTACCACAAGGCCACCTACCGTGACTTCCTGCATGACACCGACGGCACGCCTGCGGGCCTCGTGCAGGATGCGGGTAACCGCCTCGAGCTCTCGCCCATGGACCTCTTTTCCACGGGCCTGTTCTATATGCCGGTGCGCGGCTTCACTGCCAACGCGGTGCTGCGCTACGTGGGCAGCCGTTACTTCGATCCGGAGAACAGCGTCTCGACGCCTGCCTACACCACCTTCGACGCCGGCGTGGGCTATCGTTTCGAAACCTGGAGCCTCAACCTGCAGGGCCGCAACCTCAACGATCGTCGCGACCCCGTCTCCAACAGCGAGCTCGGCGACAGCCAGTCCTATCTCTTGCCCGCCCGCTTCATCGAGTTGAGCGCCGGCTTCGACTTCTGACCGTCTCGACGTGCTTCCGGGCGGCAGCTCCGCCCGGAAGCACGCTTTTCCCGCCTTTTAGATTCCGTCACATCCCGTATGCATCCCGTTGCGGTGCCGCCGGGCTTTACTTGATTGTGGCGACAGACCTTTTCGTCCACGATTCCATCATCCCGTGCACACACGTCAACGGATGTGTCGCATCCGGCGTTCTAGGTAATGATGGCCTGTAACGTAATGTATCGAACCTGTTTTTTATGTCGTACGGGTCTATCCTACGAACAGTGGAGGTTCCAGTGATGATGGATATGGCAAAAAATCAGACTACATCCGCACCGCCCACAGCCATGGCTGCTTCTGCCGAAGTCCCGGAGATCTTCCGCCTGGTCGCCGACTGGCGTGCCGCGCTGCGCGACTTCATGTCCGGCAGCAAGGACATCCTGAAGCGCCACGATGTCACGTCCATGCAATACCAGACCCTGCTGGCGATCCGCGTCAGCGACGAGCCCGAGGGCCTGAGCATGAACGGCCTCGCCGCCTACCTCGGCGTGCGCCACAACAGCGCGGTGGGCCTCATCAATCGCCTCGAGGCCCATGGTCTCGTGCAGCGCGTGCGCTCGCAGCGTGATCGCCGCGTCGCGCACCTGCGCCTCACCGATGAGGGCGAAAGCACCCTGGAAGCGCTGGCCCAGGCCCACGGCGAGGAACTCGCGCGCATCAAGCCCGAGATCCGCCGCATCTTCAAGTGACCCTTCGCCCGGGCGGCCGTCAGGCCGCCTTGGGCCGGCCCGCACCGTCCTGGTAGAGCCGGTAACCCTGCTCGCACAGGCGCCGGAAGCGCTGCACCCCCGCCGCTGAACCGTCCGCCAGCAGGCAGGCGGCGTAGTACCGCTCCGCCCCCTGCTTCACGCCGGCCACCGCGGTCTTGCGTTCCAGGCAGATGCCCCGGTGCCGTGCCATCAGTGCCGCATGCATCGGCGGGCAGGCGCCCTTCAGCCAGTGCATGTACTGCTCCACCGACTCCGCATCCGCGTGGTCCGGCGGCAAGTGCTCGCTCACCGCATGCATCACCCCCATGCGCTCACCGTACTGCATGAGCTTCGCCAGCCACGTCACCCGCGGCAGCCCCAGTGACTCGTCCCACTGCCGCTCGCACCAGCGCGCCCAGACGTCGAACAGGTGCCGCTCGCGCGCGTAGCGCCGCCGGCGCCTCACTGTTCGCCCTCCAGCATGTGTTCCACGTCCGCGGTCCCGCTGTGCCGGTCCAGCGTGCCGAGGTACTGGCCATGCTCCTCTGGGCAGAAGATCCACTGGTTGATCAGGCCCGGCCACACCACCTGGTACTTGCCCTCCGGCGTCTTGCCCAGGCCGCAGGTCGCATTGTTCCTCAGGATGTCCTGCGCCCAGTAATGGATCTTCACCGCCAATTCCCTTTTGCTCACCACTTCCACGTATGCGCTCATGGCTTCCTCGTCCTCGCTTGGGTTCCCTTTTCCCAATAGCTGCCCGCCCTGTCCGGGTGGGCAGGTGGCGCAGACATCGGGGCGTGATGAGAGTAAAGCATACTGAACAAACGTTGTCAAGCATGCTAATCATGTGGTAAAGTGAACTTAACCATGAAGACCCCTGGCGACCGCATCCACTTCATCCGCGAGGAGCTTGAGCTGTCCCAGGAGGCGTTCGGGCGCCACCTCGGCGTTTCCAAGGCTGCCGTGTCCCAGTGGGAGAACGGCGACATCAAGAACCTGCGCCCCGCCAACTTGTTCGCGATGCAGAACTTCACCGGCTTCTCCGCCGAGTGGATCGCCACCGGTGCCGGCAACATGCGCGTCAAGGGCAG
>DATAHN010000046.1:0-9986 GCA_036263155.1 Gammaproteobacteria bacterium | reverse complement strand
CGCCAGGCTGCGGGCGACGGTGAAGGGCGCGGTCCAGGTGACGCCATGGTCCTGGGAGCGGATCACCTTGATGGTGCTGGTGGAGCTGTCGCCGGAGGTGCCGTCGATCTCCACGAACAGGTCGAGCAGGGTGCCGTCCTGCATCACCACGATCTCGTTGCCGATGGTCTGGTTGTCCACGCCCGGGTCATAGATGGCCCGGGCCGGTTCCCAGGTGGCGCCGCCGTCGGTGGTACGGGAGAACATGGCGGCGCCGCGGTTGTCGGCAGTGAGCCGGTCCCATACCGCGTACACGAAGTGCGAGTCGGTGGAGTCGGCGGTGATCGCTTCCTTGTCGCTGAAGGCGCTCTGGCCGTCCCGGATCAGGGTCACGGGGTTGCTCCAGGTGAGGCCGCCGTCGGTGGAGCGCACCACCAGCACCGCGCCGTCGGAGCCGGGCTGCAGGGTCTGGCCGCTGAAGGAGATGGAGATCACGTAGGCAGTGCCATCCGGCGCGAACGTGACCCAGGGGTCCGAGGCACGCTGGTAGTCCGCGCCGTTCCCGGCATTGCCGCCGGCGCAACGCGACATCTTGAGCTTGCTCTCGGTCCAGGTCTGGCCGCCGTCCATGGATGCGGCCGCCACCAGGCCGTGGGCGCCGCCGTCGGACCAGCGGTCCTGCTGCCAGACGCCGATGATGTTAGTGGGGTTCGCGGGGTTGATGGCCATGTAGGGCTCTACCTCCGCATCCTGGTAGGACACGCTGCCGCCCAGGTTGCCGCCGCAGCCCGCGCCATAGGGCGACGCCGCCGAGGCCTTGACCAGGGAGGAGCTGGGGGGACCGAGCACCGGCTCGTTCGTGCCGCCGTTGCCGGTGCTGGAATCGGAACCGCCGCCGCCGCAGGCGGCGAGGGCGAGGGACGCCGCGAGGGCGAGGAGCCTGGCTGTGTTCATGGATGTCCTACCGCTGCGGCTGAGCTTCACTTAGCTATAGCATGCCACGCGCCGGCGATCCGTATCCAAATCTGAATCAATTCTGAACGCCCAAAAGGAGACGGCGGACCTCGCGGCCCGCCGTCATCTCAACCGAGTACCAATTCAATTCACCAGATCACGCAGCGGTCCTTGTTCACCATCGGGCTGTCGCCCTTGATGCCGAAGGCCTGCTGGAACGCCGGCATGTTGGCCAGGGTTCCGTTGACGCGGTACACGCCGGGCGGGTGCGGGTCGATGGTGACCAGCCGGCGCGACTCCTCGGGCCGGATGTTCATGGCCCATACGTGGGCCGCGCCCAGGAAGAACTGCTGGTCCGGGGTCAGGCCGTCGATGGTCTTGGCATTCTTGTAGGCCGCCGACTTGTGGAAGGCGCGCCAGGCCAGGGTGAGGCCGCCCAGGTCCGCGGTGGCCTCGCCGGTGACCAGCTTGCCCTGCACGTGCAGGCCGCCGTCCACGGTATAGGACGAGAAGTGGTCGGAGATGCAGTCGGTGGCGACGTGGAACTTCTTGAGGTCGTCCTCCGTCCACCAGTTCTGCAGGTTGCCGTGGCCGTCGAACTGGGCGCCCTGATCGTCGAAGCCGTGGGTCATCTCATGGCCCATGACGAAGCCGAGCGCGCCGTAGTTCACCGCCGCCGGGGCATTGGGGTCGAAGAACGGCGGCTGCAGGATGCCGGCCGGGAAGTTGATGTTGTTCCGCAGCGGGCTGTAGTAGGCGTTGACGGTCTGCGGCGTCATGCCCCACTCGTTCTTGTCCACCGGCTTGCCGATCTTGTTGAGCTCGCGATTGTTCAGGAACTCGTTCGAGCGCATCACGTTCTGCACGTAGCTGTCGCGCTTGATGTCGAGGGCGGAGTAGTCGCGCCACTTGTCGGGGTAGCCGATGCGCTCCTCCATCATGCCGAGCTTGACGTCGGCGGCCTTGCGGGTGTCAGGCGACATCCAGGCCAGGTCGGTGAGGTCCTCCTTCAGCGCGCCGCGGATGCCGTGCAGGATGTCCAGCACCGCCTTCTTGGAGGAGGGCGGGAACTTCTTCTCCACGTAGAGCTTGCCCATGGCGAAGCCGAGCGCGGTGTCCTCGGTGCTGACCACGCGCTGCCAGCGCGGCAAGAGTTCCTGGGCGCCGGTGAGGGCGGCGTTCATCTTGAAGTCCTCGTCCACGAACGCCTTGGGCAGGTAGGCGGCGAACGCGTCCACCGTGTGCCAGCGCAGGTAGGTCTTCCAGTCGTCGAGGGAGACCTTGGCGAGCTTGCCGTCCAGCGCCTTGAAGAAGTCAGGCATCGCGAGGTTGAGGCTCGCGATCTCCGGGTGGCCGACGTTGGCCAGGTAGTCCTTCCAGGAGAGAGTCGGCGTGGCCTTGTCGAGATCGGCCAGCGTCATGACGTGGTAGATGTTCTCAGGCTTGCGCTGGTCCACGCGCGGCATGGAGGCCTGGGCAAGGTCCGTCTCCAGGGCCATGACCATCTTGGCCTCGTCGGCCGCCTTCTGCGGCGAGTCGCCGAGCAGCTGCAGCATGTTGTTCACGTGGGCCACGTAGGCGTCGCGCACCTTCTGGAACTTGTCGGCCTGGGCCTTGCACGCGTCGTACTCGGCCTGGGCCGGGTTCGCGGCGGTGCTCGCGGCCGAGGTGGCGGTGGCGGCCGGCGCCACGCACTTGTCGGCGGTCTTGAGGTAGTAGTCGCGGTCCGGCAGGCCGAGGCCGCCCTGGGCGGCGATGGCGATGACCTTGCTGCTGTCCTTGAAGTCCTGGATCTCGCCGAAGCCGAACATGGCGTCCACGCCGATCATCTGCAGGTGCGCCATCTCCTTCTGCAGGGAGGCCTGGTCCTTGATGGCGGCGATGGCGGCGAACTCGGACTGCAGCGGCGCGAGGCCGGCCTTCTCGATGCCCGCCTCGTCCATGCCGGTGGCGTAGAAGTCACCGACCTTCTGCTCGGTGCTGCCCGCCTTGTGGGCGGTCTTGGCATTGTCTTCCAGGATCTGCCTGATCACTTCCTGGTTCTGCTTCTGCAGGATGTTGAAGGTGCCCCAGCGCGCGTAGGCGGCCGGGATCGGGTTCTGCTTCTGCCAGCCGCCGTTGGCGTAGGCGAAGAAGTCCTGGGAGGGGGAGACGCTCTTGTCGAGCCAGTCGGCATGGAGGCCGGTGTCGCCGGCGGCGATCGCTCCGAGTGATACGGCGCAGAGGGCGCCCAGTAACAGGTATCCGCGTTGCATGGTTCCAAGCCTCCTACTTATATAGATGAGACGACAGTACCCCGAGGACTGTTCGATGGCAGGTCCAGCCAGGCTGGGCCGGGACCCCGGATGATACTACCCGGCCTGCCTCACGTCAGAAATCCGCAGGGTCCAATAGTTCCCGGGCCTGGGACAAATTCCCGCCTGTTCCCGCCTGGCCATGCGGCCGGTCCGCCGGAGGGCCGGGGAATATCCGCATCGTCCGGCGTGTTCTGCACGGTGTAACCAGGGCTCTCCACGGGGCATATCCCGAGGGGTGCACCCCGGAGCTTCCACACCCTAACCCGAGCAGGATGTCGCCTATGAGCGCTGTTGCAGCGGAAGTCCAGTCCGTGACCGAAGTGCCGGCCGTATCCGACCGGCGTGCGTACCGGATGAGCTCGATCGATATCTTGCGGGGCCTCGTGATAGTCGTGATGGCCCTCGACCACGTCCGCGACTACATGATGGCCGGCTCCCTGCAGGATCCCATCGCTGATCATTCGATCGGACCGCTGCTCTTCGCGACGCGCTGGATCACGCACTTCTGCGCGCCGACCTTCGTGTTCCTGGCGGGGACCAGCGCGGGCCTCATGTCCCTGCGCAAGAGCCGGCCCGAGCTGGCGCGGTTCCTGCTGGTGCGCGGCTTGTGGCTGATCGGCATCGAGGTCCTGGTCATCTCGACCGCCACTTCGTTCTCCCCCTGGGGCATCGCCGAACTCGGCGGCCGCACCTACGTGGGGCTGCAGGTCATCTGGGCCATCGGCGCCGCCATGGTGGCGCTGGCGGGTGTGCAGTACCTGGGCCGGCGCGCCTGTTTGCTGATCGGCGTAGCGATCATATGCGGGCACAACCTGCTGGATGCGGTGTGGCCGGCGGCGAGTTCCACCGGTGCGACGGGACCGTTGTGGGTCGTGCTGCATGCGCGCCAGCTGTACGCCATGGGCCCGTTCTCGGTGTATTTCTCCTACCCGGTGCTGCCCTGGATCGGCGTCATGCTGCTCGGGTACGCCTCGGCAGGCCTGTTCCAGGGGCCTGCACAGGTCTGGCAACCCAGGCTGGCGCGGATCGGCATCGGCCTGATACTGGCATTCGTGGTGCTGCGCGCACTGAACGTGTACGGCGATCCCCAGCTCTGGCAGGCCGTTCCCGGCAACCCCGCCGGATCGGTCATGTCCTTCCTGGCGACGACGAAGTACCCGCCGAGCCTCCTCTATCTGTTGATGACCCTGGGGCCTGCCGCGATCGTGTGTGCGTACGCCGAACGCCTGCATGGCCGTGTCAGGGACGTGCTGATGACCTACGGACGCGCACCCTTCGCTTTCTATGTCGCGCACCTGTACCTGATCCATGGCACCGCGATGGCGCTCGGGGTCGCGCAGGGATTCGCGGCGCAGCAGTTCCTGACTCACTATCGGTATTTCCCCAGAGGTTTCGGCGTGGGTCTCGGCGGGGTGTACCTGATCTGGATCCTGGTGGTGGTCGCGCTCTATCCCTTGTGCCGCTGGGTCACGTCCCTGAAGGCGCGGCGCAGCGACTGGTGGCTGAGTTACGTCTGAGCGAAGCGATGCGAAGACGCACGGCAAGATTTGCCGGTGATTGCGGGGGTGGTACTATCCGGGCGCCCCTCACGTCTGATGCCCATGGATGCGCACAGGTTCCGGGCCGGTGAGGACTCTTTCCACGGGGAGACGCCTCACATGATGAAGTCCCGCCTTGCCCCCTTATCCCTGCTGGTCCTGGCCTTGAGTGCCGGCCCGGTCCGCGCCGCCGATCTCATCACCTTGGACGTGGACCTCAGGGAATCCGTCCGCCAGCTCTTCCACGGCCACGAGGTGATCCCGGTGAAGCCGGGCCCTCTCACGCTGTATTACCCCAAGTGGATCCCGGGCGAGCACTCGCCCAGCGGTCCGCTGGAGAACCTGGCAGGACTCAAGCTCACCGCGGGCGGCAAGCCGCTGGCCTGGCGCCGTGACCTGAAAGAGATGTACGCCATCCATCTCGAGGTGCCTCAGGGCGTGTCGAGCCTGGACGTGACGTTCGATTTCCTCTCGCCCAGCAATGGCGGCAACTTCGGCCAGAGCGTCTCGGCCACGCCGGACATCGCGGACCTGGAATGGAACCAGGTGCTCCTGTACCCCGCCGGCGCCGCGGCCAAGGACATCCAGTTCCAGCCCAGCGTGAAGCTGCCGGCAGGCTGGCAATACGCCACCGCGCTCGACACCGCGTCGAAGGACGCGGGCGGCGCACGGTTCAAGCCGGTGAGCCTGGAGAACCTGGTGGACTCGCCGCTCATCGCCGGCCTGCACTTCAAGCGCGTGGACATCGCGCCGGGCGACAAGGTGCCGGTGCACCTGAACCTGGTGGCGGACACGGACGAGGACCTGGCCATCACGCCCAAGCAGACCGAGGCCATGGTGAACCTGGTGAAGCAGGCCAACATCCTGTTCGGTTCGCACCACTATGACCACTACGACTTCCTGTTCACGCTCTCGGAGAACACCGGCCACTTCGGCCTGGAGCACCACCAGTCCAGCGACGACCGGAGCTGGAGCGACCTCTACACCACGCCCGAGACCACGCTGGTCGGCGCGCACCTCCTGCCCCACGAGTACGTGCACTCCTGGAACGGCAAGTTCCGCCGCCCGGCGGGTCTCGCCACGCCGGACTTCACCAGCCAGCCCATGCAGGACGACCTGCTGTGGGTATACGAGGGCCTGACGGAGTACTTCGGCAACGTGCTCAGCGCCCGCAGCGGCAGCATCACCCCGACACAGTACCGGGAGACCCTGGCCTTCGACGCCGCCACCATGGACAAGCGCCCCGGCCGCAGCTGGCGGCCGCTGCAGGACACCAACGACGAGGCGCAGATCCTCTACTACGCGCCGCGCGAGTGGCAGAACTGGCGCCGGGTGCAGGACTTCTACGTGGAAGGAGAGCTGATCTGGCTGGACGTGGACACGAAGCTCAGGGAGCTCTCCGCCGGCCGCAAGTCCATGGATGATTTCGCCCATGCGTTCTATGGCATGGATGACGGCAGCTACGTGGTGCACCCCTACACTTTCGACGACGTCGTGAACACGCTGAAAGGCGTGCAGGAGTATGACTGGGCTGCATTCCTGCGGGAGCGCCTCGACACCACCCAGCCCGCGGCGCCGCTGGACGGCATCGCGCGCGGCGGCTACGCGCTCGCGTACACCGATACTCCGAGCGAGTACTTCAAGGCCTACGAGAAGGTGCGCAAGGTGCAGAACCTCATGTTCTCCATCGGCCTGCAGCTCGACGCCAGCGAACACGACAAGGGCATGGTGCAGGACGTGCTGTGGGACGGCCCGGCGTTCAAGGCCGGCATCGGGCCCGGCATGAAGCTCGTGGCGGTGAACGGCCGCGCATTCGACGCGGACAAGGACGTGCTGAAGGATGCCATCACGGCGGCGAAGAGCTCGAAGACGCCGCTGCGGCTGCTGCTACGCCAGCAGGACACCTATCTAAGCTTCGACGTGGACTACCACGGCGGCCTGAAGTACCCGGTGCTGACGCCGGTGGCGGGCAAGGCGCCGCTGCTGGACGCCATCATCGCGGCGCACTGAGTCGAGTCATGAAGAGAAGAAAAGCCCGGGGAGTGATCCCGGGCTTTTTATTTTGTGTCCCGGCTACGCATCCAGCTTCGCCGGGAGGGCTCCTGGGCGCACGTCCCTGTACGCCCGTTCGCGGCTATCGCCGCTCACCCAGGTCGCTAGACCCGGGGCTTTTTCATTTGCGGCGGCGGCTGCGCCGGCCGAGCCAACCGGTCTCCACCTCCGACTCCTCGCTCAAGCGCCGCTGGCGCGCCTCCAGGATCGGCGCGCGGTCCAGGTAACCCACCAGGCGTTCCGGATCGCGGCTCTCCACCACCGGCAGGCGGCCGATGCCGTGGCGCAGCATCTGTTCGGCGGCCTCATGCAGCGTCTCGTCGGTATAGGCGACCACGAGCTTGCGGCCGCCGAGCTTGTGCAGCGGCGTCGCGGGGTCGGTGCCGGCTTCCAGCGCCCGGAACACGTCGCCGCGGGTGACCATGCCCGTGAGCTTGCCGTCCTTGTCCAGCAGCGGATAGGCGCCATGGCGCGCCACGGATGGCTCGTGCCGGCCGAGGCGGGCGGCGAGTTCGCCCAGCGGCAGGTCCACCGGCAGGGATGTGGGCCGCTTGTCCATGACCTCGCCCACCCGCACCTGGTGCAGCACGTCCACTTCGTACTCCAGGTGCACCTTGAGGCCGCGGCGCGCGAGCTTCTCGGTCATGATGGATTCGCGCAGGAACAGCTGAGCCACGGCGTTGGCGATGACGCAGACCAGCATCAGCGGCAGCACCGCGTCGTAGTCGCGGGTGATCTCGAAGGCGAAGATGATGAACGCGAAGGTGGCGCGGGAAGCGGCGGCGAACACCGCCGCCATGCCGGTGAGGGCGTAGGCGCTGGGATCCAGGTGCGCGCCCGGCAGGAGCTGGTTCACCGCCAGCGCGTACACGGCGCCGAGGGCCGCGCCGCCCATGAACATGGGGGCGAGCAGGCCGCCGGAGGTGCCGGAGCCCAGGGAGATGAGCATGGCCGCGGTCTTGAACACCAGGATCGCGAGCAGGAGGCCGAGGGTAAGGTGGTTGTTGAGGATGTCCGACAGCGTGCCGTAGCCCACGCCCAGCACCCGCGGCACGAAGTAGCCGATGACGCCGAGACCGAGCGCACCCAGGGCCGGCCACCACATCTGATCGAACGGCAGCTTCTCGAACTGGTCCTCGATCCAATAGAGCGCCTTGCTGACGAGCGTGGCCATGAGCCCGCAGAGCACGCCCAGGATGAGGTAGTAGAGCAGGCCGCGGGCGATGTCGAAGTGCGGCGCGCCGACGCTGAACATGGGGCCGGGACCGATGAGCACCAGGTGCACGGTGGTGGCGAGGGTGGTCGCGATCACCAGCGGGATGAAGGAGCGGGAGCGGAACTCGAACAGCAGGAGCTCGATGGCGAAGATCACGCCCGCGATGGGCGTGCTGAAGGTGGCCGCCATGCCGGCGGCGGCGCCGCAGCCCAGCAGCACTTTCCGCTCGGCCGCGGTCATGTGCAGGGTCTGGCCGAAGATGGAGCCCAAGGCGCCGCCGGTCTGGATGATGGGGCCTTCCGCGCCGAAGGGCCCGCCGGTGCCGATGGCGACGGCGGCGGAGAGGGGCTTCAGGATCGCCACCCGCGGCGCGATGCGGCTCTTGTTGACGATGATGGCCTCGATCGCCTCGGGGATACCGTGGCCACGGATCTTGGAGCTGCCGTACTTGGCCATGATGCCGACGATGAGCCCGCCCAGCGCCGGCACCACGACGATCCACAGGCCCAGCGGGTTCTCGGTGATGGTGGGCAGCGCCAGCGAGAACTTGTGGAAGAACACCAGGTTGCTGCAGAGCGCGATCAGCGCGTAGAGCGCGTAGGCGGCGAGACCGGCCACGAGACCGATGACGCCGGCGAAGCAGGACATGAGGAGCAGGCGCAGGCCGTCGGGTCCCGGCCGATAAGTACGACGCGGGCGGGCGTGCATGGCTGACATCGGATCCTCGGACGGGTTGACTGGGTTCGGAGGGCGCATAGAATATATCGCATTGCGATATAAGACAATCGGGGATCGACATGGACGACATCACCTCGAACTTCCAGGTCAGCGACGAGGATTACCTCACGCTCGCGGCGTTCCGCGCCGCGCTACGCAAGTTCATGCGCACCAGCGAGGACATCGCCCACTCACTCGGCCTCACTCCGCAGCAGCACCAGGTGATGCTGGCGGTGCGCGGCTACCCGGGCCAGGAGCAGCCCTCCATGGGCCAGCTCGCGGCGCGCCTGCAGGTGCGGCACAACAGCGCGGTGGGACTCGTGACGCGGCTCGTGAAGCTCGGCTACGTGAGGCGCGACCAATCCAGCCAGGACCAGCGGCGCGTGCACATCTCCCTCACCCCCAAGGGCCACGCCATCCTCGACAAGCTCACCGAGGCCCACCGCACCGAACTCAAGCGCATCGGCCCCGAGATCACGCGGCTACTGAAGGAGCTGACGCGCTAGAGTCGTACTAGGGTTTCGAATCCTGTCAGATGCTAATGTGTAGACATCCTCTGGGGTATGTCTATGAATCTTCATTGTCCACATTGCCAAAAGCACGTATTCCCGATCAGTTCGGTTTTTATGCTTGGGGAGAATGGTCGATACTCTGGTTATAACAGGCCTCTGGAATGCCCACATTGCGGTGGGTATTCCAAATTGCAGGCTTGGCGCCAGACGTTTATCGATCTTCTGACATTGGTCGGTTGCGGCTTAGCGATAACTTCCGTAGTCCTCGTCACCCATGGCGACAAGACTGCCGCAATATGGGGAACCGGCCTTGCAATAGTTTTCGGTGTTATAGCGCGCTATCTGGCCATCAGGATGTTAGCGGTACTGGTACCCTCTAACGATGCTCCTGAAGACGATAAGATTTTGGAGGTTCCAAAAGAGTCGATTTCTCCCGATCAACTGCCTAAAGAGTTGCGCCGTCTTAAAGATGATAAGAAAACCCAGTTCAGTGTGATATTCGAGCCGAATGGCGGGTATCTCTCGCTCTATTGCCGGAAGGACACATTTGTAGTCGAACTGGCGTTTGCGACTCGAGCTTTGCGGGCACGCGAAAAAAAGTTCAAAGCAGCGATAGTTGCCGCTGGAGCCATAGCAAAAGAATTTGATTCGAATGGCCTGGGTGGCTATGAGGCCACTCTTGGATCAGACGTCAGTCTGGCTGCAGACAAAGTGCACCAAA
>DATAHN010000045.1:0-4951 GCA_036263155.1 Gammaproteobacteria bacterium | reverse complement strand
CCGGCCCTATTTTTTGCAGGGTAAGATTTGACGGCCACGGGCCCGCGGGTCAGATTGGACCCACACCTATATAGAGGCCGCCGCCACGCCCCTCGTCCCCTACATCAGCCTCGCCGAAGCCCGTGCCCGCCAGGAGGCGATGCGCGGCCAGGTGGAGCGCCAGGGCAAGCTCCCTTTCGACGCCGTGCGCTACGTGGCGGGGGTGGATTGCGCCTTCCCGGGCGAGCACCAGGGCCGCGTGACCCGCGCCGCCGTGGCGGTGCTCACGTTCCCCGGCCTGGAGCTGCACGAGTTCACGGTGGTGGAGCGGCCCACGGACTTCCCCTACGTGCCGGGCTTCCTCTCCTTCCGGGAAGTGCCGGCCATCACGCTGGCGCTGGAGCAGCTCAAGACCCGGCCCCAGCTCCTGATCGTGGACGGCCAGGGGTATGCGCACCCGCGTGGCTTCGGCATCGCCTGCCACCTGGGGGTACAGACGGGCCTGCCCGCCATCGGCGCCGGCAAGTCGCGCCTGGTGGGCGAGTTCCGCGCGCCGGCCGCGGCGGCGGGCTCCCGCTCACCCCTCACGTACCGCGGCGAGACCGTAGGCGCGGTGCTGCGCACCCGCGACAGGGTCAGCCCGCTGTTCGTGTCGGTGGGCCACAAGCTTGACCTGGACAGCGCGGTCGCCTGGGTGCTGGCCTGCACCCGCGGCTACCGCCTGCCCGAGACCACCCGCTGGGCCGACGGCCTGGCCGGGGACCCGGAGTTCCGCGCCAGGCCCCGCCGTGCGCGGTAAGATGCCCGCAGGGGTCCGATGGCATAAGAAAAATCCGATGGCGGCAGACGACATCAAGTTCATCCTCGACTTCGACAGCACCCTGGTGCGCGTCGAGACGCTGGAGATCATGGCCGACCTGGTGCCGGGCGGTGCCAAGCTGCGCGCACGCATCCGCGAGATCACCGACGCAGCCATGGGCGGCCACATGCACTTCCAGGATGCGTTGCGCGAGCGTTTGAAGCTCCTGCACATGCACCGCGACCTGCTCACCCAGCTCGGCGCACAGCTCAGGGAGGAGATCAGTCCCTCCTTCAAGCGCAACCGCGCCTTCCTCGCCGCCAACGCCGCGGACATCCATGTCGTCACGAGCGGCTTCCGCGAGGTGGTGCTGCCGGTGGTGAAGGGCCTGGGCCTCAGGCCCGAGCAGGTCTACGCGAACACCCTGCACTTCGACGCCGAGGGCTACATCGACGGCGTGGACTGGCAGAACCCGCTGGCCGCCGACGGCGGCAAGGTGAAGGTGGTGAAGGGCCTCAAGCTCGAGGGCGAGGTGGTGGCGGTCGGCGACGGCTGGAGCGACTACGAGATCCTTGCCGCCGGCGCGGCCCAGCGCTTCTACGCCTTCACCGAGAACGTGCAGCGCGAGGAGGTGACCGGCGCCCGCGGCGCGCGGCATGCGCCGAGCTTCGACGAGGTGCTGTACGACTGCGGCCTCAGGGCCGCCGTGTCCTACCCCAAGAACCGGCTCAAGGTGCTGCTGCTGGAGGGCATCCACCCGGAGGCGGTGGCGGCCTTCGAGCGCGAGGGCTATGCAGTGGAGTCATTGAAGGGCAGCCCGCCGTCCGGCGAGCTGGCCCAGCGCATGGCGGACGTGGCGATCCTCGGCATCCGCTCCAAGACCCAACTGGACGCGCCGGCGCTCGCGGCCGCGAAGCGCCTCCTGGCGGTGGGCGCGTTCTGCATCGGCACCAACCAGATCGACCTGCCGGAATGCGAGCGGCGCGGCGTGGCGGTGTTCAACGCGCCGTTCAGCAACACCCGCTCGGTGGTGGAGCTGGCCCTCGCCGAGCTGATCCTGCTCATGCGTGGCATACCGGCCAAGATGCGCCTGATGGACGCCGGCACCTGGGACAAGTCCGCCCAAGGCGCACACGAAGTGCGCGGCAAGCGCCTCGGCATCGTCGGCTACGGCAACATCGGCATGCAGCTCTCGGTGCTGGCCGAGTCCTTAGGGATGCAGGTCTGCTTCTACGACGTGGCGGAGAAGCTCGCGCTCGGGACCGCCCAGCGCTGCAACAGCCTGGAGGAGCTCCTGGAGACCAGCGACGCGGTGACCGTGCACGTGGACGGGCGCCGCGAGAACGCCGGCCTCATCGGCCCGCGCGAGTTCGCGCGCATGAAGGAAGGGGCGGTGTTCCTGAATCTCTCCCGTGGCCACGTGGTGGACCTCATCGCGCTGCGCAGCCACCTCCTGTCCGGGCACCTGGCCGGCGCGGCGGTGGACGTGTTCCCGGACGAGCCCCACGGCAACGGCGAGCGCTTCGGGCACCCGCTGCGGGACGTGCCGGAAGCGCTGCTTACACCGCACATCGGCGGCAGCACCCTGGAGGCACAGCACGACATCGGCCGGTTCGTGAGCGGCCGCATCATCGACTACATCAACACCGGCAGCACCGAGAACTGCGTGAACTTCCCCGCCATCCGCCTGCCGCCCCAGGAGAAAGCGCACCGCCTCATCCACCTGCACGAGAACGTGCCCGGCATCCTGGCGCGCATCAACCAGGCGCTGGCCGCCGCCGGTGCCAACATCACCGGCCAGTACCTCAAGACCAACGAGCGGATCGGCTACGTGATCACCGACATCGACAGCCACTACTCCGAATCGCTGCTGGACGAGATTCGAGGCATCCCGCACACCTTGAGATTCAGGGTGCTTTACTGAGCCTGCGGCAGGCGTATGCTGGAGGCAGGTCCGAAGAGACCCTAGGGGAGAACCACATGAAGACCTTACGCATCGTGACGGCGGCTGCGCTCTTCGCATCCGCCCTCCTGTTCCAGTCGTCCGTGCGTGCCGACAGCGAGGAGGATCGCATCGACGCGCTGCTGCACCAATCCGGCTACACTTACGAGAAGCGCGCCGAGGGCGTGTGGGTGGTGCCGCAGAAAGGCGACTCGCTCGGCGACTTCAAGGTGATCGTGGCCCAGGGCGAGGGGCTGGTGGTGATCTTCGTGATCGTCGCCAAGAAGGACCAGATGGACATGGGCCTCGGCCTCGCCACGCGCATGCTCTCCATGAACCACGAGTTCGACCGCGTCAAGGTCGGCACCGACGATGACGGCGACGCGTTCGTGCGCCTGGATGCGAGCCTCCGCTCGATGGATGCCACCGAGATGAAGGAGGACATCCATCAGGTCGCCGCCAGCGCCGACGAGGCCTACTCCGGCATCAAGCCTTACCTTCATTGAGGCCCCGCGCGGCGGGGCACTCGGGTAGGATGGGGGCTGCATGAGCGACAGCCCCTCGGTCACCTGCTTCCTGCTGCGCGACGCGCCCCTGCAGGCGCGCAACACCTTCCACGTGCCGGCCAAGGCCGCCCGCTACACCGAGCTTCGCGTCGCCGCGGCGCTTCCGGAGCTCCTGCAGCGGCGCGAGCTCAAGACCATGCCGCTGCTGGTGCTGGGCGACGGCAGCAACCTGCTCTTCACCCGCGACTTCGACGGCCTGGTGCTGCACATGGCCAGCAGCGGCGTGCATCTCCTGGAGGACGGCGCGGTGGGCCGGGTGCGGGTCGCCGCCGGGGAATCCTGGCACGGCTTCGTGCGCTGGTCGCTGCACCAGGGCTTCACGGGCCTGGAGAACCTGGCACTCATCCCCGGCACCGTCGGTGCCGCGCCGATCCAGAACATCGGTGCCTACGGCGCCGAGGTGCGCGAGTTCATCACCATGGTGGAGGCCTGGGACCGGCGCAGCGAGGAGTTCGTGCAGCTCGACAACGCCGCCTGTGGCTTCGCCTACCGGGACTCGGTGTTCAAGCGCGACCCACAGCGCTTCATCGTCACCGCCGTGGACTTCGCGCTGCCGCGGGAGCGGCCGCTGGCGCTGGACTACTCCGGTGTGCGCCAGGAGCTGGAGGCCCAGGGCGTGCAGCACCCCACGCCCGCGGACGTGGCCCACGCGGTGGAGACGCTGCGCCGCCGCAAGCTGCCGGACCCTGCCATCACCGGCAACGCCGGCAGCTTCTTCAAGAACCCGCTGCTCACCAACGAGCGGGCGGCGGCATTGGCGGCAGCCCACCCGGAGCTGCCGCAGTGGCCGGGTATGAACGGTTCCACCAAGGTATCCGCCGCCTGGCTCATCGAGGCCTGCGGCTTCAAGGGCGTGCGCGACGGCGACGCCGGTGTCTCCCCCAAGCACTCGCTGGTGCTCATCAACTACGGCCACGCCACCGGCGCCCAGGTGTGGGCCCTGGCGGGCCGCATCCGCGACGCGGTGGCGGCGCGCTTCGGCATCACGCTCGAGCCCGAACCGGTCATCGTCTGAACTAAGGTCATACCTGGGCTGGCAAAAGAAAGCGGGCCCGAAGGCCCGCTTTTTTTGGAAAAGACGTTTCGACTCAAGGCGCTCCCGCATCACGACAGCTCGCCGGAAGGTATTTGGGCTCCACGGGGTCGGCATCTCCAGGGCCGCACTGCCATGTCTGGCCGCCATCGTTGGTCCACAACTCCACGGTCTTGCCGGCGATCATCCTGTTGACCCCGGCCGTCTTCATGGTGGCCATGATGCCGATGACTTCGCCATCAGCGCCCACCAGTGTCACGGTGTCGGTATATCTGCCGACATTGGACTTGGGGTAGTCTTCCGCCAGACCGCTGGGCCATGCCTGGTTCTTCTGATGGAAATCGGCCAGCGGTGATTCCAGTGCTCCAGCGATCTGGATCGCCTCGCTCATCTGGCTGCGCGCGATGTAGTCTTGGTAGGCAGGAATCGCGATGGCAGCCATGATCCCGATGATGTATACCCACACCAGTGCGCCCAGCATGCCCGTGGGTCCGGCGCGGAATACCAGCAAAGCGGGCAGCCACGCGAAGAGATTGCGGCGCGGCGGCTTGTATGCCTTACCTTGTGACACTGCGGTGACGTGTTCCACACGTTTAACCAGCCAGGGATAGTCGCTGGTGATTTCATGGAAC
>DATAHN010000044.1:0-2840 GCA_036263155.1 Gammaproteobacteria bacterium | reverse complement strand
ACTTCGCGGTGATCGCGCTGTTCGGAGGCGTGCTCATCAACGACCTGCTCACGCCCGGCAGCAGCACGCACCAGCTCAGCAAGCTCGCGGAGGCGATCTCGCCGGAGCAGGTGCTGCTGTTCGGCCTCAAGAACCTGCTGTTCGGCATCACCATCGCCGGCACCGCCTGCTACCACGGCCTGCGGGTACGCACCTCGCCCACGGAGCTGCCGCAGCAGACCCAGCGCGCCATCGTGACCAGCCTGGTGCTGGTGTTCGCCGCCGATGGCCTGCTGGCGGTGGTGTCGTGAGCGCGGCGTTGCTGGAGGCCGTGGGGCTGCTGCCGCGGCGCGAGGACGGCGGCGCCTTCGCGCATCCGCTTACCTTCCACATGCCGGCCGGCCGCACCGTGTGCCTGGTGGGGCCGAACGGCGGCGGCAAGACCGCCTACCTGCGCGCGTTGGCGGCGGTGGATGCACCAGCCGCCGGCAGCCTCAAGCTGTTCGGCCTGGACACACGGCGGCTGGGCGAAGCCGCGCGGCGCAGCCTCAGGCTGCGCGCCGCGTTCGTGGCCGAAGGCGCGCCGCTCCTGTCGGTGGTGAACGGCCTCGCCAACGTGACCCTGCCGGCCATGTACCACCGTCCCGGCAATGCCACCGAGGTGCAGGCAGCCGCCATCGAGACGCTGCGCTTCCTCGACTATCCCGGCCGGCAGGACCTCCTGCCCGCCTACCTCAACCAGCATGAGCGGCTCTTGCTCGCCATCGCGCGCTGCCTCATGCTGTCTCCGGAAGCGATCTTCCTCGACGAGCCTTTCCACATGACGGACAACGCCTGCCGCGACCGCGAGGCGGCGGTGTACCGGAAGCTCGCGCGGGAACGGAACATGGCGGTGCTCATCGCCACCCACAACCTGGAGTTCGTGCGGCGGCACGCCGAAGACATCGTGTTCCTGCACCCCGGCTGGACCGGGTGCTTCAAGGGCTGGGGTGAGTTCACGGGCTCGAAGCGCGCCGAAGTGCACGAGTTCCTCGACACGGCGGCATAGGGGACGACGGTGGCCGAGAAAGAGACTGGACAGGTCCACTACATCCACCGCCTCAACTACACGGTGAGGGAGCGGCTGGTGGGCGTGTTCGTGCTGGCCGCGGTGCTGCTCCTGTTCTTCACCCTCGCCTTCAACCGCCAGACACTGCGCTTCTTCGCCCCCAAGTTCACCCTGCACGCCTACATCACCAACGCCCAGGGCGTGAGCGCCGACACGCCGGTGATGGTGTACGGCCTGGACGTGGGCAAGGTCACCAAGCTCAGCCTCTCCGACGACAACCGCATCGCGGTGACCATGGAGATCCTGGAGCGGTTCCACAGGCTCATCAGGACCGACTCGACTGCCGAGATCAGCAAGCTCTCGGTGATAGGCAACGCCGCCATCAGCATCAAGCCCGGCTCGCCGGACAAGCCCATGATCCCCGCCGACGCCACCCTGGTGCTGGAGCAGCCCATGTCGGTGGACCAGATGATGGCCCAGGTCTCGCCGGTGCTGGCGGACGTGAAGTCCACCCTCTCGCAGGTGAACCAGCTCACCCACTCCATCGCGCCGGAGGACCTCAAAGCAACGGTGCACAACCTGGCCGAGCTGACCGCGAACCTGAAGGTCATCACCGGCGAATTCGCCTCGCCCAAGGGCACCCAAGCGACCCAGGCCACGCTGCAGAACCTGGCGGCGACCCTCAAGGAGACCCAGGCGCGCCTCGCGGAGATCCAGCCGCTCATCAAGAGCGCGAACGCCGCCTCCGCCGACATCCCGGGCCTGGTAGCCGAGAGCCGCAAGCTCGTGACCCAGCTCAACACCACCCTGGGCACGGTGAACTACCAGCTGCAGGCCATGCCGGACATGGTGGGCCGCACCCGCCAGATCCTGGACGAGACGGACGCCACCCTGCAGGCAGTGCAGAACACCTGGCCCATCTCTTCCTCGGTGGCGAAGAAGCCGACGGATACGCTTACGCCGGTGCCGCCGCCCCCATGACGCGAATAACCACCGCCTCATTGCTGGTGCTCGCGGCCTCGCTCGCCGCCTGCGGCAGCAAGCCCGTGCAGCAGCCAGCCACCGTGAGCAACGCCCAACGGTTCATGGCCAGCGGCATGCAGGCCTACCAGGACAACCGCTACGCCGAGGCGCGCAACTTCTTCGGCCGCGCGTTCATGGAATACCGCAGCGTGGACAACCTGGACCGCGAAGCGGACGCGCTCACGGACCTCGCCGACGCCGCCCTGCAGCAGGGCGAGGTGAAAGCGGCACGCGGACACCTTGCCCAGGCGCGTTCGCTCCTGGCCACGCACCCGGTAGCGGGCCTCGCGGCGCGGCTCACGCTGCTGGAGAGTTATGCCGACCTGCAATCCCGGGACCCGGCCGCGGCGACGGCGAAGCTTGATGGCTTGCTCGCCGACACTGCGGCGCCGGCGGAGCTGCGCCGTGCCGCGCTCATCGCCCGCACTCAGGCCGCTTTCGACGCGAAGGCACCCGACCCGGCGGACTGGCTCGCGAAACTGGGCGCCCCCCAGGGCGAACTGGATGCGGCCCGCCTCGCGCGCCTGCAGGCGCTGGCGGAACCAGCACGGGCCGAGACGCTCTACGCCGACGCGCTGCAGCGCTACCAGGCGGCCTACTACCGTCCCGGCATCGCGGCGACCCACGAGGAATGGGGCGCGCTGCTGATGGCGCAGCAGCAGTGGCCTGCCGCCCGCGACCACCTTCAGCGGGCGCTGGATGTGAGGCTATGGATGTATGACGCGACGCACTCCGCGCGCATCCTGGACGAACTCAAACAGGTGGACACGGCGCTGGGCGACGCGGATGC
>DATAHN010000043.1:0-55014 GCA_036263155.1 Gammaproteobacteria bacterium | reverse complement strand
CTTGACATGGTGGGGGTCGTTGGTTCGAGTCCAATCACGCCTACCAACCAATACGAAACAGTCCAGACAACCCGAAACACGCGGCCTTTCGTATGGGTCGCCACTGTAAGGAGACGATGATGCCCGCCATCACGCTGCCCGACGGTTCCCAACGCAAGTTCGACAATCCGGTCACGGTCGCTGAGGTGGCCGCCAGCATCGGCCCCGGCCTCGCCAAGGCCGCGCTCGCCGGCAAGGTGGACGGCAAGGTCGTCGACACCTCATTCACGATCGACCACGACGCACCCCTCAGCATCATCACGGAGCGCGACGCGGAAGGCCTCGACGTCATCCGCCACTCCACGGCGCACCTCCTGGCCCAGGCGGTGAAGCAGCTCTTCCCGGAAGCCCAGGTCACCATCGGTCCGGTGATCGAGGACGGCTTCTACTACGATTTCGCCTTCAGCCGGCCCTTCACGCCGGAGGACCTGGCCGCCATCGAGAAGCGCATGGAGGAACTCGCGGCCCAGGACCAGAAGGTCACCCGCAGCGTGATGCCGCGCGACGAAGCCGTGAAGTTCTTCCGCGACATGGGCGAGAAGTACAAGGCCGAGATCATCGCCAGTATCCCCAGCGCCGAGGATATCTCCCTCTACCGCCAAGGCGACTTCATAGACCTCTGCCGCGGCCCCCACGTGCCGAGCACCGGCAAGCTCAAGGCCTTCAAGCTCATGAAGGTGGCCGGCGCCTACTGGCGCGGCGACTCCAAGAACGAGATGCTGCAGCGCATCTACGGCACCGCTTGGACCGACAAGAAGGCCCTGCAGGCCTACCTCACGCGCCTGGAAGAGGCCGAGAAGCGCGACCACCGCCGCATCGGCCGCGAGCTGGACCTGTTTCACACGCAGGAAGAAGCGCCGGGCATGGTGTTCTGGCACCCGCGCGGCTGGGCGCTGTGGCAGCAGGTGGAGCAGTACATGCGACGCGTGTACAGCGCCAGCGGCTACCGGGAGGTGCGCGGGCCCCAGATCATGGACAAGAGCCTGTGGGAGAAGACCGGCCACTGGCAGAACTTCCGCGAGAACATGTTCATCACCCACTCCGAGGACCGGGACTTCGCCGTGAAGCCCATGAATTGCCCGGGCCACATCCTCATCTACAAGCACGGCCTGAAGAGCTACCGGGACCTGCCCCTGCGCTTCGGTGAGTTCGGCGCCTGCCACCGCAACGAGCCCTCGGGCGCGCTGCACGGCCTCATGCGCGTGCGCGGCTTCACCCAGGACGACGGGCACATCTTCTGCACCGAGGACCAGATCCAGGCGGAGTGTGCCGACTTCACGGCCCTGCTGCAGGGGGTCTACAAGGACTTCGGCTTCACGGACATCATCTACAAGGTGGCCACCCGTCCGGCCAACCGGGTCGGCGAGGATGCCCTCTGGGACAAGGCCGAGAAGGCCCTGATGGATTCCCTGACGGCCTCCGGCTGCGAATTCACGGTGTCACCGGGGGAGGGGGCGTTCTACGGCCCCAAGATCGAGTATTCCCTGAAAGACGCCATCGGCCGGGTCTGGCAGTGCGGCACCATGCAGGTGGACTTCAACATGCCCGGCCGCCTGGGGGCCGAGTTCGTGGGGGAGGACGGGGCCAAGCATGTCCCGGTGATGCTGCACCGGGCCATCGTGGGGTCCATGGAGCGTTTCGTGGGCATCCTCATCGAGCACTTCACTGGCCGCTTCCCGGCCTGGCTGGCCCCGGTCCAGGCGGTGGTCCTCACCATCACCGACCGGCAGGCCGGATACGCCAAAAACCTGGCTGAAACACTGAAAACCCATGGAAATCAGGGATTTCGGGTGGAATCCGACTTGAGGAACGAGAAGATAGGCTTTAAAATACGCGAACATACGCTCCAGCGCGTCCCTTACCTCCTGGTGGTGGGCGACAAGGAGATGGAAACAGGTTCCGTGGCGGTGCGTACCCGCGAAGGCCAGGACCTGGGCAGCCTCAAGCTTGAGGACTTCGCCCGGCGTCTTGAAGCCGAGGTGGTCAGCCGCGGAGTGTCAGCCTGAACCGCGTCCCGTATGCGTTGAGGGGACGGGTTCAGGTTTATTTTTGGAGGATCAGGTATCAGCTCTGAGAAGCGCGCCCGGCGAAACGGGGAGATCACGTCGCCCAAGGTCAGGGTCATCGGACCCGACAACCAGCAGATCGGAATCATGTTCACCCGCGAGGCCATACGCTACGCCGAAGAGGCTGGCCTGGATCTCGTGGAAGTGTCACCCACGGCGGAGCCGCCGGTCTGCCGCGTGATGGACTTCGGCAAGTACCTGTTCGAGGTCAACAAGAAGCAGCAGGTCGCGCGCAAGAAGCAGAAGCAGATACAGGTCAAGGAAGTGAAGTTCCGTCCGACCACGGACGAGGGCGACTACCAGATCAAGCTGCGCAACCTGACGCGCTTCCTCACGGAAGGCGACAAGGCCAAGGTGACCCTGAGGTACCGCGGACGCGAGCTGCTGCACCAGAACATCGGTGTCGAGATCCTGGAGCGCATCAAGAAGGATCTGGAGGAAGTGGGGATGATCGAGCAGTTCCCCCGCCTCGAGGGCAAGCAGATGGTGATGATCATCGGCCCGAAGAAGAAATGAGTTTCCAGCGCTAAGAAGTCGATGCAACAAAAGTGACGGCCCAAGCGTCACCCCTGGCGAACACCTCAACGCCGCTTCTGAGCGGGGCCAGGCTATCAGTAACAATCAGGAGTTTCAGTCATGCCCAAGATCAAGACCAACCGGGCCGCCGCGAAGCGCTTCCGCGCCACCGGCACCGGCAAGTACAAGCGTGGCCAGTCGCACAAGCGCCACATCCTCACCAAGAAGAGCAGCAAGCGCAAGCGTCAACTGCGCGGCTCGACGCTCGTGGTCCCCCAGGATCACTTCCGCGTCAAGCAGATGCTGCCCTGGTCGTAAGGAGAGGATAGAAACATGGCACGCGTAAAACGTTCCGTCACCAGCCGAGCCAAGCACAAGAAGGTCATCGGCAAGGCCAAGGGCTACTACAACGCCCGTCGCAAGAACATCCGCACCGTCAAGCAGGCGGTGATGAAGGCCGGCCAGTATGCCTATCGCGACCGTCGCGACAAGAAGCGCGACATGCGCGGCATCTGGATCGCCCGCATCAACGCCGCGGCGCGCCTCTCGGGGCTGTCCTACAGCCGCTTCATGAACGGCCTGAAGAAGGCGAAGATCGAGCTGGACCGCAAGGTCCTCGCCGACATCGCCGTCTTCGATGCGGCCGGTTTTGCGGCCCTCGCCGAGAAGGCCAAAGCCAGCTTAGCCTGAGACGAATGATGGCCCGCTGAGGGGCTTTCAATCAGAGCAAGTGGGGGAAGGCCGCACAACGGTCTTCCCCCTTTTCTTTTTGGGGTACACGGGGTAATAAGAACGTCCCATGAGCACCGACCTCGACAAGCTGATCACCGAGGCCAAGTCCAAGGCTGCCGCCTGCACCACGCTCGCGGCCCTGGATGAGGTGCGCGTGCATTACCTCGGCAAGAAGGGCGTGATCACCGCCGAACTGCAGACCCTCGGCAAGCTGCCGGGCGCCGAGCGCGCCGCCGCCGGCCAACGCATCAACGTGGTGAAGCAGGCGGTCACGGAACTGCTGGATGCGCGCAAGGCCGCGCTGGAGCAGGCGGACCTCGCTGCCAAGCTCGCCAGCGAGGCGGTGGACGTGAGCCTGCCGGGACGCGGCCAGGAGGCGGGCGGCCTGCATCCTTCGACCCGCATCATGGAGCGTGTCCAGGTGCTGTTCGAGCGCATGGGCTTCAGTATGGAGTCCGGCCCCGAGATCGAGGACGAGTTCCACAACTTCGATGCGCTGAACTTCAAGGCCGACCACCCGGCCCGCGCCGAGATGGACACTTTCTACCTGAAAGACAGGCCTTTCCTGCTGCGCACCCACACCTCGCCCGTGCAGGTCCGCTCGATGCTGAAGCACGGCGCGCCGATCCGGGTGATCGCCGCCGGCCGGACCTACCGCCACGATTACGACATGACCCACACGCCCATGTTCCACCAGGTGGAAGGCCTGCTGGTGGACGAGGGCGTGAGCATGGCGCACCTGCGCGGCACGCTCACGGACTTCATGCAGCGGTTCTTCGAGCAGGAGGACCTCAAGCTGCGCTTCCGCCCGTCCTACTTCCCGTTCGTGGAACCGGGCGCGGAGGTGGACATCAGCTGCGTATTCTGCAGGGGCGCCGGTTGCCGCGTGTGCAAGCACACCGGTTGGCTGGAGGTGCTGGGCTGCGGCATGGTGCACCCGAACGTGCTCAAAGCCTGCAAGATCGATCCCGAGCGCTACACCGGATGGGCCTTCGGCATCGGCGTGGAGCGCCTGGGGATGCTGCGTTACGGCATCGATGACATCCGCATGAACTACGACAACGACCTGCGCTTCCTGCGCCAGTTCCGCTGAGGCACCCATGAAGATCAGCGCCAACTGGCTCAAGGAATTCGTGGAACTCCAGGACGATGCCCGAGGCATCGGCCGCAAGCTCGGCTCGGGCGGCGTGGAAGTGGCGTCCGTGACGCCGTCCATCCCGGCCTTCGAGAAGGTGTATGTAGGTCAGGTGAAAAGCCTGGAGAAGCACCCCTCGGCGGACAAGCTGAACGTCTGCCAGGTGGACATCGGCGACGGCAAACAACACCAGATCGTGTGCGGTGCGCCGAACGTACAGGCGGGCATGAAGGCGCCGGTGATCCTGCCGGGCGGCAAGCTCCCGGATGGCACCGTGATCAAGCAGGCCGCCCTGCGCGGCGTGGATTCCGCCGGGATGCTGTGCTCGGCCCGCGAGCTCGGCCTCTCGGAAGAAGCCTCGGGACTCTTCGCGCTGCCGGCGGATGCGCCCGTGGGCAAGGACCTGCGTGAATACCTGGGCGGCGACGACTGGCTCATCGAGATCGAGATCACGCCCAACCGCGGCGACTGCCTCAGCATCCTTGGCGTGGCGCGCGAACTCGCGGCGCTCTACGGCAAGCCGCTGGAGAAGGCCGAAGTGCTGCCGGTGAAGGCGGCCATCAAGGACGTGTTCCCGGCGGAGATCCAGGCGAAGGAAGCTTGTCCCGTGTTCGCCACGCGCGTCATCAAGGGCCTGCGCACCGACGCCATTACGCCTCTGTGGATGCGCGAGCGCCTGCGTTCCGCGGGGTTGAAGCCGATCCACCCGGCGGTGGACGTGACCCAGTATGTGATGCTGGAGCTCGGCCAGCCCATGCACGCCTACGACTTGAAGCGCCTGGACGGCGGCCTCACCGTGCGGATGGCGAAGACGGGGGAGATGGCCAAGCTCCTCAACAACCAGGTGTATGAAGCCCAGCCGGACGTGCTGGTGATCGCCGACAAGAGCCGGTTGCAGGGCTTCGCGGGGATCATGGGCGGTGGCGAGTCCAACGTGACCGCCGGCACCACCGACGTGCTCCTGGAAGCCGCGTTCTTCACGCCCGCCGCCATCAGCGGCCGGCCGCGGCGCATGGACCTGCTCACGGACGCTGCCTACCGCTTCGAGCGGGGCGTGGATCCCGGGGCCCAAGCCCGCGCCATCGAGCGCGCCACCCAGCTCATCCTGGAGATCGCCGGTGGCCAGCCGGGCCCCGTGAGCGTGGTCACGGTGGAGACGACCCGCTTCCTGGGCGCGCCCATAAGGCTGCGCCGCGCGCGGCTCGCTGCGTTGCTCGGCATCAGCGTGCCGGATAAGGAAGTGGAGGGTATCCTCACGCGCCTCGGGTTCATGGTGAAGGCGGACAAGGAGGGCTGGATGGCCACCGCGCCCAGCCATCGCTTCGACATCGAGATCGAGGAAGATCTCATCGAGGAAGTGGGCCGGATCCACGGCTACGATCGGATCCCGGCCCTCCAGTACCCCTCGCGCCAGGGCATGACGCCCCTGCCGGAAGCGCGGGTGGACTTGAGACGCCTGCGGCAGGTCTTGGTGGAGCGGGGCTACCAGGAGGTGGTGACTTACAGCTTCGTGGACGCAGGACTGCAGGCCCAGGTCTACGGATCCAACGGCATGGCCCTGCCGCTCGCCAACCCCATCACCGCAGATATGGCCGAGATGCGCATGGGTCTGTGGCCGGGGCTGCTCAAGGTGCTCCAGTACAACCTGAACCGGCAGCAGGACCGCGTCAGGGTATTTGAGACTGGTTTGATATTCTATTCGCAAGCTGATGAAATAAAACAAGAAAATATCATCGCTGGAGTGGTTTCCGGACCCGAGTTCCCGCTCCAATGGGGCGAAGCGGACCGGCCGGTGGACTTCGCTGACCTCAAGGGCGATATCGAGGCCCTGCTTAGGCCCGCTGGGGCCGTCGGTCGCCTGGAGGTCCAGGCCACGGCTTTGGGTGCCCTGCACCCTGGCCAGTCGGCCCGCCTGATGTTGGATGGCAGGGAACTGGGTTGGATGGGCGCTGTGCACCCCAGGCTGGTCAAGGTACTGGACCTGCCTCAGGGCGCTCTGATGTTCGAAATCCGCCTGGAGATGCTTCTGGAGGGCAAAATTCCGGCTTTTGAGCCCATCTCCAGGTTCCCGGCGGTACGACGGGACTTGGCGGTGGTCGTGGAGGAGAAGGTCACGGCTGGGCAACTTTTGACCATGGCCCGGGAGGCCGCCGGCAGCCTGCTCCAGGAGGCCAGGATCTTCGATATCTACCATGGTCCGGGCATAGATTCTGGACGAAAAAGCGTCGCTTTAGGCTTGATTTTACAAGACTCTTCGCGCACTCTTACTGACGAAGACGCTGATGGGACCATGCAGCGGGTTGCTGACCGTCTCAGGCGGGATTTGGGCGCAACAATACGAGATTAAGTAATGGCGCTGACCAAAGCCGAGATGGCCGAGGCCCTGTTCCAGGAACTTGGCCTGAACAAGCGCGAGGCCAAGGAGCTGGTGGACCTGTTCTTCGAGGAGGTCCGCCTCGCCCTGGCCGAGGGCCGGCAGGTCAAGCTGTCCGGGTTCGGCAATTTCGACCTCCGCAAGAAGAACCAGAGGCCGGGGCGCAACCCCAAGACGGGGGAGGAGATCCCCATCACCGCCCGCCGGGTGGTGACCTTCCGTCCGGGACAGAAGCTCAAGGCACGGGTGGAGACATATGCTGGAAGCCGGGAACAATAGCGAGCTTCCCCCGATCCCGGGGAAGCGCTACTTCACCATCGGTGAGGTGAGCGACCTGTGCGGCGTGAAGCCGCACGTGCTGCGCTATTGGGAGCAGGAGTTCCCCCAGCTCAAGCCCGTGAAGCGCCGGGGTAACCGCCGCTACTACCAGCGCCACGACGTGCTGGTGATCCGGCAGATCCGCAGCCTCTTGTACGAACAGGGCTTCACCATCGGCGGTGCCCGCCAGCAGCTCTCCAGCGACGGCGCCAAGCAGGACATCACCCAGAGCCACCAGATCGTGCGCCAGATGCGCGTCGAGCTAGAAGAGCTTCTGCAGCTCCTAAAGCGCTGATTCTCAAACGGGTTTCCCGGGGTTCGGGCTTCGCGTATCATTACGCGCCTGCCGAGGCCGTTCAGGCCGTCAGTCAGTTGAATCAGTCGGGGCGTAGCGCAGTCTGGTAGCGCACCTGCATGGGGTGCAGGGGGTCGGAGGTTCAAATCCTCTCGTCCCGACCAATTCAACCTTGAATCAAATACTTAAGTAAGCGGAACTCAAATCTCTCCGGCGAGGAGAGGATTTGAACCTCCTCTGAGGTTCACTTTCGGCCTTCGCATCCTGCTGCGGCCGAAAGCCCAGGGCCTACATCCCTGTAGGCCCACCGGATGCTTCGCATCCGGCCCTCTCGTCCCGATTGAAAATTCCAGCTGGCTGTCACAAAAGATTCATGAACCTCCCCCGTCTCGGTTATCAGCTGGATGGGGAGGGGCTAGCCAATGGATACGGGGGTGTTCAGTATCTCGACGTCGGGTCATGGTTCAGACAAAAAAGCCCGGCGCGAGCCGGGCTTTTCGTCTCTGCATGCAAGAAGCTTACGAATTGGGTTTGGCTTCCTGGGCATCCTGCAGATACTTCACGACGTCCTTGGCTTCGCCCTGGGCACCCTTCACGCTGTCCTTCTTGAGCGAGTCCTTGGCTTCGGTGAGCGCTTTGTCCAGCTTCTTGTGCTGGGCGCTCTTGCTGTCCACGTCGTTCATGGCGCCCTTGCCCATGCCCTTGCAGGGGTCCTCGGCGTTGGCGTCGTATTCAGGGCCCTGCGGACCCACCAGGCAATTCACCACGTGTTGCATGTGCTCATGCACCATCTTGATGTCGCCGCTGCTGGCGGACATCTGGGCGTGGGTGAGGGCGGTGGATATCTCCTTGGAGACATCCATGCCAGAACTGCCGGGGTTCATGCCGGCATCGGGCGCGCCGGCAGCGAAGCCGGCGCTGGCCAGCAGCAGGGCGGGCAGGGCGGATATCAAAACGATCTTGTGTTTCATGGTCACTCCTTCGGTCGGTTCGGGGTACGCGATGCATCGCGGCTGCTCGTAGGTGGCCGTGCTGCATGCGAAGTGGCTATTAAAACCCCCTCGCGCTGAAAAGGTCGAACCGAATTGACAGTTGCGCCGCGTCGTTCCTTAATGTCATGTCGAACATGTCGTGAGGCGCCATGAGCGGAAACGCAGAGTTCTTCCAGGAAGGACCTGAGTTGGGTAACCAATATCAGGATGACGAGGCGCTGCGTGCGTGGCTTGGCCGGCGCGTGCCGGAGACGGTGCTGTCCGGCATCGAACCGGGCTTGGCGAGTCTGGGTGCGCGAGCGTCAGGCGAGATGCTGGCGCTAACGGCGGCGGCGGAAGCGCAGCCGCCGCGTCACGTGCCCTACGACGCCTGGGGCCGACGTGTGGGCCGCATCGAAGTGTCGGATGCATGGAAGATGCTGCATCGTATCGCCGCCGAAGAAGGCATCGTCGCCACCGCCTACGAACGCGCGCAAGGGGAATGGTCGCGCTTGCACCAGTTCGTGCGCCTGCATCTCTACACGCCGTCTTCCGCCATCTATTCCTGCCCGCTGGCCATGACCGACGGCGCGGCGCGCACGCTGGAGCTGTTCGGCGAAGCACAACTGAAGCAGGATGTGCTGCCGCATCTCGTGAGCCGCGATCCGCAGGCGTTCTGGACTTCGGGGCAGTGGATGACGGAGCGCAGCGGCGGCTCGGACGTGAGCGGCACCTCCACCGAGGCGCGGTTCGAAGACGGCCTTTGGCGGCTCCATGGCACCAAATGGTTCACCTCCGCCACCACCTCCGAGGTCGCCGTGACACTGGCGCGGGACCCGGAGGCACAGGGGCGCCTGAGCCTTTATCTCCTGCAGCTTCGCGATGCGGAGGGCAAGCTGAACGAGATCTTCGTGCACCGGCTCAAGCCCAAGCTGGGCACCTGGGCACTGCCTACCGCCGAGTTGAGCCTGCAGGGCACGCCGGCGGTGCGCATCGGCGAGCCCGGAAAAGGCGTGAAACAGATCGCGACGGTATTGAACATCACGCGCCTCTATAACGCGGTCTCCGCCGTGAGCTACATGCGCCGGGGCCTGGCGCTGGCGGTGGACTACGCCGGCAAGCGCCATGCCTTCGGCAAGCCGATCCTGGAGCAGCCGCTGCATCACGAGACCCTCTCGGAACTGGACGCGGAGTACACCGGCGCCCTGCACCTGGTGCTGCACCTGGGCGTGCTGCTCGGCCGCGGCGAGACGGGCAAGGGCACGCCGGCAGAGACCGCGCTGCTGCGTCTGCTCACGCCGGTCGCGAAGCTGTATACCGCCAAGCAATCCATCGCCACTGCCAGCGAAGTACTGGAGTGCTTCGGCGGCGCGGGATATATAGAGGACACGGGCCTGCCGCGGCTGCTGCGGGACTGCCAGGTGCTCTCCATCTGGGAGGGCACCACTAATGTGCTGTCTCTGGACGTGCTGCGGGCGCTGGAGGATCCGGCGTCCTTCAAGGCCTACGCGGCGGACGTGGCTGCGCGCACCGCGGCCATGCAGGGCAAGGAGCTCGCCGGGTTCCGCGACCAGATCACCGCCGGCGTCGAGGCCATGGGGACCTGGCTCAAAGGCGCGGCGCAGGACCGCGAAGCGCTGGAGCGGGGCGCGCGGCGCCTGGCCTTCAGCATGGCGCGCACTTACACCGCCTCACTGCTCGGCCTGGCTGCTGCCGAAGGATGGATGGAGCCGGACGTGCTGCGCCATTGGTGCCGGACGCTGCCGCGCGGCTAGTGGGAAGCCCGGGCCGCGCGCTGTGGGAAGACGAGGATGCCGGCCACGATCAGCACCACCAGCACCGCCGACGCGGCATAGCGGCTCAAGGCCAAGCCGCCCTGGTCATGGGGCTTGTCGAGGAAATCCCCCACCACCGCGCCGAGGGGCCGCGTGAGGATGAATGCCGCCCAGAACAGCAGCGTGTGATCGAGCTTCATCCGGAAATACGCCGCCGCCACCAGCAGCAGCAGTCCGCCGAAGATCGCCGCCGCGCCGAGGTAACCTAAGCCCGCCGAATCCGCGGTCCAGTCCCCCAGCGCCGTGCCCAGGGTCTGGGAGAACATGATGGTGACCCAGTAGAACATCTCGGCCCTGGGTGTGCTCACACTATTGATGGACACCGAACCCAGGGTGCGATGCCAGAGGAACAGCGAGCCCAGCACCAGCGCCAGCAGCAGCGAGCTGCCGCCGGTGTAGCCGATGCCGAGGGAACGGTCGGCGAAGTCCGCGAGCGTGGTGCCCACGGTCGTGGTGGCGACGATGGTGGCCCAGTAGAGGAAGGGGTGGAAACCCCGGGCCCGGATCTGGGCGATGACGAAACCGATGAAGATGACGGCGAAGATGCCTGTGCTGAGCAGGTAACCCAGCTCCATGGACATGGAGAGGGCGTCGCCACCGGTCTCCCCCAGGGTGGTGGCGAAGACCTTGATGACCCAGAACACCAGGGTGACTTCCGGGACCTTGCTCAGGGCATGTTCGGCAGTGGTCTCGCGCATGAGATGTGCTCGTACCCAGGGATGTAGATAGGCGATTCTAGCTCTAGAGCCTGCCGGTGACGCAGGGGATGTGAGACCATAGCGCCGCGAAATTCCCCTCAAATCCGGTCCTCCAGTCTCATGGCATCCGATCTGCTCGTCAGCGTCCAATCCATCAGCAAGTCCTATGGACTCCAGACCCTGTTCGATGGCATCACCCTCAGTTTCCGTGAAGGGGAGAAGCTGGGTCTCATCGGACCCAACGGCTCAGGCAAGTCCACGCTGCTCAAGATACTGGCGGGTGTCGAGACTCCGGATAGCGGGCAGCTGGCGCTGGCGGGCTCGACCCATCTCGTGTATCTGCCCCAGGAAGACAGGTTCCCGGCCGGCGCCACCGTCGAGAGCGCCTTGCTGGCGGCCTTGCCGCCTTTCCATAAGGACGAAGGTCTCAACAGTATCCGCGACACTCTGCGGGAGATGGCTTTCGCGGACCTCGGCCAGAAAGTGGACGCTTTGTCCGGGGGATGGCGCAAGCGGCTGGCGGTGACCTGCGCGCTGATCCAGGAGCCGAACCTGTTGTTGATGGACGAGCCCACCAACCATCTCGACCTGGAAGGGATCCTCTGGCTCGAGAACCTGCTCAAGCAGACGAATTTCGCTTTCGTGCTGGTGAGCCATGACCGGTATTTCCTGGAGAACGCCACCAACCGGGTGGTGGAACTGAACCGGCGCTACCCGGATGGCTACTTGCGGGTAGAAGGCAACTACAGCGAGTTCCTGCAGAGGCGCGTGGAGGCTTTCGACCGGCAGGACCGGGAAGAGGAAGTGCTGGCCAACAAGTTCCGGCGCGAGCTGGAGTGGTTGCGGCGCGGCCCTAAGGCCCGTACCACCAAAGCCACGGCGCGCATAGATGCCGCCTATGAGCTGAAGGACGAGCTGACAGCGACCCGCGGCCGCAACGCTGAAGGTGCGCGCGCTGGCATCGAGTTCGAGTCCAGCGAGCGCAAGACCCGCAAGCTGGTAGAGGTCAAGGGTGCGGCGGTGGAGCGAGGCGGCAAGCGGCTTTTCGGCGGCCTGGACCTGGTGTTGGGCCCCGGCAGCTGCCTGGGCGTATTGGGCCGCAATGGCAGCGGCAAGAGCAGTTTGATCCAGCTGCTGCAGGGCAAGCTCACGCCCAGCGCCGGCAGCATCACCTGGGCCGACGAACTCAAGATCGTGAGCTTCGACCAGAAGCGCGAACAACTGGACAAGAGCCTGCGCCTGAAGGAAGCGCTCTCGCCCACCGGCGACACGGTGATGTTCCAGGGCAAGCCACTGCACGTGAGCGCCTGGGCCAAGCGCTTCCTGTTCCCCATCGAGAAGCTGGGCTTGCCGGTGTCCAAGCTCTCCGGCGGCGAGCAGGCGCGGGTACTGATCGCCCGGCTCATGCTGCAGCCGGCGGATCTGCTGTTGCTGGACGAGCCCACCAATGACCTGGACATCGCTACGCTGGAAGTGCTGGAGGACAGTCTCACGGAATTCCCCGGCGCGCTCGTGCTCATCACCCATGACCGTTATCTCATGGATCGCCTGAGCGACCGCTTGCTGTACCTGGATGGTGAAGGGAAAGCGGAATATTTCGCTGATTATCCCCAGTGGTTGCAGTCGCGGAAAACGCGCGCAGCCGCACCTGAACCGCGCGAGGGGGCGCCGGCATCAAGACAGCCTGCATCCCCGCGCCTGAGCCGCGAGGAGCGTAAGGAGTTGGACGGCATCGGGAAGAAGATCGAGCGGGCCGAGGCGGAACTGGGGCGCCTGCAGCAGGAGATGATCCAGCCGGAAGTGGCGACGGACGCGTCGAGACTCAAGCAATTGCATGAGCAGATGGAAGGCGCCGGGATGAAGATCGCGGAACTCTATGCCCGCTGGAGTGAACTGGAGAGCAAGGGTTCCGGCTGATCAGCAGCTATCGCCGCTGAACTTGCTGCCATCGAACTTGCAGTGCACCTGGATGTCGCTCTCGTCCGAGAGCTCGAAGTCGCGGACGTAGCGCAGGCCTCCCACGTAGGCTTCCAGGCTGTGGGAACCGTAGTCGATGTCCCAGCTGCAGCTCGCCTGGGAGCGGGCCGTGCAGGACTTGCCGCCGTCCAGCTTGAACAGCACGTCGCCGGCAGTGAGGTTGTCCACGCGCACGCTGTAGGTGATGCCGAGCTCAGGCGCCGTGGCAGCCGCGAGGCAAGGCGCTAGCAGGAGCGCAAGTCCGATGATTCGTCGCATGGAAACCCCATCCCTAATGCAGGCGTCTTTTGCCCCTAAGCATACTCACGGCGGCTGAGCCCTGGCCAGTCCGGCTGGCGCTATACTGATGGCCCTGGAAAGGGGTGGCAGTAAAGGGAGCCACGTGCCGTGAAGCCCGGTTACATCTGCGTGTGGGAGTTCCTGGCGGCCCCCGGCAAGGTCGAGGAGTTCAAGCGCCTCTACGGGCCAGAGGGGGATTGGGTGCAGCTGTTCCGCCGCGCACCGGGCTACATCCGCAGCGAGCTTCACCAGGACCAGGCCAACCCGCAGCGCTTCGTGACAGTGGATTACTGGGAATCCCAGGCGGCGGGGGACGCCTTTCGCAAGCAGTTCCTGCACGACTACGAGGACCTGGACGTGCGTTGCGAGCAGTACACCGTGAAGGAACGGGAGCTGGGCCGATTCACGCCTCTGGGCTGAAGGCCCGCGCCGCCAGGCCTCCCGGGCATTGAAACCGGTCAGCGCAGCACTATCATCTATATCTATATAGTCTTGGGAGGGGTTCCATGGAACATGAGATGGCTCTGGGCTTCCTGGCGGCGGGGATCATCCTCCTCGTGCTGGAGATGGCCAGCGTGACGTTCTACCTGGCAGCGCTGGCCTTCGCCTCGCTGCTCACCGCGCTCATCATCTGGCTCTATCCCATGAACGGCTGGCAGGGGGCGCTGGTGTTCACGCTGGGTTCCGCCGTGGCATTGCCGCTGGCGCACCTCTTGCGCCACCGCCTGCACGGCGACAAGACCGACCCGCTGGAGGACATGGACAAGGGCAACCTGGTCACGGTTGCCCAGGCGGACGGCCACGACATCAAGGTGAAGTACCGCGACTCGCTGTGGGAGGCGGCCTGGGAGGGCAGCGACCACCCCAGCGTGGGACAGCGCGCCAAGGTGGTGGCTCGCGACGGTTCGCGCCTGCGCGTGAAGCCGGTCCACTGACAGAACGAACATACCAAAGGGAGCATCTCCATGCAGTTGTCATCCATCATCGGCCTGCTGATCCTCGTCTGGGCCGCGTTCACCATCATCCGCGCGGTGCGCATCGTGCCGCAGCAGCAGGCCTGGGTCGTCGAGCGCCTGGGACGCTTCCACGCCGTGCTGGGCTCGGGCATGCAGCTCATCGTGCCGATCCTGGACCGGGTGGCCTACCGCTTCGACATGCGCGAGATCCCGATGGACGTGCCGGAGCAGATCTGCATCACCAAGGACAACACGCGCCTGTCGGTGGACGGCGTGCTCTACTACCAGATCACCAACGCCCAGAACGCCGCCTACGGCACCAATAACGTGATCACGGCCGTGGTGCAGCTGGTGCAGACCACCATGCGCGCCGAGGTGGGCAAGCTGGCGCTGGACGAGTGCCTGTCGCAGCGAGAGACTCTCAACCGCGGCGTCGTGGACGTGCTCACCGAGGCCGCCGCGGGCTGGGGCGTGAAGGTGCTGCGCTACGAGATCCGCAACCTCACGCCGCCGGATGAGATCCAGCGCGCCATGGAGTTGCAACTCACCGCCGAACGCCAGAAGCGCGCCGCCATCGCCAAGTCCGAGGGTGATCGCCAGCAGGCCATCAACCAGTCGGAAGGCCAGAAGCAGAGCCAGATCAACAACGCCGAGGGCGAACGCCAGTCTGCCATCCTGCGCGCCGACGGTCAGGCCCAGGCGATCGCTGCGGTGGCCAACGCCACCGCCAAGGCCATCGAGACCATCGGCAAGGCCACCGCGGGCCAGGGCGGCGCCGACGCGCTGCACTACCAGCTCGGCCAGCAGTGGGTGCAGCAATGGGGCGAGATCGCCAAGACCTCCACCGTGACCGTAGTACCCGCGAACATGGGCGACCTCTCGGCCATGGTGGGCACGCTGCTGTCCCAGTCCGGCAACGCCAAGCCCGCGGCCCGCTGACGGGCCGCCCATGAACCCGCGCACCGCCGCGGTGATCGGCGGCGGTCCCGCGGGCCTCATGGCCGCGGAGACGCTGGCGCAGGCAGGCGTCTCCGTCATGCTCTATGACGCCATGCCCTCCGTGGGACGCAAGTTCCTGCAGGCGGGCGTCGGCGGCCTCAACCTGACCCATTCCGAACCTGAAGCGGCCTTCCTCGCACGCTACGGCGCGCGGCGCGAGCGGTTGCGCCCGTGGCTGGAGCATTTCGGTCCTGACGCGCTACGCGCCTGGGCGGCGTCGCTGGGCGTCGAGACCTTCGTCGGCAGCTCGGGCCGCGTGTTCCCCAGGCAGATGAAAGCCGCGCCGCTCCTGCGTGCCTGGCTCCGGCGCTTGAAAGAGAATGGTGTGCGCATCCACGTGCGGCATCGCTGGCGCGGCTGGGACGGACAGGGTGCGCTGCTGTTCGACACTCCGGATGGAAGCATCACTTCCAAGCCGGATGTCACCGTGCTTGCCTTGGGCGGCGGCAGCTGGGCACGCCTCGGGTCCGACGGGGCCTGGGCGGGACTGCTGGAGGCGAAAGGCGTCGATATACGCTCCCTCAAGCCCGCCAACTGCGGCTTCGAGGCCGCATGGAGCGGATATTTCCGCGAACGTTTCGCCGGGCAGCCGGTGAAACCCGTGACCGCGTGGCTGGAAGATGGCACGCCGAGACAAGGCGAGTTCATCGTTACCCGCCATGGTGTCGAGGGCGGACTCATCTACGCCTTGTCCACGTCCCTGCGTGAGGCCATCGAGCGCGACGGCAGCGTGACCTTGCATCTCGACCTCGTGCCGAACCGGGATGTGCCGCATCTGGCGCAGGCTCTCGCCAAACCCCGTGGCTCCCAGTCCATGGCCAACCATCTGCGCAAGCAGACCGGGCTCGAAGGCGTGAAAGCAGGGCTGCTGCGGGAGGTGGCGGGCGCTGGGGAGTTGCCGGCGCCTGGCGAGCTCGCTGCGCTCATCAAGGATCTGCCCATCAAGCTCACGGCGATGCGTCCGCTGGACGAAGCCATCAGCACAGCCGGTGGTGTCGCCTTCGAGACCATGGACGAACACTCGATGTTGCGGGCGCTGCCGGGAGTCTTCTGCGCCGGTGAGATGTTGGACTGGGAGGCGCCCACCGGCGGTTACCTGCTCACGGCCTGTTTCGCCAGTGGCAAGGCCGCGGGCGAGGGCGCGCTGCGCAGGCTGGAAGGCAAGCCATGAGGATCTGGGTGGACGCGGATGCCTGCCCCAAGGCCATCAAGGAGATCCTGTTCCGCGCCGCCAAGCGTGCCGGCGTACAGCTCACGCTGGTGGCCAACCAGTCGCTGCGCACGCCGCCTTCGCAGCACATCAAGTCCATGCAGGTGGCGTCCGGCTTCGACGTGGCGGATAACGAGATCGTGAAGCAGGTAGCGTCAGGCGACCTGGTGGTCACGGCGGACATACCGCTGGCAGCGCAGGTGGTGGAGAAGGGTGCCCACGCCCTCAATCCGCGTGGCGAGCTCTACACGCCCGAAAACATCAAGGCCCGCCTGAGCCTCAGGGACTTTATGGCCAATTTGCGGGACAGCGGCGTGCAGACCGGCGGCCCCGCGCCCCTGAGCCAGGCCGACCGGCAGGCCTTCGCCAACCACCTGGATCGTTTGCTGGCGAAGCGTGGCGCCTAAGGTTTGATGCGTTTGACCTGCACCGTGTCACGCACGCCTTCCACGGACATGTAATAGGAATTGAACAGGCCGCGGCTGATGGTGACCTTGGGATGCGTGAGCGCACCCAGGGTCAGCACGGCGTCGTCCGTCTGCTCCCAGACCTGGCCGTTGTCGAGACGGAAGCTGGTGCCGCCGCTCCAGCCGCGAAACTCACCGCTGATGTAAGAGCTGATGCTGTCGTCCGCAGCAGGCACCTGTTCCGCCACGGCCGGCGCCGCAGCCGCCCGCCCCGCCGCGGGATCGCAGCCATGCTGCTTCTGGTAACCGGCAAACCAGGCATCCAGTGCCTTGATCTGCGCGTCGGAGAGCTTGTCCAGGCCACTGGCGCGAAAGTCCGCCACCGACATGGCCTTGAGTACGTCGAAATCCTGCTCGTCTGCCGATGCGATGCCGGTTACACACAGCAGCGCCGCCACCAGCATCACTTGGAGTAACATCTTCATCCGCGGTCCTCCGGTTCAGTCGATTGTCGCATGCCCGCCGTGACCGCAGCCATCGCATCACCCGAAGACAGGAGTGGAGACCATGCAGTTCTCGATGTACCAGGCCACGGCGCCGGGCTTCATCCACATACTCACCCAGCTGAAGCTCGTCCTGAAGAAGGGCGAGGATCACGCCGCCGCGCACAAGATCGACCCGCTGGTGCTGACCGGCGCGCGGCTGTTCCCGGACATGTTCCCGCTGAACCGCCAGGTCCACATCGCCACCGACCAGGTGAAGTTCTGCATGGCGCGCCTCTCCGGCACCGACGCGCCGAAGTTCGACGACACCGAGAAGACTTTCGATGAGCTGCAGGCGCGCCTCGACAAGACCATCGCCTACATCCAGGGTTTCAAGCCCACACAGATCGACGGCAGCGAGAGCAAGACCATCGAGGTCAAGCCCGCCAATGGCAACCCGCGCAAGTACCTGGGCACGAACTACGTGTTCGACTCCGTATACCCGAACTTCTTCTTCCATGTGACCACGGCCTACGCGATCCTGCGCCACAACGGTGTCGCGGTGGGCAAGACGGATTTCCTCGGCGACACCGAGCACGTCAAGCGCGCTTAACGCATCCCGCCTACACCCGCTTCCCGCGGATGTCCATTCTTCGGGCATCCGCGGGTTTTACCTGCTGTCTTTTCCCGCTGAAAATGCAGTCCTCGTCACGGTCGCGCGCGCCGTGAACATATAACATCGAACGAAAGACGGACTTATGTCGCGCCCTGTAGAAAAACCTGCAATGGAGCAGGGCATACCCGAAGCATTTTTCCTGGATGTGGACGGCACCTTGCTCCCGATCGCGGATTCGCCCGAGACGGTGGTCCCGACCGCGGCCGTGTGCGGCCTGCTCAACCGCCTCTCGGCGGCCTGCGACGGCGCGCTTGCGCTGGTGAGCGGCCGGCCGCTACGGCAGGTGGACCTCATGTTCGCGCCCAACCGTTTCGTCGCCGCTGCCCAGCACGGCGCGGAGCGGCGCGACCCGGGCGGAATGGTGGTCTGGTCCGAGGCGCACCTGCCGGCACTGCAGGCGGTGGGGCCGAGGCTGCGCCGGCTGGCGGACTCCGATCCGCGCCTCAGGCTCGAGGACAAGGGCCTCGCCATGGCGCTGCACTACCGGCGTGCTCCCCAGCTCGGCGACCAGCTCGCCATACGCATGATGACGCTGCTCGCGCCGTACTCGGTGCTGCGCCTGCAGCCAGGCAAAATGGTGCTGGAAGTATGCGGTGCCGAGACCGGCAAGGGCCGGGCAATTGAGGCCTACCTCAGGCAGCCGCCCTTCGCGGGTCGCCGTCCCATCTACATCGGAGACGATCTCACCGACGAGAGCGGTTTCGAGGCGGTCAACGCGCGTGGCGGCCTCAGCATCAAGGTCGGCCCGGAGCCGAGCGTGGCGCAGGAGCGGCTCGCCGATCCCGCCGCGGTGCTGGCCTGGCTCAAGTCACGTCTCCAGGGAGCGGAGAGTGGGGACCTTGCGCGACCTTGAACTGGGCCTGATCGGCAACTGTGCGTTCGGGGCGCTGGTGGATGCCCGCGCCGAGATCGTCTGGGCCTGCCTGCCGCGCTTCGACGCCGACCCGGTGTTCTGCTCGCTGCTCGAGCCTGCGGCGGAAGGACGTGGCAGCTTCCGCATCGAACTCGCCGGGTTCGCGAGCTCCAGCCAGCGCTACGAGCGCAACACTGCCATATTGGTGACCACGCTCAATGACGCCCAAGGCGGCGTGGTAGAGGTGGTGGACTTCGCCCCGCGCTTCAAGAATTTCGGCCGCATGTTCCGCCCGGCCACGCTGGTGCGCTGTATCCGCCCGCTCAAGGGTCGGCCGCGCATCACCCTGAGGCTGCGGCCGGCGGGAGACTATGGGGCACACAGGCCCGCCACCACCGCCGGCAGCAACCACGTGCGTTATCTTCTGCCCGACATGGTGCTGCGGCTTACCACCAATGCGCCGGTGACGGCGGTATTGGACGAGACGCCGTTCCAGCTCGACCATGAGGTGGTGATGCTGTTGGGGCCGGACGAGGTGGTGAACGTCTCGCTGGAGGAGATGGTGCGGGAGTTCCACCTTGAGACTGCCGCCTACTGGCGCGAGTGGGTGCGTTACCTGGCGCTTCCTCTGGAATGGCAGGACGAGGTCATTCGCGCCGCCATCACCCTCAAGCTCTGCACCTTCGAGGATACCGGCGCGGTGATCGCGGCGGTCACCACTTCCATCCCCGAGAGCACCGGCTCCTCCCGCAACTGGGATTACCGCCACTGCTGGTTGCGGGATAGCTACTTCGTGGTGAACGCGCTCAACCGCCTGGGCGCGACCCGCACCATGGAGGATTACATCCGTTACGTGGTCAACGTCGGCGCCGACGCGGTGGATGGACGCCTCAAGCCCGTGTACCGCATCAACGGCCGCAGCGACCTGGAGGAGCGTGAAGTCGGGAGCCTCAAGGGCTACCGTAGCTTCGGGCCGGTGCGGGTGGGCAATGACGCGCACCGCCAGGAACAGAACGACGTGTACGGCGCAGTGGTGCTGTCCGCCGCCCACGCCTTCTTCGACGCGCGGCTGGACTCGCCCGGCGACGCTGCATTATTCGCCCAGCTGGAGGCACTGGGGGAGACGGCCCTCGAGTTGCACGACAAACCGGACGCGGGCCTGTGGGAACTGCGCGGCAACAGCCGCGTGCATACCTTCTCCAGCGTGATGTGCTGGACCGCCTGCGACCGTCTGGCCCGCATCGCCCGGCGCTTGCGCCTCAAGGGACGCACCTTATATTGGAGCAGGGCGGCGGAACGCGTCCGCACCATCATCCTGGAGCGGGCCTGGAGCGCCAAGCTCGGCAGCTTCACCGCCAGCTTCGGCGGCGACTCGCTGGATGCGGCGCTGCTGTTGCTGGCAGAGCTCGGCATCGTGGAGCCCAAGGACCCGCGTTTCGTCGCGACGGTCGAGGCGATCGGGCGCGAGCTCAAGCGCGGCGACTACGTATTCCGCTACGTGGAGGCAGACGACTTCGGCACGCCTCATAACGCCTTCACCCTCTGCACGTTCTGGTACATCGATGCGCTCGCCAAGATCGGCCGGCGCGAGGAGGCGCGCACCCTGTTCGAGCACATGCTGGCGCGGCGTACCGCCACCGGCCTGCTGTCGGAGCACCTGGACCCGGCCACCGGCGAACTGTGGGGCAACTTCCCCCAGACCTACAGCATGGTGGGCATCATCCATTCCGCCATGCGCCTCAGCGATCCCTGGGAGGTGGCGTTTTGACGCGGCTGGTGGCGGTCTCCAACCGGGTGGCCCTGCCGGACCGGCGCGGGAGCGCCCAAGGCGGGCTCGCCACGGGCCTTTTGGCGGCGATGCGCAAGCAGGGCGGCCTGTGGTTCGGCTGGAACGGCAAGCTCGTCGAGCGGCACACAGAGAAGCCGGAGCAGATGGAAGAGGAGGGGGTGAGCTTCGCCACGGTGCCTCTGACCGGGCGCGAGTTCGAACGCTATTACGTGGGCTTCGCCAACAGCATGCTGTGGCCGCTGTGCCACTCACGCCTTAACCTGCTGCGCTACCGTGACGCTGACTACCGGTGCTACCTGGACGTGAACCGCATATTCGCGACGCGACTCGCGCCGCTGCTGCGGGGTGACGACTTGGTGTGGGTGCACGACTACCACTTCCTGCCCATGGGCCGCATGCTGAGGGAGGGCGGTGTACGCCAGCCCATCGGGTTCTTCCTGCACATACCATTTCCCTTCCCGGATACGCTGCGCGCGCTGCCGGACTACAAGAACCTGCTGCGGGCGATGCTCGACTACGACGTGCTGGGTTTCCAGACGCCGCTGGACGTGGAGGCGTTCCTGGCGGGGATACGCCACTGCTGCCCGGGTGCCAAGGTGCGCGGTGACTATGTCGAACTGGACGGCAGGCACGTGAAGGTGCGGGCCTTCCCCATCGGCATCGACGTGGATGGCGTGTCACGTATGGCGCGCAAGGGCCGGCAGGGCAACCACGGCCAGCGCCTCGAAGCCAGTCTCACGGGCCGGCGCCTCATCATCGGCGTGGACCGTCTCGACTACAGCAAGGGTCTGCCGGAACGCTTCCGTGCCTACGGTCGTATGCTGGAGCTCAGCCCCGAGTATCGCCGCCAGGTGGTGCTGCTGCAGATCGCGCCGCTCTCGCGCACCGAGGTGGCTGAGTACGAAGACCTGCGGCAGGAAATCAACGCCATCGCCGGCGACATCCATGCCCGCTTCGCCGAGTACGACTGGCTGCCGCTGCGCTACATGACACGCGGCTTCCCGCGTCCCACGGTCATGGGCTTCCTGTCCATGGCGCGCATCGGGCTGGTAACGCCCATGCGTGACGGCATGAACCTCGTGGCCAAGGAATACTGCGCGGCCCAGCCGCTGGAGGATCCGGGCATGCTGGTGCTGTCGTCACTGGCGGGGGCGGCGGAGCAGCTCAAGGATGCGCTCATCGTCAATCCCTACGATGTGGACGGCATGGCCGCAGCCATCGCCCGGGGGCTCAGCATGCCCGTGGAGGAGCGGCGCGCGCGCCACACACGGCTGCTGGCGGCACTGCGTGAGACGGACGTGCATCGCTGGGTAGCGGACTTCACTGACGCGCTGCGCGAGGCCGGTACGGCACGTGAGCGCGCCGATGGGCGGCGAGCCGCGAGCGGCGCATGAGCGGGCTCACCGACGACCTCCTATCCGCGGCGCTGTTCGCAGTGCTGCTCTGCGCATCCCTGGGTGTGACTTATCTCGTGCTCTGGCTGCTGCGGCCGGTGGCGCGGCGCATACCCGGTGGCATCGCGGAGTGCGTGCTGAAGCGCCTGCGCGAACCGGTGCTGGTGCTGGTGCCGCTCCTGGTGATGCTGGCGGCGCAGCCGCTGGCGCGCTTCAGCCCGCGCGTGGACAACTCTGTCTACCATGCGGTCACCATGCTGCTGATCGCCGCCACCGGCTGGGGGTGTGTTCGCCTGTTCGATGCCTGGCGCGACAGCCTTACGCTGCGCCACCGCCTGGACGTGGCGGACAACCTGCGGGCGCGCCAGGTCATCACCCAGGTATTGATCATCCGCCGCATCGCGGTGGTGCTGGTAGTAATCATCACGCTGGCCGCCATGCTGATGACCTTCCCGCAGGTGCGGGCCCTCGGCACGACGCTGTTCGCCTCCGCCGGCGCCGCGGGCCTCCTGATCGGCCTCGCCGCCAAGCCCACCGCCACCAACATCCTCGCAGGCCTGCAGGTGGCCCTGACCGAACCGATCCGCATCGACGACGTAGTGGTGGTGGAGGGTGAGTGGGGCTGGATCGAGGAGATACGCACCACCTACGTGGTGGTGCGAGTGTGGGACCAGCGCCGCCTGCTGCTGCCGCTCTCGTACTTCATCGAGAAGCCGTTCCAGAACTGGACCCGCCGCACGGCGGACTTGCTCGCCACCGTGACGCTGTACGTGGACTACGTGACACCGGTGGTGGAGGTGCGGGAGCGCCTGCACGAGATACTCAAGTCCAGTCGGCTGTGGGATGGCAAGGCCTGGGCGTTGCAGGTGACGGACGCCACCTCGCATACCCTTGAGCTGCGCGCGCTCATGAGCGTGGCCAACAGCGGTAGCGCCTGGGACCTGCGCTGCCTGGTGCGGGAAGAGTTGGTGAGATACCTGCAGGAACGGCGCCCCGACTGCCTGCCGCACACCCGGATCGCCCTCAGCAAAGCCCCCGAGGCCCAGGGCGACACCGATCTCGGAGTATCCTAATGTCATCTTGAGGAGCCACCCATGCATGCAAATAAAAACATCCTGTTCATCTCTTTCCTGCTTGCCAGTCTTGCTTCATGTGCCACGTCACCCACCGGCCGCAAGCAGCTCAGCCTGATCTCGGACCAGGATGCCGCCCAGATGGGAACCCAGTCGTTCAGGCAGATCCAGAAGCAAACCCCCCTGGACAAGGACAAGGATGACAACGCCTATGCCGAGTGCATCGTGCACGCGCTGGCGGGCGCCACCGGCAAGCCGCGCGGCGGCGGTAAGTGGGACGTGGCGGTGTTCAAGCAGGACAAGACCGTGAACGCCTTCGCGCTTCCCGGCGGCCATGTCTCGGTGTACACGGGTATCTTCCCCGTCGCCAAGACCCCGGGGGAGCTTGCCGCGGTGCTAGGCCATGAGATGGGCCACGTGCAGGCGGGCCACGGCGCGGAGCGCATCTCCGACCAGACGGCAGCGCAGGTGGGGGTCGGCCTCGCGGCCATCCTCGCCGGCATCGACCAGAGCAGCGGCAAGGGCCAGGCCGCCATGGCAGCGCTTGGTCTCGGAACCCAGGTCGGCGTGCTGCTCCCGTTCAGCCGCGCCCAGGAGAGCGAGGCGGACGTACTAGGCATGCAGTACATGGCCGAGGCGGGTTTCGACCCCCATGAGGCGCTGGACCTCTGGCGCAACATGATGAAGGCCAACAATGGCGCGCCACCGGAGATCCTTTCCGACCACCCCTCGGATGAGAACCGGCTGCAGGACCTGCAAGCCAGGCTGCCGGAGAACACGCAGCGCTACCAAGCGGCGAAACGCAGGGGACGCACGCCGGACTGCATCCCGCCGGGCTGACCAGACCCAAGCTTTTTTGGGAGAATTGCTACATAATCCGGGACAGGGAAGCCGCCCGGAGAGGCGGTCTTTTACACCATAAATAGAGAACAGGGCCCTAGCCCCACATGTTCCAGCGCCCACGCAAGCAGCGCGACGCGAGAGGCAAGGCCCGCTGGGCCGGGCTCGCACTCGCGTGTCTCGCCTGCGGCATGGCCGCGGCCGCCGCCGATACACCGTTCCCGCCCGGCTCGAGCCTGCGCTTCCGCCACATCGGCATCGAAGATGGGCTCGCCCAGAGTTCTGTGCAGGCCATCATCCAGGACAGCCAGGGCTACATGTGGTTCGGCACCCAGGACGGGCTGCAGCGCTACGACGGCTACGAGTTCCTGACGCTGCGCCATGATCCGGCCGACCCGGACTCCCTGGCGGACAACAACGTGAACGTGTTGGCGCTGGGCGAGGGCGGTGCGCTCTGGGTGGGTACTACGCTCTCGGGCCTGGACCGGCTCGAGCCGGGCACGCGTCGCTTCACCCACTTCCACCACGACCCCAAGGATCCGGCCAGCATCGCCGACGACCAGATCTCGTCGCTGCTGGTGGACCGCAAGCACCGCATGTGGATCGGCCATGCCGCCGGTCTCGACCGTTTCGACGGCCATGTCTTCCACCATTACCGCCTGCCGTCCAAGACCGCTGACGGTGTGCTCAGTCTTTATGAGGACGCGGGCGGGCGCCTGTGGGTGGGCAGCAATCACGGCGTGTTCTATTTCGACGACGCGGGCGACCGGCTGCAGTCGCTCGTGCCGCCCGGCATCCGCGACGCGAACGAGCGCGGCCTGTTTACCGAGTCTCCGATCCACGGCTTCATGGAGGCCGGCGGTTTCCTGCTGATCGCGAGCGGGCGCGGCATCGCGGCATTGGACGCGGACCACAACGAGAAGCACTTCTACAGCCACGGCGCCGCCACCGATTCCCTCTCCAATGACCACGCGCTGGCGCTGCTCAAGGATCCGACCGGTGACGTGTGGGTCGGTACCTATGGCGGCGGCCTCAACCGTTTCGAGGTGGAGAGCGGTCGGTTCGAATCCTACCAGCACGACGCTACCGACCCGGGAAGCCTGGGCAGCGACAACATCGATATGTTGTACCAGGACCGCTCGGGGCTGGTCTGGATCGGCACCAACGAGAGAGGCGTGGACGTGTACAACCCGCGCACCCGTGCCTTCGGCTACTACCGGCACCGCCAGGGGGATGCCAATAGCCTCGCCAGCAACATGGTGTGGAGCGTGTACAAAGATGCCCACGACGAACTGTGGGTCGGCACCGACCAGGGGCTGACGCGGCTGGACGCGTCGCGGCGTCGCTACCGCCAGTACCACATGGGCAACCGGCCCGCGAACCGGCCCGATGATGACCAGATCAACGCGGTGACCGGCGACGGTCAGGGCGGCATCTGGGCCGGCACCGACTACGGGCTGTTCCGCCGTACGGCCGGCAGTGAGGAGTTCAGGCACTACGACCTCATCGCCCACGATGACGGTTCCGAAGGCGACATCGTAAACCTGGTGTACGTGGACGGCCGCGGCCGCGTCTGGGCCGGCACCGGCCTCGGGCTGGTGCGGGTGGAGCCCGCCACGGGTAAGGTGTGGCGCTACCAGCACGATGACCGCCGCCCCGGCAGCCTCCCGGACAACAGCGTGGTGGCGATGTGCGAGACCGGTGACGGCAAGCTGTGGCTCGGCACCGGTGGCGGGCTCGCCTACTTCGATGGTGAGCACGACCTGTTCACGGCCTACCACAGCGACCCGCGCGACCCCGCGAGCCTGAGCTACGACAGCATCCAGAGCTGCCAGCCGGACGGCGAAGGCGGATTGTGGATCGGCACGGCGGTGGGCCTCGACCACCTCAAAGCCGGCGGGCACGAGTTCAAACGCTACTTCGCCGCCGATGGCCTGCCCAGCGACACCATCTACGCCGTGCTGCGCGACGGCAGTGGCGGCATCTGGTCCAGCACCGGGCATGGCCTGTCACGCCTGGACCCGGCCACCGGCACGTTCCGCAATTACGTCAAGAGCGACGGCTTACAGAGCGACGAGTTCAACGGTGGTGCTGCGTTCGCGGCGCCGGACGGCGAGCTCCTGTTCGGCGGCGTGGACGGCATCAACGCGTTCTATCCCGAGCAACTCAGCCGCGACACCGAGCCGCCGGCGGTGGCGATCACCCGCTTCGTGCGCCACGGCGACGATGTGTCGCTGGACACGCCGGGCGGCCCGCTCAGGCAGGTGGAGGTGCAGTACCGGCAGAACATCCTCAGCTTCGAGTTCACCGCTTTCGACTACGCCGAGCCGGAGCTCAACATCTTCAGTTACCGGCTGGACGGCTTCGACAGCGACTGGCATACGCTGCGCGGCCGCCACGCGGCCACATACACCAACCTGGACCCCGGCAGCTACGTGCTGCGGGTGCGCGGCGCCAACAGCGACGGGGTGTGGAACGAGCGCGAGGCCGTCCTGGACATCGAGGTGCTGCCGCCGGCCTGGCGCACCGGCTGGGCCTACCTCCTGTATGTGGCGGCGGCATTCGTCGCCCTGATGCTGGGACTCGGCCTCTACAAACGCTTCATCACCCGCGAGCACCAGCTCGAGAACGAGCAACAGCGACGCCAGTGGGCGGAGTCGCTGCACAACCTCATCCACTCGGTCACGGCCCAGCGCGACGAGCGTGCCATCGCCGAGCAGCTCATCGACACCCTCACCAACTTCATCACCTACGAACAAGCCCTGTTCTACGTGGAGCGGGACGGCATGCTGCAGCTCGTCGCCTCGCGCGGCATCGGCTCCGGCGAGCAGGATTACCTGGAGCACTGGCCGCAGCAGCAGCCGCGCATCGTGGCGCGCCTCAGGCAGGCCAGCCAGGCGCTGCTGCTCGCGTCCGAGGATGCCGCCACCCTGGCCGGCGGCGGCGCGCGGCCTGGCCGCCACCACTACCTGGCGGTGCCGCTGCATTCCGGCAGCGGTGCATTCCGGCTGCTGCTGGTCGGGCGCCCGAACCGGCCGCTGGACCTGCAGCAGATGGAGGTGGCTTCGGCCATGGCCAAGCAGGTGAGCGTGGCGTTGGACAACGCCCAGCTCATCAAGGACCTGGAGAACCTCGCCACCACCGATGGCCTGACCCGGCTCTACAACCGCCGCCACTTCATGGAACGGGCCGAGAGCGAGTTTGAGCGCAGCCACCGCTACCGGCGCGAGCTGTCGGTGTTCCTGATCGACGCCGACCACTTCAAGGCCATCAACGACACCCATGGCCACGACGCCGGAGACCGGGTGCTTCGGCTTTTGGCCGCCACCTGCCGCCAGGGACTGCGCCAGCTCGACGTGCTCGGCCGCTACGGCGGCGAAGAACTGGTGGTGTTGCTGCCGGAGACGCCTGCCGGGCTCGCCCTGGAGACCGCCGAGCGGCTGCGGCGCAGCATCGAGCAGCTGCGCGTCCCGGCCCTGGATGGAGAGATCCACCTCAGCGTGAGCATCGGCGTCGCCACCGCGACCTCGGACACGGAGAGCGTGGCCGCACTGATCAACCAGGCGGACCGCGCCCTATATGAAGCCAAGCGCGGCGGACGCAATCGCGTCGTGGCCGCCGGCGGGAAGACGTAACCTGCGCTTGAGAAGGGGGCGTATGGACAGGAAGCGGGGCGCGCCCAGGCGCCACAAGTGGCTGCTCGGCGTGGTGCTGGCAGTGCTCGTCGCCAGCATCTGGCCCGGCTACCTCGTGGCCGCGCGCATCGAGCCCTACGTCCTGGGCCTGCCGTTCAGCATGGCCTGGCTGGTGGGGGGCATCCTGCTGGTATTCATCGCGCTGCTGCTGACCTTCCGCGCCGACATGCGCGCGGGCAGGGGAGGCGGACGGTGACCGTCGAGCTGGTCCCGTGCCTCGTGTACCTCGGCATCGCGCTACTGCTCGGCATGCTGCCAGCCAGGTTCAGCTCCCGGAGCGTGGCGGGCTACGTCGCCGGCGACCGCAGCCTCAACACCGTGCTCCTTTATTTCGTGCTGGGCGCGGCGGTGTTCTCCTCGTTCGCGTTCCTGGGCGGGCCCGGCTGGGCCTACTCACGCGGCGCCGCAGCGTTCTACATCCTGTCCTACGGCGCCTTCGGTATGATCCCGTTCTACTTCCTGGGGCCGCGGGCGCGTCGCATCGGCGCCAGGCTTGGCTTCTTCACCCAGGCGGAGATCATCGGCCACCGTTTCGACAGCCGCGCCCTGCAGGTGGCAGTGGCGCTCTTGAGCATCGCCGCACTGGTGCCCTACCTCACACTGCAGATCAAGGGTGTCGGTCTCATCCTGGCGGTGGCGAGCCATGGCGCGCTACCGGAGTGGGCCGGCGCACTCATCGCCTACGGCATCGTCACGGTGTACGTGCTTTACAGCGGCATGCTGGGAGTGAGCTGGACCAGCGTGTTCATGGGCATCGCCATGATGAGCATAGGCTGGCTATTCGGCCTGTACCTGCCCTGGAAATTCTACGGCGGGGTGGAGGGCATGTTCCATGCCCTCGCGTCCGGACCCCATGCCGCGATGCTGGTGCCGCCGGGCCTCACCGCCGACGGCGGGGCCTGGGACTGGTGGGGTTACAGTTCGGCGATCGTGGTCTCGGTGCTGGGCTTCTGCTGCTGGCCACATTTCTTCATGCGCAGCATGGCGGCGAAGGATGACCGCAGCCTCAAGCTCATGGTGGTGATGTACCCGACCATGCAGGTATTCATGGTGCCGGTGCTGATCATCGGCTTCTCTGCGGTGCTGATGTTCCCAGGCATCCAGCCTGCCGACACGGTGCTGCCCTTCATGCTGCAGCACGCCGGGCTCTCGCCCTGGCTGGTGGGACTGGCCTCGGCGGGCACGCTGGCGGCTTCCATGCATACCGGGGATGCCATCATGCACGCCGCCGCCACGGTGGGCGTGCGCGACGGTATCGTGCCGCTCCTGGGAAAGCCGCTGGACGACAAGCGCGAGCGCCGACTGATCCAGGGGCTGGTGTTGGTGATCACTGCGGTGGCGTACTACTACGCGATGATGTCAAAGGCCTCGCTGGTGTCGTTGCTGCTGGGTTCCTACGGCGGCGTGGCGCAGATATTCCCAGTGCTGATCGCTGCGTTCTATTGGCCGCGTGCCACCGCCGCCGGCGTCACGGCCGGCCTGCTCACAGGCATCGCAGTGAACATGCTATTCCTGCTGGCGCCGGCCCTGAAGCCGGTGCCGCTGCACGAGGGCATCTACGGCCTGCTGGCGAACGTGATCGTGCTGGTGGGCGTGAGTCTGGTGACGCGTCCGGTAGACGCCGAACGGCTCAAATACTATGCGGAACCGGGTTGGGATTGAGGCTTATTTGGGCGGGGCGAGGGCAGCCAGATATTTTTCCGCTTCGGTTATGGCCATGGGCTTGGAGAAGAAGTAGCCCTGGCCTTTGCGGCAACCCAGTGCGCGGAGCAGTTCCACCTGGCGCGCATCCTCGATGCCTTCCGCCACCACGTCCATACCCAGGTCCGCCGCCAGCACGGTGATAGTGCGCACGATGGCGCGGTCGGCACGCGCCTTCTCGATGCCGGTGATGAAGGAACGGTCGATCTTGAGGGTATCGATCTTGAAGCGGCGCAGCGCCGAGAGCGACGAGTAGCCGGTGCCGAAGTCATCCATCTGCAGGTTCACGCCCACCGTGCGCAGGCGCGCGATGGTCTCCACGGCCAGCGCCGGGTTGTCCATGAACACCGTCTCGGTGATCTCCAGGCACAGGTGCTTGGGTTTGAGACCGGTGATGTCCAGCACGCGCGCCACGCGCTGCGGCAGCACCCAGTGGGCGAACTGGCGGTTGGCGATGTTCACGCTCATGGTGATCTCGTCGCCGAGGTGCTTGTACTTCTTCTTCCAGGCGGCGAACTGGGCGCAGGCGGTCTCCATCACCCACCAGCCGATGGGGATGATGAGGCCGGTCTCCTCGGCCACCGCCAGGAAGTGCTCGGGACCGAGCAGCCCCTGGGTCGGGTGCTCCCAGCGCACCAGCGCCTCGAAGCCCGAGAGCTTGTTGGCCGAAAGATCCATCACCGGCTGGTAGAACACGCGGAACTCGCTGCGCTGCAGGGCTTGGCGCAGGTCCGTCTCGAGCCGGAGGTTGGCCTTGGCGCTCTCGTGCATGGCATCGTCGAACACCACGTAGCCGGCCTTGCCGGCGGCCTTGGCGCGGTACATGGCGGTGTCGGCGTCGCGCAGGATCTCGTCCGGATGCTTGTAGTGTGGCGCGTTGATGACGATGCCGATGCTGGCGTTGGTGAACACCTCGTGGCCGTCCACGGTGATGGCGCGGGCCAGCTCCTCGTGCACCCGGTCCGCCACCGCGGTGGCATCGTCCAGCCCGGTGATGTTCTCCACCAGGATGGTGAACTCGTCGCCGCCGTAGCGGGCGATGAGGTCGGCGGGCCGCAGGCACGTGCGCAGCCGGCGCGCGATCGCCGCCAGCACCCGGTCGCCGAAGGAATGGCCCAGGCCATCGTTGATGAGCTTGAAGCGGTCGAGGTCGAGGAACAGCACCGCGAAGCGGTCAGAGCTGCGCTTGCCGACGTGCTCGAGGGTCTGCTGCAGCCTCTCCATGAAGAAGCTGCGGTTCGGCAGGTCGGTGAGGGCGTCATGGTAGGCGCCGCGCAGCAGCTCCTGCTCGGAACGCTTCTGGGCGGTCACGTCGCGCACCGTGCCGGTGACAGCAGGGGAGCCGCGGTAGGGCACGTGCGCCACAGTCACCGCCGCCACGACGCGGGTCTTCTCGTCGCGGTGCATGAAGCGCAGCTCGTGGAGTTCGTGGCTGGCGTGCAGCACGTACTCTTCCTCGAAGGCGCTGCTGGAGTGCCGGTCTTCCGGCGCCAGCAATGAACTGAACGAGAGGCCGGTCATCTCCTCGGGCTCATAGCCGAGCATGGTGGCGAAGGCGCGGTTCACGTACACCAGGCCCCCGTGAGAGCTCAGGAACACGCCGTCCTGGCTCATGTCCACCAGCGTGCGGTACTTCTCCTCCGATTGGGCCAGGGCTTCCTCGGCCTGCTTGCGTGCGGTGATGTCGTGCAGCGTGCCCTCGTAGTACTCCACCTTGCCGGACTTGTCCCGCACCACCCGTGAGTTGTCCGAGACCCAGATGACGCTGCCGTCGCGGCGCGTGACCTGGATCTCCTCGTCGGTGTACTGGCCGTCCTTCTCCAGGCGTGCGAGCAGCTCAGCGCGCTGCTCCGGGTGCAGGTAGGTGCGCTCGGCCACGCTCGGACCGGCGGCCATCAGCTCCTTGGCGTCGGCGAAGCCCAGGATGCGGGCCAGCGCCTTGTTGGCGCGCACGATGCGCCCGTCTGCGGTGCTCTGGTAGATGCCCTCGACTGCGTTCTGGAAGATGCTGCTGTAGCGCTTCTCCACGTCCTGTAGGGCTTCGCCGGTGCCGGAATCAGTCCCGACGCTCTGGTCGCGACGGTCGTGGCAGACCGCCAGCACCGTGTGCATGCCGTCCAGCACCTGCAGGCGCGCATGCACCCGCACTGGCACGGCGCTCCCGTCCTTGGCGCGCAGGCTGGTGTCGAACAGCAGGGCCTGGTCAGTGAGCAGCGCGGTGTTGGTCTCGCGCAGCTTCTCCGCGTCCATGAGACTCGAGAGGCTGATCTCCAGCAGCTCGTCGCGCGCGTAGCCGAGCAGGGTGCACGCGGTGTCGTTGGCCTCGATGAAGGGGCCGCCGATGCGGCCGTCAGTGCCGATGGGGTAGACCAGGATCGCATCGCCACCGGTGTTGAACAGGGTACGGTAGCTCACGTCACGGCGATGCAGCGCATCCAGCGTGGAGCGGTAGTCTGTGACATCCAGCACCGCGGTCAGCACGTAGGGCTTGCCTTCGATCTCCACCATCTCGGCGGAGGTGAGGCCACGGCGCTTCTCGCCGTCACGGGTCAGGAAGTGGGCCTCGCGGTTGGTGAGTCGGCCGTTGAGGCGCAGCTCCTGCAGGAATTCCTCGCGCTCCTCCGGGTACTCCCAGATGCCGAGCTCCACGGCAGTGCGGCCGATGATCTCGGCCGGGCTGAAGCCCAGCATGCGCTCAACTGCCGCGTTGATGTCGGTGAACTTGCCGGTGTCGAGCTCGGAGATGGCGATGATGCCGGGCGCAGCACGGAAGGCGGTGGCGAACTTGGCGGCGGCGAGGCGCTGCACCTCGTCGAAGCGGCGGCGGCGCAGTTCCGCCGAGCAGCGCGCGGCCAGGAGCCTGAGCGCATCGAACAGCTCGTCGTTGGCCTGGAACGGCTGGCGCGACATGATGCCGAGGTGGCCGATGGGCTGGCCGTCGGGGCCGGCGATGGCCACCGCGCAGTAGGCACGCACGCCGTGCTTGCGCAGCCAGCGGTCCTCCGGGAAGGCGGTGGCGGCTTCATCCTCGATCCAGAGTCGGCCTTCCGACATCACCCGCTCGGCGGGCGTGCCCGGCACATCAATCTCGCCCATGCCGCCGGCAGCATGGTTCACGTGCCAGCCGGCCACCACCCGCAGGCGGTTGGCGTCCTCCGGCAGGCGGCTGGTGACGAAGGCGTATTCGGTGTCGAGCGCCTCCGCCAGGCTGCGCACCAGCTGGCGGAAGAAGTCCTGGCCGGCGAAGCCCGCAGTCTGTTCCATCAGACTGTAGAGGATCCCCGCGGGCGCGGCGTGGAGGGCGCTTTCCGGCTTCATCGTGGGCAGGTTACCTTAGTCAGGCGGCTGCGTGCGGTCTTCTCCCGGAGCCGCAGCGAGCGTAAATAATGCTTAAAGAGACGGTTCTAAGTCAATGAAAAACCAAGGGAAGACTAAGTGATTTCGGTCACCATTGTCCTTTGAAGTCGAAGGGATATTGGCCGGTGCTATCGGGATTGCCCAGGCCCGCCAGCAGGGAGCGGGTAGCACTGTCGCCGGGGTCTTTGGCCGCCAGGGTGCCGGCCAGGTGATAGGCGCCCCCGGAACTCAAGCTGAGCTTGGCGTTCAGCCGCAGGGGGCTCGCCACGTCGGACACCTCGGCATCCACCCCGTCGGCGGCCGGGATCAGCAGCATGCGGAAGCTGCCCAGGGTGGCGGTGGCGGGCCAGCTCAGCACTGCCTCGTCCAGGTCAACCTCGCCCTGGGCGGACCGCAGGCTGCCTTCCTTGAAGCTCAGCTGGTCCAGGTGCAGCGTCAAAGAGCCGGCGAGCGCGCGGGGCGGCAGCGGCAGCCAGGCCATCACCGTCGCGACGGGCAGGCGCCCGTCCACACCGCGCAGGTAGAGACGATGGCCCATCCCCATGTCCATGCGTGTTGCCAGTTCCTGCGACTCGCCTTGCAGGTGCACGCGATAGCCGAAGCTGGCCGATAACGGCGCGAGCCAGTCGAAGCGCCAGGCCATGCCGCCGAGGGACGTGCCTTGCCAGCGCACGTCCGCCGCGGCGCCGGAGAAGACGGAGCCTGTGACACCATTGAGTTCGAGCCCGGGCAACTGGCGCATGGCGCGGTCGGCAAGATATCGGGCGGGCAGGGTGGCACCCAGGAACACGAGATAGGCGACCGCACCCAGCAGCCACCAGCGCAGGACACGCCAGCTCATGAACCAGCGGTCAGGGTGAGGGTGGTGTCCACCGTGCCGGCGCCGCTCGCGCGCTGCGCGCTCATGTCGCGCACCGAGATGCCATACTGGCGGCGCAGGGTGCCGATCCAGCGGATCACGCTGTCGAAGCCCACCGCCTGCATCTGCACGCGCACGGAGCCGTCGGGGTTTGTCTGGGCCTGCTTCACGGCGGCGCCGAAGCCGGAATCGTTGGCGCTGCGGCTCACCACCGCGAGCAGTGACTGACCAGCGGGGATGCCGGAGGGTTGCTGCCCGCGCAGGGATTGCAGCCGCGCTGCCATGGGCCGCATCTCGGCGAGCTCGGCCTGGTGTGAGGCGATGTCCGCAGTGAGCCGCGAGCGGCTCGCGAAGTAGGGATGCAGCAGTGCAAGGTAGATGAACATACCCACCAGGAACACGGCACCCACCATCAATATGCGCTGCTCGCGCTGCTGCAGGGACAGGTACCAGGCCTTGAGCTCTGCGAACTGCTTCATGCGCCGCCTCCGCTGAGCACGAGACGCCCGGTCACCTGGCTGCCGGCGGCGTTGACGGAATCCAGGTCGGCGCGCACGCCGGCCTGCTGGTTGAGTGCGCCCTTGAGTGCGTCCAGGGCACCGATGTCGCCGGCCTGGACCTGGACCTGCAGGTTGCCCCCCTGGTAGTTGAAGCCGGTGATCTGGATGGAGGCGTTGCCGCCGATGGAATCACCGAGGGCATCCAGCAGCGCCAGCAGGGAGCCGGCGGAGCTGCCGCCCTGAAGCGCTCTGAGCTTGCTCTTCATCGCCGTGAGTGCATCGGTGCCTTCCGGCACCGGACTGCCGGTGGCCTGGGTGTAGAACTCGGCCACCTGGGAATCCAGCGCCGCAGCCTGGTGACGCAGGCGCACGTAGGAGGTGATCTGCTCGGTGAAACCGAGCAGCAGGCAGAGCGCGAGCAATATCGCCGCCACGCGCCAAGTGTGCCAGTGCTCCTGCAGCGGCGTCTGCAGGCGGAAGTCGCCCTGCAGAAGATCGAGACCGCGCTGGCCGCGCAGCTCTGCCGCGAGGGCCGGCAGTGCGCCGTCCGCATTCGGGTGCTTCACGCGCTCCAGCGATGCGTCGCCCAGCGTCGCATCGAAGGTCTCTATATCGGATTCGGTGCCATACAGCTCCACGCGGGTGAGGGCGCCGCCGCTCTCGAAGGCGCGGCGCTTGAGCAGAGGCGCGCCCAGCACGAGGTCGGTGGCGAAGCCTCCGCCTTCAGCGAAACGTACCAGTGCGGCGTCACCGTCCAGCGCGACGGCGGCAGTGCCAGGTTCCGGCACCAGGGCGCAGACGTCCGGTATCAGTTGGCGCGGCGCGATACCGGCCGCGGCGAGCGTGTCGAGACAGGATTGCATGCGTGCGCGGCTCACCACCGCCACCAGCTGGCCGGCTTCGGTGCGGTCGCCGAGCGCGAAATGCAGCGACTCCACGTCCTCCGCCAGCTTGTCCTCGAGCATGAAGGGCACCGCCTGCAGCACCTTCTGCGGATTGCGGCTCGGCACATCCACGTGCAGCAGCGTGACCTGCTCACCGGGCATGAGCACAGTGACGCGCCGGCCCTTGGCGAACGGCAAGGCATCCTCGATGGGTCCCTGCTGCACGTGGCCGATGCGGTTGCCCAGGCTGTCCACCAGCAGCCAGTGGGCGGGCCCGGCGGCGCGCGGCAGGTGCAGGTAGAGGGATTCGGCCATGCTCAGAGGGTCCCGAGGGTTCGGCGCACGGTGGTCACGTTGACGCCGTTGCGCAGCAGCAGACTGTACAGGGTGACGTGAGTGGTGCCAATCTCCGCGTCCACTGTCACCAGGAAGTACTGGCTGTCGTAGCCGATGCCCTTGGGGGCGAGGTTCGCCGCGGTGAACGCCTGGGGCGGGTTGCCGGTGTTGAACACCACGCTGCCGCGCTCGCCGATCACCTGTGAGGCGAGGTCGGGCGTGATGTGCGGATCCAGCGACTCCAGCACCGGCCCCGGGGCGGTGTTCACGTTCACGGTGGTGGCGCCGCCGCCCAGGGGCGGGGGAAGCGCCGAGAGGTAGGGCGAGAGCCGGGCATAGACCGCCGGCGTCACGCCCTTGACCAGCAGCATCTCGCTGATGCTGCTCATGGGCACGCCGGAGGTGAGGTAGGCCGGCTGCAGGCGCGAGTAGTAGTCGTCCTTGGCGCCACCCTGGCTCGCGCCGGTGCCGGGGCTCATCCAGTCGGCGGTGGCGTCGGCGATCGCGGGGTCGAGTTCGAGCGCCTGCAAGAGACGGTGGAACTGCTCCACTATCGGAGCCTGGATCACGCCCTGGGCATTCACCAGGTTGTTGACGTTGAAGCGGCCCTGCAAGTCCTCGATGCGGCCCTGGATCTGGCCGCCGTCCACCGGCAGCGGCGGCAGCTGCTGCGCCCAGTCCTGGCTCAAGGCGGTGACACCCTGGTTCTTGCGCGCGGCGCGCGAGAGGATCTGGCCGGCCCAGGCTTCTGCGCCCAGCGCATACTCCAGGGCCTGGTCGCCCTGCACCAGCGTCGCGGTGCGCCGCTCGTCGAGCCCCGTCTGCCAGATCATGGCGGCGGACATGCCGGCGGCGATGGCCAGCACCACCAGCGCGGTGATGAGCGCGACTCCGCGCTGGCGCGCATCCATGTCAGGGGCCGCAGTTCGAGGCACAGCTCGCCACCTCCACGATGCGGGTCAGCTCCCCCAGGTCCTTGAGCGTGATGGTGATGCTGACCGCGACCGGCAGCACGTCGCCCGCCGGCTTCACGCCGGGCGCCGCGCGTGCGGCGGTGGCGGTCCACACGTCCTGGAAGCTCTTGGAGACGGGGTCCATGTACTGGAACTTGATGGAGCTCACATCGTCCAGCAGCGGCTGCTTGGCGGGCGTGAGCTGCGCCATGCCGTCCAGCTCCGGCCACCAGGAGCGCATGAGCTTGCCGTCCTCCAGGCTGTAAGCCACGCGCTGCTGGGTGCTGCGCACCGTGCCGAGCGGATTGCTCCAGCCGCCGCGGGTGAACACGATGGGCGGCACGTTGTCGGGACCCGCCACCAAGGCGGGCACGCTGCCGCCCAGGCCGTCGCGCACCGGGCGCGGCTCGAGCTGGGCGAAGTCGCGCGCCATGATGTCCATGGCGAGCTGCACCTGGCGCAGGCGCTTCATGGTGTCGCGATTGCCTTCCGACTGTTTGGTCACGGCACCGAGGCCGCCGTAGGCGATGGCCATGATGAGCGCGGTGATGCTCAAGGCCACCAGCAGCTCGATCAGCGTAAAGCCGCGCGCGCGATCCACGTTCAACCTCTCTGTGGCGGCCGGCCCATGAAGCCGGTGACGGTGGTGATGACCGCGTCGCTGTCGGGCAGGCTCACGTCGATGTCCACCCGCAAGAGATCCGGGTCCGCGGTCTTGGTCATGGTGGCCTTCCAGTGCCACTTCTGGCCGCCCATGTCGGCGTCGCCGTTCAGCGAGTCGTCGCTGGGCCAGCTCTGGGCCACCCGCAGCATGGTGAGCTCGTTCATGCCCACCCAGCCGGCGAAGGTCTTGTCCCGCAGCTGCGCGCCCAGGCGCGAACTGGAGCCGGCGGTGCCGATCACCGCCAGCATGCCGAGCGCCAGCACGGCGAGCGCGATCAGCACCTCCAGCAGCGTGAAGCCGCGCGTGCGCTTCATGGCCTGGCCTTGCCCGCGTCGGCAGACGGTTCCACCACCGTGATGCCGTCCGTGAGGGAGCCCTTGACGGTGTATGCCGCACCGGAGACGCCGGCGACCTCGATCTCGAAGGGCAGGAGCTCGCCGCTGGACAGGAGCAGCACCTGGGGCAGTTCGGTCTGGTCCGTGTCACCTTCGTGCACGGCGGGCGTAGCGCTGGTGGCGGCCGCCGGTTCCTGCACCGTCGCGGGCGGCGGGGCCAGCGCCGATGTGGTGCCGTCCATGTGCAGGGTGAGCGTCACGTCATCGCCCAGGTCACGGCGGTAGAAGAGGTTGTCGGCCTGCAGCGGCGACCACTTGCGGCCATCGTAGGTATAGAAGGAATAACCGTGGGCCTCGATGCGCAGGCCGTACACACGGCCCTGCATCACCGCCTGCTCGGAGGCGAGGCCGGCGAGGTCCGCCAGCTCATGCGCGGCTTTCTGGGCCGGTGGGTCGCGGCCGAGGGCGCCGGTGGATATGACGGCGACACTGGCGATCACCGCGATGATCACCATCACCACCAGGAGTTCGAGGAGCGTGAAGCCCTTGCTGCGTTGCGGGCTCACCGTGGGCGTCCTTGCCGGTCAGTGTCCGCCGTTCGCGGCGTTCCCGTTCATGTTCCAGTTGCCCATGTCGCCGTTCACCCCCTCGCCGCCGGGCGTGCCGTCGGCGCCGTTGGACCAGATGTCCACCGCCGTGCCATGGGTGCCCGGGTTCAGGTACTGGTAGGGATGGCCCCAGGGGTCCACCGGCAGCTGATCCAGGTACTGCTTCCAGTGGGCCGGTTCGGGGTTGGCCGAGGGCTTCTGCACCAGCGCCTGCAGGCCCTGCTCGGTGCTCGGGTAGACATAGTTGTCGAGGCGGTACATCTCCAGGGTGGACTGGATCTGCTGGATATCGGCCTTGACCTTCACCAGACGGGCCTCGTCTGGCTTGTCCATGATCTTGGGGACGATGACCGCGGCCAGGATGCCGAGGATGACCACCACCACCATCACTTCGATGAGGGTGAAACCGGATTGCTGCTTGCGGGTCTGCATGGCTGTTTGGGCTGATAAAATCAGGGTTGGCGCGCATCCTCGCGCAGGCTCAATCATACACTAGCCTCCCATGCCTCCGGTGTCCCAACGCATCCTCGATCTCGCGCGGCGTCACTGGCCGCTGCTCGCGCTGCTGCTGCCGTGCTTGCTGCTGGCACTGGGCGGAGAGCCCTTGCGCGTGGCCCTGCGCTACGAGCGTGTCGCCATCCTGCACGGGGAGGCATGGCGGCTCTTCACCGGCAACTTCGTGCACCTTGGCACCGGGCATCTGCTCGAGGACATGGCGGGCCTCCTGCTGCTGTGGCTCCTGTTCGAGGATGCGCTGCCGGGCTGGCGGACGCCGGCGGTGGTCTCTGCCGGTGCGCTGGCGGTGGGCCTCGGCCTGCTGGCGGGCGACCCGCAGGTGGACTGGTATGTGGGCATCTCCGGCGCCCTCGACACCCTGTGGGCCGCAGGCAGCCTCGGGCTGATCCGGCGCCGCGACCGCTTCGGCTGGGTGCTGGCGGCACTGCTGGTGTCGAAACTCGCCTACGAGCAGTGTTTCGGTGCGCTGCCGTTCTCCAGCGTGTCCACCGGCGGCGCCGTGATCGTGGACGCGCATCTCTACGGCGCCTTCGCCGGCGCGCTCATCGGCTTTGGCGGCGGCCTGCCGTGGCACCGTATAATGCGCGGTCCCAAACGAAGTGGAGACGGAGCATGAGTTTCGCCGCGGTGTTTCCGGGACAGGGTTCCCAGTCGCTCGGCATGCTGGGCACGCTCGCGGCCGAGCGGCCCGAGGTGCAGCAGACCTTCGCCGAGGCTTCCGCGGCGCTCGGCTACGACCTGTGGGCGCTCTGCCAGCAGGGGCCCGAGGAGCGGCTCAACGCCACCCAGCAGACCCAGCCCGCGCTGCTCGCCGCCGGCGTCGCCGCCTGGCGCACGTGGAAGGCCGCGGGCGGCGCCGATCCCTCCGCCATGGCGGGCCACAGCCTGGGTGAGTACACGGCGCTGGTCTGTGCCGGTGCTCTCGACTTCAAGGACGCCATCAAGCTCGTGGAGTTCCGCGGACAGGCCATGCAGGAGGCCGTGCCCGCCGGTACAGGCGCCATGTTCGTCATCATCGGCCTGGATGACGACGCGGTGCGCGCCGCCTGCGCCGAGGCGGCGCAGGGCGAAGTGGTGGAAGCCGTCAATTTCAACGCGCCGGGCCAGGTCGTGATAGCCGGTTCCAAGGCCGCGGTGGAGCGCGCCGGCGAGCTGTGCAAGGCCAAAGGCGCCAAGCGCGCGCTGCCATTGCCGGTGAGCGCGCCCTCCCACTGCGCGCTGATGAAGCCCGCCGCCGAGCGGCTCGCACAGAGGCTCGCCGCCCTCGAGATCAAGGCGCCGCGCATCCCGGTTATCCACAACGTGGACGTGAGCAGGCATTCCAATCCGGGTGAGATCCGTGCCGTGCTCGAAGCGCAGCTGCACAGCCCGGTGCGCTGGGTCGAGACGGTGCAGAAGCTCGCGCGCGACGGCATGGTGAAGCAGGTGGAGTTCGGCCCCGGCAAGGTGCTAGCCGGTCTCGGCAAGCGCATCGATAAGGCCGTGGAGACCTATCCCGTATACGACCCTTCGACGCTGCAGGCCGCCCTGGCCGCGGCAGGAGTTTGAACATGCTGAATCAGGATATCGCCCTCGTCACCGGCGCAACTCGCGGCATCGGCAAGGCCATCGCGGTCGCGCTCGGCAAGGCCGGCGCCACCGTGGTGGGGACCGCCACCAAGCCCGAGGGCGCGCAGCAGATCAGCGACTATCTCAAGGCCGAGGGCATCAAGGGCAAGGGCGTGGTGCTCAACGTCTCGGATTCCGCCCAGGTGGACGAGACGCTCAAGGCCCTGGTGGCCGAGTTCGGCGACCCCACGGTGCTCGTGAACAACGCCGGCATCACTCGCGACACGCTGCTCCTGCGCATGAAGGAGGAGGATTGGAACGCGGTGCTCGACACCGATCTCACCTCGGTGTTCCGCCTCTCCAAGGCTTGCCTGCGCGGCATGATGAAGGCGCGGCGCGGCCGCATCATCAGCATCGCCTCGGTGGTGGGCGCCTCCGGCAACCCGGGTCAGGCGAACTACTGCGCCGCCAAGGCCGGCATCATGGGCTTCACGCGCTCGCTGGCCCAGGAGGTCGGCTCCCGCAGCATCACAGTGAACACGGTGGCGCCGGGCTTCATCGACACCGACATGACTCGCGCGCTCACCGACGAGCAGCGGGCTGCGCTCATGCAGAAGATCCCGTTGGAGCGCCTCGGCGCGCCGGAGGACATCGCCGCCACGGTGCTGTTCCTGGCCTCGCCGGGCGCGAGCTACATCACCGGTGAGACGATCCACGTCAACGGCGGCATGTACATGGCCTAGCCGCCTCACGACGGCTTTGGCGGTTTTGGGGCGGTTTTCGAAGGGTCTATGGGGCTTATAGGCCTATTTAGAAAGGGTATAAAGGGCAAGTGGCGCAGGCAGGGGGTTTTCTCTACAATACCGCCCCCAGTTTGGTCGGTTATGCCGATGCCGAACTGTTTTGTCACACTGGGAGGTCTTAACAGTCATGAGCAGCATTGAAGAACGCGTCAAGAAGATCGTCGTCGAACAACTGGGCGTGAAGGAAGACCAGGTCTCCCCGCAGGCCTCCTTCGTGGACGATCTGGGCGCTGACTCGCTGGATACCGTGGAGCTCGTGATGGCGCTCGAGGAAGAGTTCGAGTGTGAGATCCCCGATGAAGAGGCCGAGAAGATCACTACCGTCGGCCAGGCCATCAGCTACATCAAGGAACACCTGCCCAACGCCTGAGTGGCGGGATTCCGCAGAACAAGCGCCGTTGTCATCGCGAGGTGACAACGGCCTTGTCATTTATGAGATGACGCGGCTATCCGCGTATACTCGGTGAATATGCGAGCGAAGAGAGGGCAGTCCAAGTGAGCAAGCGTCGGGTCGTCGTCACGGGCATGGGGATCATCTCCCCGGTCGGCAACAGCATCGAGGAATCCTGGGCCAACATCCTCGCCGGCAAGAGCGGCGTAGGGCAGGTGACCCATTTCGACGTCACCAACTACCCGACCAAGATCGCGGCCGAGGTGAAGAACTTCGACCCGACCCAGTACATCACGCCGAAGGACATCAAGAAGATGGATCCCTTCGTGCACTACGGCATCGCGGCGTCCGTGCAGGCCTTCAAGGACTCCGGCATCCAGGTGACCCCGGAGAACGCGGCACGCATCGGCGTCGCCGTGGGTGCGGGCATCGGCGGCCTCACCAACATCGAGAAGGCCCATTCCTCCATCATCGACAACCACGGCCCGAAGCGTGTGTCGCCGTTCTTCGTGCCCTCCAGCATCATCAACATGATCTCCGGGCATCTTTCGATCATGTACGGCCTCAAGGGCCCGAACTACGCCGTGGTCACGGCTTGCACCACTGCCAACCACAACATCGGCCTGGCGATGCGCAACATCCAGTACGGTGAGGCCGACGTGATGGTGGCGGGCGGCGCCGAGATGGCGGTGACGCCGCTCGGCCTGGGCGGCTTCTGCGCCGCGCGTGCGCTCTCGGAGCGCAACGATGCGCCGGAGAAGGCCAGCCGTCCCTGGGACAAGGACCGGGATGGCTTCGTGCTGGGCGAGGGCGCCGGGGTGCTGGTGCTGGAGGAGTATGAGCACGCGAAGAAGCGCGGCGCCAAGATCTATTGCGAGCTCATCGGATTCGGCATGAGCGGCGACGCCTACCACATGACTTCCCCGCCGGACGACGGCGAGGGCGCGCGCCTGTGCATGACGAACTCGCTGAATGACGCCGGCATCAAGCCGGAGCAGGTGGATTATATCAACGCCCACGGGACCTCCACGCCGGTGGGCGACAAGGGCGAGACCATCGCCATCAAGCGTGCTTTCGGCGAGTATGCGAAGAAGGTCGCCATCAGCTCCACCAAGTCCATGACGGGGCACCTGCTGGGTGCCGCCGGTGGCGTGGAAGCGGTGTTCAGCATCCTGGCGATGCGTGACCAGGTGGCGCCGCCCACCATCAACCTGGAGAATCCGGACCCCGAGTGCGATCTCGACTACGTGCCAAACAAGGCGCGCAAGATGAAGATCGACGTGGTGCTGTCCAACTCCTTCGGGTTCGGCGGCACCAACGGCACGCTGGTGTTCCGCCGCATCTGAGCGGCGGACTCCCGCGGCCGGCCATGGGCGCGGCCCACATCCCTTACGACGCCGACTTCCTGGCCGCGTGCCAGGATGCGCCCGATCTTTTCCCATTCCTGCTGGAGAGCGCTGCCCGTGGCGGCGCCCAGGGCCGTTACGATTTTCTGTTCGCCCGCCCCGATCCCGAGATGCTGGTGCTGCACGCGGACGGCCGTCTCACCGGTCCCCATGCGGAAGAGGCCGGTGGCGACTTCCTGACGGCACTCGATGGCTGGTGGCGCGCGGAACGTACACATGGGAAGGGTGCCGAGGGCAGCGCCTTCCGCGGCGGCTTCTTCCTGTACCTCGGCTACGAGCTCGTGGGGCAGATCGAGCAGAACCTTAGGCTTACGTTGGGCCGCGACCTGCCGGTAGCATTCGCCGCGCGCACACCGGCGGCCCTGGTGCGGGATCACTTGGCCGGCACCGTGACTTGGGTGGCGGAGCCCGGCAGCGAAGCCCTGCTCGAGGCGATCATCCTGGGACAAGGGCCGGTGCGGGAGACCGCGGCACTGATCGGCGGGCTCGCGGAGGAGGAGCCGCGGCGCTACCTTGACCAGGTGATGTGCGCGCGACGGTATATATATGAGGGAGACATCTTCCAGGCGAACCTGAGCCGGCACTGGTCGGCGGCGCTGGCGCCGGAAGCGACGCCCACCGGCCTCTACGCCAGGCTGCGCCGCGCCAACCCGGCGCCCTTCGCGGGCCTGGCTCTCTACGGCGACGCGGCAATCATCAGTTCCTCGCCGGAGCGTCTCGTCAGCGTCACGGGGCGGCGGGTGGACACCCGGCCCATCGCCGGCACCCGGCCGCGGGGCCCTGATCCGACCCGGGACGCGGCCCTCATCCGCGAGCTCATCGAGAACCCCAAGGAGCGGGCCGAGCATGTGATGCTCCTGGACATGGAGCGCAACGACTTAGGACGGCTGGCGGAACCGGGCAGCGTCAGGGTGGATGAACTCATGGTGGTGGAGTCCTACACCCACGTGCACCACATCGTCTCCAACGTCTGCGCCCGGCTGCGCGAGGGCACTACTCCAGCGCAGGTCATCCGCGCGGTGTTCCCGGGCGGCACCATCACCGGGTGTCCCAAGGTGCGCTGCATGCAGATCATCGCCGAGCTGGAGCAGGCTAGCCGTGAGGCCTACACCGGCGCCATGGGCTGGCTGAACCTGGACGGCGACATGGACCTCAACATCCTCATCCGTACCCTGGTGCAGAAGGGACGCCGCCTGACGTTCCGTGCCGGCGCGGGCATCGTGGCGGACTCGGTGCCGGAGCGGGAGCTGGAAGAGACGCGCGCCAAGGCCCGCGGCCTCGCCCGCGCCCTGGGAGCGGACGCATGAAGTCCGCTGCTTGGATCGACGGCCAGCCGGCTGACGCCTTGCCGCTCACGGACCGGGGTCTGCACTACGGCGACGGCCTGTTCGAGACCCTGGCTGTGCGGGGCGGACGCGTCCAGAGGCTGGCCCTACACCTGGATCGTCTGCAAGAGAGCTGCGGCAGGCTCGGGTTCGTTGCGCCGGACCGTGGGTCGCTCGAACACGAGTTGCAGCAGGCCGCCCAGGGCCAGGAACGGGTCGTGCTCAAACTCATCCTCACCCGCGGCAGCGGCGGGCGTGGTTACCGGCCCCCTGCAGAGCCGGCCGCCACGCGAATCCTCTTCAGATATCCCTGGCCCGACTATCCCGCCACATGGAGCGAACAGGGCATCGAGTTGCGCCTGTGCACGACGCGTCTCGCCTGCAATCCCGCCCTGGCCGGTTTGAAGCACCTTAACCGCCTGGAGCAGGTGCTGGCACGGGCGGAATTGAGCGAGGGCGCGCCGGAGGGCCTGATGCTGGACACCGGCGGTCGCGCGGTGGAAGGTACAATGACAAACCTGTTCGCATCACCGGCAGAGGATAGGTTGGTGACGCCGGACCTGAGCCAAGCGGGTATTGCCGGCGTGACGCGCCGCCACATCCTGGCGCGGGCGGAGCAGGCCGGGATCAAGACCGAAGTGCGGCATATGGGCCTGGATGAACTGCTGGACCAGCGGGAGATATTCGTGTGCAATTCCATCGCCGGGGTGTGGCCGGTGACGCGCATCGGCGCGCGCAGCTACCCGATCGGTTCCCTGACACGGCTGGCCAAGGCCTGGGCCGCGGAAACCTGAACCCATGAGACTGCGCGTCATCCTGCCCCTGTTGCTGCTGCTCCTGGCCGGTGGGGCAAGTTACGTCTATTGGAGCTGGAACAACCGACCGTTGCCGCTGGCCGAGGCGCGGGATGTGGAGATCCTGCCCGGCGAATCCCTGCGCCAGGTGGCGCAGCAGTTCGCGAAGCAGGGCATCGTCACGCACGCCTACGACCTCGTCTGGTTCGCGCGCCTGCACCGCGCTTCCGGTGGCCTGCGCGCCGGTGAGTACCACGTGGAACCGGGCCTCACCGTGGCGCAGCTGCTCAAGCTCCTGCGCAGCGGCAAGGTGGTGATGCACTCCCTCACCCTGGTGGACGGCTGGACCTTCCAGCAGGTGCTGGCGGCAGTGGAGCAGGAACCGAACCTCGCGCACGAACTCAAGGGCCTGAGCGGCACGGCGCTGATGGAGAAGCTCGGCTTCGACGCCGAGAGCCCCGAGGGCCTGGTGATGCCGGATACTTACCAGTTCCCGCGTGGCACCAGCGACGTGGCTTTCCTGCGCCGCGCCCACGAGGCTGAGCAGCAAGAGCTGGCGGCGGCCTGGGATGCGCGCGCGCCGGGACTGCCCTACAAGTATCCCTACGAAGCGCTGATCATGGCCTCCATCGTGGAGAAGGAGACCGGCCAGGCCACCGAGCGGCCTCAGATCGCGGGCGTATTCGTGCGGCGCCTGCAGAAAGGCATGAAGCTGCAGACCGATCCGACCGTCATCTACGGCTTGGGCGACCGCTATTTCGGCAACATCACTCTCAAGGACCTGCGCACCGATACGCCCTACAACACCTATACCCGCCACGGGCTGCCGCCCACGCCCATCTGCATGCCGGGCCGGCCCGCCATCGATGCGGCGCTGCACCCGGCGGGGGGCAACGCGCTCTACTTCGTGGCGAGGGGTGATGGCACCCACGTGTTCTCCGCCACCCTCAAGGAGCAGAATGCGGCGGTGGCGAAGTATCAATTGAAGCACGACAAATGAAGAAGACACGGACCAAACGCGGGCGCTTCATCACCCTGGAAGGGGTGGAGGGCGTCGGCAAGTCCACGCACATGCAGTTCGTGTGCAACGAGCTGCGCGCCCGCGGCCTCACGGTGCTGGAGACCCGCGAGCCCGGCGGCACGCCGGAGGCGGACGAGATCCGCGCCACGCTGCTCAAGGTCAGGGGCGACGGCTTCGATCCCACCGCGGAGCTGCTCATGATGTTCGCCGCCCGCGCGCTGCACGTGGACAAGCTCATCCGTCCCGCGCTCGCCGCGGGCACCTGGGTGGTATGCGACCGCTTCACCGACGCAAGCTATGCCTACCAGGGCGGCGGCCGCGGCATCCGCGTGACTGAGATCGCCAAGCTCGAGCGCATGGTGCTGAAGGGTCTCAAGCCTGACCTCACGCTGCTCTTGGACGTGAAGGTGGCGGTGGGCATGGCCCGTGCCCGCGGGCGCGGCGAGCTGGACCGCTTCGAGCGGGAGAAAGACGCTTTCTTCGAGAGAGTGCGACGCGTGTATCTCGCCCGTGCCCGCAAGGAGCCGCGCCGCATCAAGGCGGTGGACGCGGGACAGGACATCCCCAGCGTGCAGCGGGATCTCGCCGCGGTGCTGGACGAGCGTCTGGAGCGGTGGACGTGAGCATGCTGCCGACGCTCGCCGACGTGCCGCTGCCCTGGCAGCGGGAGCTGTGGGACATGCTCGCCGCCCGGCTCAAGGAAGGACGGCTCGCCCACGGCTTGCTCATCAACGGGCAGCCGGGTCTGGGCAAGGGTCTGTTCGCCGCCGCCTTCGCCAAGCTCGCGCTCTGCCGCGAATCCAGTGACGGGCATGCCTGCGGCCACTGCAGCTCCTGCGCCCAGTTCGCCGCCGGCGTGCACCCGGACTATAACCACGTGACGTTCGAGGAACGCGAGGGGAAGGCAGGGGAGGAAGGCGCGCTCAAGATGAACATCAGCATCGAACAGGTGCGTGAGCTCGTCGGTCGCGTGCAACTCTCGAGCCAATACGGGGGACGCAAGCTCGCGGTCATCGAGCCGGCGGAGGGCATGAGCCACGCCGCCATGAATAGCCTGCTCAAGACCCTGGAGGAGCCACCGGCGGACACGCTGCTGCTTCTGGTGAGCTCGGCAACGGGACGGCTGCCGGCCACCATCCGCAGCCGCTGCCAGCTGCTGGCGGTGCCGACGCCGGATCCCGCCGTGGCGCGCGACTGGCTGCAGGCGCGTGAGCGCCGGGAGGACTGGGACGTGCTGCTCGGGCTCACCGGCGGCGCGCCGCTGGCGGCGCTGGAGCTGGCCGCGTCCGACATCGGTCCGCGCCGCAAGGCGTTCTTCGAGGCCCTGGCCCGGCTGCGCGCCGGCCAGGCCAATCCGGTGATGCTGGCGGCGCACCCGAAGGAACGCTATCCCGAGTTGCTGCGGCTCCTGTGGAGCATGGTCTCGGACCTGATCCTGGTGAAGAGCGGCGCGGCCGCCGCGGTGGTGAACCGCGACCAGCTTCCGCTATTGCAAAAGACCGCGGAGGGCATACACTTGCGTAGCCTCCACGCGTTCCTGGACCGCATCCAGGCCGCGATCCAGGCGCTGGATTCCAGCGCGAACCGGGAGCTCACCTTCACGGTGCTGCTGTCGGACTGGGCAGAGGGACTCAACGACATGAAAGGGTCGCCGCTGGCGGCGAACGAATGGGGTAACCGATGAGCGCACCGCGTCAACAGGGCATCCTGAACCTCGCCATCAAGGACAAGAGCGCGCTCTACAGTGCCTACATGCCGTTCATCAAGAACGGCGGCCTGTTCATCCCCACCGCCAAGCCGTACCAGCTCGGCGACGAGGTCTTCATCCTGTTGCAGCTCATGGAATCCGCTGAGCGCCTGCCGGTGGCTGCCAAGGTCATCTGGGTGACGCCGCGCGGCGCCCAAGGCAAGCGCGCGGCCGGCATCGGCGTGCAGTTCAGCGAGCAGGACGGCGGCAACACCTCCAAGAAGATCGAAAGCTACCTCGGCGGCGCCCTCCAGGCCGACCGTCCCACCCACACCATGTAGCATGGCGAGCGGCGGCACACAGGCCGGGCAGTCTGGTCCGGAAGAGCGTGTGCGCCTGCTCGCGGAGCGCGCCAGCCAGCACGCCCAGCGCGGCGAACTGGCGGCGGCCCGCGGCCTGTACGAGGACATCCTGAGCCTCGAGCCTGCCAACCCCGAGGCACTGAGCTTCATCGCAATGAGCGTACTGCAGGCAGGCGACCTGCGCGGCGGCGTGCAGCGCCTGGAGCGGGCGGTCGAGCTCAATCCCGCCAATGCGAACCTGCTCAAGAACCTCGGTATCGCCTACCGCGCTGCCGGCAACCGTGAGGACGCACTCAAGGCCTTCGAGCGGGCGGCAGAGCTCAAGCCGGACCTGGTGGCTGCGCTGTTCAACCATGGCGCGCTGCTGGAAGAGCTCGGCCGCCGGGACGAGGCGCTGGCCCGGTACATGCGCGGCTTCGAGGCGGCGGAGGCGAGCGGCCTGTTCCTGGACGTGGCGGCGATCCCCGCCGGCATCCGGGTCCTGGCGGAGAAGGCCATGGTCGCGTTGCGCGACGCGCGCATGGAGGTGTTCCGCGCCGCCCTGGCGCCGGTGGAACGGGAGCATGGACGCGCGACCCTCGGCCGTGTCTGGTACTGCCTCGAATCCTACCTGGGGCTGCGCCCGCCCATCCCGCTGCCGGAGCTGCAGCGACCCACCTTCATGAGCTTCCCCGGGCTGCCGGCCCGCGCCTGGTATGAGCGCTCCGAGTTCCCCTGGATGGCGGAGCTGGAAAGCCACACCGGCGAAATCCGCGAGGAGCTCCTGGCGATGCTGGCGCGGGAGGAGGGGTTCCGCCCGTTCGTGGAGATGCCGCGGGAGCACCCGGGCGCCGCCTACTGGCGCGAGCTCAACCACTCACCCAACTGGAACGCATTCTTCTTCTACCGGGACGGGATGGCCTTCGCGGACAACCACGCACGCTGCCCGCACACCATCGCGGCGCTGGATGCGGCGCCCCTGAACCGGGTGGCGGACCATTCGCCGGAGGCGCTCTATTCGGTGCTCACCCCCGGCGCCCACATTCCGCCCCATACCGGCGTCATCAACGTGCGCCTGGTGGTGCACCTGCCGTTGATCGTGCCTTCCACCACAGAATGCGGCATCCGCGTAGGCACCGAGACCCGCCACTGGACGGAAGGGCAGTGCATCGCCTTCGACGACACCTTCGAGCATGAGGCCTGGAACAGGAGCGGCAAGACCCGGGTGGTGATGATCTTCGACATCTGGAACCCGGCCCTGACGCTGGCGGAACGGGAAGGCATGCGTGCCGCCATCGAGGAATTGGGGCGCTTCAACCGCGCCCATGGCGGGAAGCACCAGTCCCTGGCCTGATCCAATAAAAAAAGCCACCCTGGGGTGGCTTTTCATCGAAGCGGAGCAAGGCGCGTCAGGACGGAGCACCGCCCTTCAGCACATACACGTCGAAGCCACGCTCGCTGAGAATGTAAGCGCCCGCTGAGCTGCGGCGGCCGGTGTCGCAGTACACCACGTACTTCTTCTTGGGATCGAGCGTGTCGAGCTTCAGGCGGATGAAATAGAGCGGGATGTTGATGGCGCCTTCCTGGTGCTTGTTCTCGAACTCGCTGGGCAGACGCACGTCCAGCCACTGGCCGCCGGCGGCGACGATGTTCTGGGCTTCCTCGATGGGGATCCACTTCTGGCTGGGCTCGTTCAGGAGCTTCTTGAAATCGTCCTTGGCGAGGCGCACCAGCGAGCCGTCGGTGAGCATGGTGATAGTGGCGTTGCGCTTGGCGTCGGAGATCAGCGCCTCTTCGCCAAAGCCGTCGCCCGTCCCCAGCTCGGCGAGCTTGATGCCGGCCTTGTTGGTGGGGGTCTCGCGAGTCACCACGCACTTACCGGAGGTGACGATGTAGAAGTAGTCGCCCTCGTCACCCTGCTTGATGATGACGTCGCCGGCCTTGCGCGCGATGTTCTCCATGCGCATCAACACCGCCTGGATGTTGGCGGGCGGGATGCGGTGGAAGGCCTTGGTCTGGAGGATGGTGGTCATCCAGTCGTCGGCGGGAGCTTCTTCCTGGGCCTGCAACTCGCCGACCTCGAAGGCGCCGGTCTGGTCCCAGGTGAGCATGATGTCCAAGAGGTCACTGTCCACGCCGAACCATTCGACGTTGGTCTTGGCGCGCGCCGAGAGGTGGCGCGGGATCTGGGGGGCGAGGGGATGGCGGGCTTCCTCGCTGCCGCCGGTGATGACGCGCACCACCTTGTCGCCCGCACGCAGCTCGACCTCACCTTTGACTAGGTACACGGTGCGCTTGTCGGCATCGCCCTGGCGGAAGACGTAACGCCCGGCCTCGGTGTCCTGCACCTGGCTCTTGCTGGCGAGGTCCGCTTGGTTCTCCGGCTTGAGGCCACTCAGGGGCGAGAATTGCTTGATGAGTTCGCGTTCGAGCGGTCGGGGTGCCATCGCTTCCAGCCCTACAACTTGTTGTTCTGACGGGGAAATCCCCACCCCGGGAACCGGGGAAAGCCATTCTACCATACCCCCATCGGACGCCGGCCAAGGCCGGACCGAGCCCTTCCGTCAGCCCTTGTGTGCCACTGGCACCGGCCTGCGGTTCGCCCCCACCCGCACGTAGGTGACCTGGGCGGTGGCGACCCGCACCGTGGCTTCCCGCTCGCCGTCGCTGCGCTGGGAGAACACGGTGACGTCGATGGCGATGGAAGTGTTCCCGACCCGGGCCACGTCGGTATAGAAGCTCACCACGTCGCCCACGTAGACCGGGCTCTCGAACACGAAGTCATTGACCGCCACCGTGACCACGCGGCCGCCGGCACGGCGGAACGCGAGGATGGCGCCGGCCACGTCGGCGTGGGACATGATCCAGCCGCCGAAGATGTCGCCCAGGCCGTTGGTATCCTTCGGCATGGCGAGGGTACGGACCTCGGCGGAGCGGTCCGTGGGCAGGCTGTCGAACTTCATGCCTTGGGCTCCCGCAGGGTCGCCGCATTCCAGCCGGCGTCCGGCTTGAAGCGGTCGCCGTGGGCCTGGGCGAGCTGTTGCAGACGCGCCTGCAGCTTGTCTGCGCCGGCGGCGCGGATGTAGTTGACCGGGCCGCCGCGGAACGGCGCGAAGCCCGTGCCGAAGATCACGCCGGCGTCCAGGAGCTCCGCATCGGCCACGATGCCTTCGCGCAGCACCGCCACCGCCTCGTTCAGCATGGGCATGATGAGCCGGTCCTGCAGGTCCTGGGTGGCGCCGCCGGCGCGGGATTTATCCTTCACCGGCTTGCCATCCACGTATCTGTAGAAGCCCTCGCCGGTCTTGCGGCCCAGCTGCTTGGCCTCGACACGCTTCACCAGGCTCTCCGGGATCTTCTTGTTGAATTCCTTGGCGAACACCTTCGCCACCGAGAGGCTCACGTCCAGGCCCACCGTGTCGGCAAGCTCGGCCGGGCCCATGGGCATGCCGAAGTCCAGCGCCGCCTGGTCGATAGCCTCCAGCGCCACGCCGTCATCCGCCGCCAGCATCGCTTCCATCATGTAGGGCATGAGGATGCGGTTCACCAGGAAGCCCGGCGCGCTCTTCACTGGCACCGCCAGCTTGTCGATGTGGCGGGTGAAGGCGAGCGCCTTCGCTACCACCTCCTTGGGGGTATCCTCGGCGTGGATCACCTCCACCAACGGCATCTTCGCCACGGGATTGAAGAAGTGCAGGCCCACGAGACGCGCCGGCTCCTTGAGCACGGTGCGCAGGGTCTCGAGCCTGATGCTGGAGGTGTTGGTGGCCAGCACCTCACCGGGCGCCATCACCGCATCGAGCTTCTTATACAGCGCTTGCTTGGCATCCACATCCTCGAAGATGGCCTCGATGGCCACTTGCGCGTCCTTCGCGCCGCTACCGGCCACGTCCATCTTGAGGCGCGACGCCGCGGCATCCACCTCGGCGCCCCGCAGCTTCTTCTCGAACAGCTTGCGGGCGCGGGCCAGTGCCGGCTGCACGTATTTCTCCTCCCGGTCCTGCAACGTCACCTCGTAGCCGCGCAGGGCGCACCAGGCGGCGATGTCGCCGCCCATGGTGCCGGCGCCCACCACGTGCACGTGCTTCAAGGCGAGATCGGATTTCTTGCCCAGGGACTTGAGGCGGTCCTGCAACAGGAACACGCGCATGAGGTTATGGGAGACATCCAGCGTCAGCATGTGGCCGAAGGATTGGGCCTCGGCTTCGTACTGGGCCTCACCAGCAGCGTACTTCTTCCACAGGTCGATCACCGCGTAGGGCGCGGGGTAGTGGTCACGGCGCACCTTGGCGGCCTTCACCTGCTTCGCCAGCACGCTTGCGATGATGGGACGCAACGGCGCCATGCCTAGCAGCTTCTGCATGAACGGCGGGGCTTTCTTGGGGCCGTTCTTGAGGATGAGGCGCGCCGCCGTCGGCCGCGCCATGTCTTCCGTCACCAGCTTGTCGATGAGGCCGATCTTGAGCGCTTCCTTGCCGCGCACGTTGCGGCCGCTCAGCATGAAGCTCATGGCCGGCAGCACGCCCACCAGGCGCACGGAACGCACGGAGCCGCCGAAGCCAGGGTGCACGCCGATCTTCACTTCCGGCAGGCCGAGCGTCAGCTTGTCGTCGTCCACGCCCACTCGGTAGGTACAGGCCAGGGACAGCTCCAGACCGCCGCCCAGGCAGAAGCCGTTGATGAGCGCCACAGAGGGGCAGGACAGTTTCTCGATCTGCTCGAAGATAAGCTGGCCGCCGCGGGCCATGCGGAAGGCTTCCTGCTGGGCGCGCAGGTCCTTGATCTCCTTGATGTCGGCGCCGGCGATGAAACCGTTCTTCTTGGCCGAGTAGATGACGAGGCCCTTCGGCCGCATGGCGGCCACCTGCTTCAGGACCTCACTGAGTTCCAGCATCACTGACGTCGAGAGCACGTTGGTGCTGGCCCCGGCCTTGTCGAAGCACAGCCAGGCGATGCCGTCTGCGTCCTGCTCGATGCGCCAGTTGGTGTTGCTCTCGGCCATGGGGTGACTCCGGATATTCGTTTAGTTATGGAAAGGCGACGGACGCCGCTTCGCGACCCATCATCATAGGAACCGGACCGGGGGGCCGCAAGGCGGCTATTCGGGGGCGAGCTTGCCCTCGTCCAGCCCCGTGAAGCGGGTGCCGGCCGGGACCTTGAGCAGGCGGGTGCGGATCTCCCGGTCTACCCGGGTCATGCTTTGATAGCGGGCGTCGTCCTCGCCGGTCTGGGTGCCGTTCAGGGTGCGCTGGATGAAGTTGCGGGTACCGCGGCGGCGCAGGCGCGAGGCTCTCTCATACACGTCGAACCAGTCGCCAGGGACACGATCGCCGAAGCGCAGGCCGGCATACTCCCGTAGCACCGCCAGGCGCGCCTCGTTGGCGGCGATATACGTTCGGGCCTCGGCGTCACTCTGCAAGAGTTCGCTGCTCTGCTCACGGAGCTTCTTCCTGACCTCGGGCGGCAGCTCCAGTATCTCCATGTTGAGGAGCCGCCGGTCCACGCTGTCCATGAGTTCGCGCCGGAGCGCCTGCAGCGGGTCCTCATCCCGCCGTAGGACCGACTCGAACTCGAGCAGGTTGCCGTGGACGGATTCACGCACTTCCGGGGTGAGCTCGGCCAGCAGCGCATCGCGCAACGCCCGCAGGCGATCGTCGCCGGGACCGTCGACCGACCAGCTGCGCCAAGCCTGCTCCATGGTGGCGCGCCGCCGCCGCACCAGCAGCACGGTGGCGCTGGCGAACGCCGCGGCGGTCAGCCCCGCCAGCAGCCAGTGCATCAGTGCGCGCTCCGCACGTGGAAGTCGCATACCAGCGGCAGGTGATCCGAGAGCGTGGTGCGTGGGATGTCGAAGCGCGCGACCTCGATGCCGGGGCCATGCAGGATGAAGTCGAGCTGGCGGAATGGGCGGTTGCTGGGCCAGGACGGGAGGTTACCGAGGTTGGCGTTGGCAAGCCCGCTGCCGTCGATGAACTTGGCGATTTCATGATCGCCCCACAGGGTGTTGAAGTCGCCGGCGACGATCACCGGCTTGGTGGCGCTGCGCACGAGTGAGGCGAGGTGGTGCATCTGCTGGTGCCGGTGGCTGCGCTTCAGGGAGAGGTGCACCAGGAACAGGCAGACCTGGTCCAACTCCAGTTCCATGATAAGCCGCTTCACCCCCAGTTCAAAGTAGTGCAGGCGCTGCACGGCGTCAGGGTAGTGGGTCAGGAAGGCGTTGCCCTGCTTGTTCAGGATGGGCAGGCGCCGGTTGATGGAATTGATGCCGTACTTGTTCTGGAAGTGGGGAGAGTGGCCGATGGCGGAGGCGATGGCCTCGGCCTGGTTCACCGCCGCGGCGCGGCGCGAGCCCATATCCACCTCCACCAGGCCGACGATGTCCGGCGCCTGGTCCCTGATGAACTCGGTGATGCGGGCCAGGTTCTTGCTGGTGTTGCGCAGGTAGCCGGCCCCGGGCAGCGGCAGGTGGAATCCCGGGCCGGTGCCCGTGGCGTACCGCATGTTGTAGAGGAGCAGGCGCAAGTGGCTGGGTGGCAGTTTAGAATCCCAGGGACACTATAGCAGCCGGGCCCGCAGATGTCGGCGCAAGACAGCAGCCGTAAAATGACCGAGACCCCCATCCGCGTCTTCACGGAGGGCGACGAGCTCTACGAGGCCATGCTCGACGCGATCCATGGCGCCCGCCGCACCATCAAGTTCGAGAGCTACATATTCGCCGACGACGAGGTCGGCCGGCGCTTCATCGGGGCACTGGTGGAACGGGCCCAGGCCGGCGTGCAGGTGCTGGTCTACATAGATGCGGTGGGCTCGCTGTTCTCCGGCAAGACGGTGGAGCAGGTGCTGCGGGAGGGCGGCGTGAAAGTGCGCTGGTTCCGGCGCTGGAGCTGGCGCGACCCGGCCCGCTACAACCGCCGCAACCACCGCAAGCTCCTGGTGGTGGACGGCCACATCGGCTTTTTCGGCGGCTTCAATGTACACCGCGAGAATTCCCGCGGTGTGTTCGGCGAGCAGCGCTGGCGAGATACCCAGCTGCAGGTGGGTGGCAAGCTGGCGCGCACGCTGCAGCGCCTGTTCGATGCATTCTGGCGGGGGCGCATGCTGCCGCATCCGGCACTGGAACTTCCCGGCGGGCACCTGTTCGTCACCAACCACTCGCGCGGCGGACGCCGCTACCTACACCGGCTGTACCGACGCAAGTTCGCCGAGGCGAAGCGCAGTATCCATCTCACCACGCCGTACTTCGTGCCGGACCGGCGCACCCGCCGCGCATTGCGGTTGGCCGCGCGACGCGGCGTGGAGGTGAAGCTCCTGGTGCCGCACCACATCGATGAGCCCATCGAGCGCGTGGTGCAGTGGGCGGCGCATGCCATGTACGC
>DATAHN010000042.1:0-3630 GCA_036263155.1 Gammaproteobacteria bacterium | reverse complement strand
CTTCGGAGGAGGCGTATCCCCCTCCATATCGTCTTCGTGACTCTTCATCTTCTTGCAGTGCTCATCGTCTTTATTCTTCGCACACCAATCCTTCATGTGCTCATGCATCTTGTGCATGTGCTCCGCGCACTCCTTCTCATGGGCCTGGCAATATTCGACATGTTTTTCTGCCCATGCCTTCAGGGCCACGCACTTGTCCGCGTTCGCGGCGCACCACTTGTCGAACTTGGCGGCCGCGTCCTTGCACTCCTGGGCATGCTCCTTGCACATCTCCATGCCGCGGTGGTCACGGGCGGCGCCCATGCCCGTGCCGGCGGTGGGGGCGGGGGTTGCAGCAAAGGCCGAGCCGGCAAGGCCCAAGAGGGCCGCGAAGAACATATATTTCAGCTTCATGGATGACTCCTTGAACGGTAGGGGGCTGAAGGCTTTAACGGCCCCAAGAGGGAGTCAGTTGACCGGAAACCGAGTGACAGCGTGTAACGGTCTGTGAATGTCGTCCCGGCGAAAGCAGGGCGCCAGTCCGTCTGCGCTTCCGGTCCTCAGTCTTTCTCGGCTTTGGGCTTCTTGAACTTGTTCTTGTTCTTCTTGTTCCGCTTGCTGCTGCCCGGCGGGTTTTCCTTTGAGCGGTGCTTCACCACCGGTGCCGCCTCGGCACCCGCCGCTGCCGCCCGCGACATATCCCCCTCGCCCCCGGCTTCGCCCGCGCGCGATATCTGCAGGGGCCGTCCCGCCACCCGCGTCTTCTTCAGCCCGTTGAAGATGTCCGCCGGCATGCCCTCCGGCAGGTCCACCGTGCTGTATTCGTCGTAGAGCCGGATGCGGCCGATCAGCCGGCCCTCGATGCCCGCCTCGTTGGCGATGGCCCCCACGATGTTCCCCGGCTTCGCCCCGTGGGTGAGCCCCACCTCCAGTCGGAAGGTCTCCATGCCCACTTCGGGCTTGCTCTCGTCCCGCACCGGGCGGTTAGAACCGCGCGCCCCGGGGTCGGTGACCGCCAGGGATGGCGGAAATGCAGGTTTTGCAGGAGCACCAAAACCTGCGCCCGCGCGACGCCCCCTCCGTGGACTGTCATAGCCCTGGCGCTGGTGCCGCTCCCTGGGTTCATCTCTAACCGGCGTCTCCACCTGCGGCTTGAGTAGCAAGGGCGTCGAGCCCTGGGCCAGCTTCGCCAGCGCCGCGGCGATCTCCAGGGCCGGCACGTTATGGGCCTGCTGGAAGCGCTCGATCAGCTCCTGGAAGAGCTGCAGCTCCCCGGCCGCCAGCGTGTCCGTGATCTTCTGGTGGAACTTCGCGATGCGCTTGTCGTTGATGATCTCGGTGCTCGGCAGCGTCATCTGCGTGATCGGCTGGCGCGTCGCCTGCTCGATCGCCCGCAGCATGCGCTGCTCCCGGGGCGCCACGAACAGGATCGCGTCGCCCACCCGTCCGGCCCGGCCCGTGCGGCCGATGCGGTGCACGTAAGCCTCCGTGTCATAGGGGATGTCGTAGTTCACCACGTGGCTCACCCGCTCCACGTCCAGCCCGCGGGCCGCCACGTCCGTCGCCACCAGGATGTCCAGGCTCCCGTCCTTCAGGCGCTGCACCGTCTTCTCCCGCATCTTCTGCACCACGTCGCCGCTCAAGGCCGCCGCGGCATAGCCGCGCGCCTCCAGCCGCTCCGCCAGCTCCACCGTCGCCGTCTTGGTGCGCACGAAGATCAGCATCGCGTCGAAAGTCTCGGATTCCAGGATGCGCGTCAGCGCGTCCAACTTGTGGGTGCCGCTCACCAGCCAATAGCGCTGGCGGATGTTCTCCGCCGTGGTGGTGCGGTTCTCGATGCTGATGGTCTCAGGGGCGTTCAGGTACTTCTGCGCGATGCGGCGGATCGCCGGCGGCATCGTCGCAGAGAACAGCGCGATCTGGTGCTCCGAAGGCGTCTGGTCCAGGATCCATTCCACGTCGTCGATGAAGCCCATGCGCAGCATCTCGTCCGCCTCGTCCAGCACCAGGCACTGCAGCGAGGTGAGCTGCAGCGTGTTCTTGCGGATGTGGTCCATCACCCGCCCCGGCGTGCCCACCACCACGTGCGGGCCGCGGCGCAGCTGCTGCAGCTGGCTGTAGTAGTCCTGGCCGCCATAGATGGGCAGCACGTGGAAACCCTTCAGGTGCGCCGCGTAGCGCTGGAAGGCCTCCGCCACCTGGATCGCCAGCTCCCGGGTCGGCGTCAGCACCAGCACCTGGGGCGCCGCGTTCTTGAGGTCCAGCTTAGAGAGCAGCGGCAGGGCGAAAGCCGCCGTCTTGCCCGTGCCCGTCTGCGCTTGGCCCAGCACGTCCGTGCCGGCCAAGATATGGGGGATGGTCCTGGCTTGGATGGGGGAAGGGGTCTCGTAGCCCACCTCGGCCAGGGCTTTCAGGATGGGATCCGAGAGACCGAGGTCTTTAAAGGAAGTGTCGGCAGGGGTTTTGGGAGTTGTCATGGACGCTAGGTTACGCGTTTCGAAACCTCCGCGCCCTCAGGGGCTTACAGGGGGCCGTCAGCCACCCCAGCCCGGGGCTTCCTGCGCCATAATCGAAGCCGGAAAGGGCTAGGGAAAGGCACACCATGCTGCGGTTCATCGGCTTCATCCTCGCGTTCGTGGCGGGCAGCGCCCACGCCGGCACATTCACCGAGACCGCTAAATCAGGCGGCTTCGACCGCACCTGGTACGTGCACGTGCCCCCCAGCTACCAGCCGGGCCATCCGCTGCCCCTGGTCATCGTCTATCACGGCAGCGGTGGCAGCGGCGACAAGATCGAAAGCAGGATCGGGCTCGATGCGGTGGCCGACCGGCTCGGTTTCATCGCCGTCTATCCGGACGGCATCAGCACCGTCTGGGCCGGCGGTCTCGCCGATGAGGCCGACGCCGCCGGCGTGGACGACGTGGCATTCACCGCCACGCTCCTCGACCGGCTTGAGGCTGAATACAGCATAGACAGACAGCACGTCGTGGCCGCGGGTTTCTCCAACGGCGCCCACCTGGTGCATCTCCTGGGCTGCCGCCTCGCAGACCGCTTCACCGCCATCGTGCCCGTGGGCGGCACCATGGCCAGCGGCAGCGATTGCCATCCCTCCCGGCCCATCACAGTCATCGAATTCCATGACTCCAGGGACCCCGTGAATTCATATCGCGGCGGCCGCGCGGGGATAAATGGAGCCGGCAGGGCGGAGCCGGTCATCGACGGCATAGGGAATTGGGCATTGCGGGATAAGTGCCGTACTTCGGCAAGTCCGACGAGGTTCCCTGCCACGGGAGAATCGGTCGATTACCACGTCAACGACTTCCCCGGATGTCCTGGGGGCATCATCGTGCGGCTCTACACACTGCACAACGGCACCCATGCCTGGCCCCGCGTCCCGGATGCGAGTGCCATGATCGGCGAGCTCGTTACCGGCGAATACAAATAAAGCAGCCGGATGAAAGCCATCAATCTGTCTGCGGTTCCTGCTGGAACTGGCCGCGCTCGCGGCGCTGGGACACTGGGGTTGTCACGCCGCCGGCGGCATGGCCGGCCTCATCCTTTGTATCGGCGCACCGCTGTTTTTCGCCGTGACCTGAGGGCTGTTTGGCGCTGCAGGGGGCAGAGCCTCTAGCAGGAATTTTTGCGGGGCTG
>DATAHN010000041.1:0-44532 GCA_036263155.1 Gammaproteobacteria bacterium | reverse complement strand
ACAGCCCTTGGCGGTGTATGTGGCGATGGCCGTGCCGGCGTTGGCAGTCACGGTACCGCTACCGGCACCAGTTGAATCAGTGATAGTCGCGAGGCCCGAACTCACGCAGGGAGAGTTGAAACTCACATCCACAGGCTGGCTGTAGAGCGTGCCGGTGGAATCCACGAGGGTGGCGGTCACGCTGGTGGCGCCGCCCGCGGAGAGGCTGCTGGAACCCAGCGCCAGGGTGCCCGAGACGAAGGAAGAGCCGGTGCCATTGCCCAGCTGGATGCTGCTATTGGTTGTCCCGCCACCGCTGGTGGTGGCATTGAGTCCGCTGCCGCAGGAGGCGAGCGACGCCGCGAACAGGACGCCGGCGAATCCCTTGATGATGGTCTTGTGCATTTCGGTTCTCATGGCTTCATCCCCTCGCGTGGGTCACACGCGCTTCACTGACCTATGGCGGCGGTGGCCGACTGGTCCAGGATCTTGGGTGTAACGAAGATCAGCAGTTCGTTCTTGTTGTTCTTGGTCTCGGTGTTGCGGAACAACCAGCCCAGAAGCGGCAGGTCGCCCAGCAGCGGCACCTTGGTGACCGCGATGCTTTGGGTGGTCTCGTAGACGCCGCCCAGCACCACCGTGTCGCCGTTGTTGACCAGCACCGTGGTCTTCACGTCGCGGGTGTCGATGGTCGGGACACTGCCGCCGGTGGCGCTCTGCACGTTCTGGCCCACTGCGTCCTTGTGGACCTCGAGGTCCATGTTGATACGCGAATCAGGCGTGATCTGCGGCGTCACGTCCAGGCTCAACACCGCGTTCTTGAACGCAGTGGTGGTGGCGCCGCTCGCGGAAGCCTGCTGGTAGGGGATCTGCACGCCCTGCTCGATGTGGGCGAGCTTCTGGTCGGCGGTGAGCACCCGCGGCGCGGACACCACCTCGCCCTGGCCCTCGGCCTGCAACGCCGAGAGTTCAAGGTCGATGATCGAGTCGCCGCGCAGCACCGAGAAGGCGATGGAACCGGCGGTCGGAGCCGTGGGCAGGTTCACGTTGAGCCGGTCGGTGAGGGCCGGTACCGTGAAGCCGATCGGCAGCGGCGGCGTCTGGCCGTTGTTGATGGCGTTGTTGATGGCGTTCTGGTTGTCGATGAACGCGCTGGTCTGGGAATCGGTCCCGTTGATCGAACCGGAGGTGGTCATGAAGCTGCCGCTGGTGGTGCGGGAGCCGCTGTAACCCAGGCGCGCGCCCAGGTCGCGGGTGAAGTCGTTGTTCGCGATCACCACGCGCGACTCGATCAGCACCTGTTTCACGGCCACGTCGAGGCGCGCCACCATGGCGCGGATGTTGCTGATGTTGTCGGCGGTGTCCTGCACCAGCAGGGTGTTGGTGCGGGCGTCCACCGAGACGCTGCCGCGCTTGGACAGCAAGCCGCTCTCACCGGTGCCCTTCACCAGGGCCTGCAGGTCGATGGCCTTGGCATAGTTCACCTGGATGAAGGCCGACTGCAGCGGCTCCACCTGCGCCAGGCTCTGCTGGGCGCTGGCCTCGGCCTGCTCCTGGGCCGAGATCTCGCTGGCGGTGCCGACCATGAGCACGTTGCCGTACTCGCGCGTGGCCAGGCCCTTGGTGTGCATGATGATGTCGAGCGCCTGGTCCCAGGGCACGTCCTGCAGGCGCAGGGTGATGTTGCCGTTCACGGCGTCGGACACCACGATGTTCTTGCCGCTGGCATCCGCCAGGATCTGCAGCACCGCGCGCACGTCGATGCTCTGGAAGTTCAGGCTGATCTTCTGGCCGCCGTAGGACTTCTTGGCCTCGAGCTGCGCCTGGGCCGTCTGGGTCAGGGGCTTGAGCTCCACCGAGAAGGTGTCGTCGCTCTGGTAGGCCAGCTTCTCGAAGCGGCCGGCGGAGTGGATCACGAGCTGGGCGCCGGTGGGCGTGTTCTGCGCGTCCACGAACTGCACCGGCGTGGCGAAGTCGGTCACGTCCATGCGCCGCACCAGCTCTTCGGGCAGCTTGGCGCCGGCGAAGTCCACCGCCACGTTGCCGTTCTGGTCGTGCACGTTGCCTATGATGCCGGGGTTGGGCAGCGTCACCAGGATCTCGCCGCTGCCGTCCTTGCCGCGGCGGAAGTCGAGGTTGGAGATCACGTTGCCGCCGGAGGGCGCCGCGGCACGGGCCGGGGCGCTGGCGACGGTCTGCTGGGGCGCGCTGGCAGGCGCCTGCGCGGCAGGGGACGCCGCCGCCGGAGCCGGCGCGGACGGAGTCGGGACCGGGACAGGGGCCGCGGCTACAACCGCCGGCTTGCTCTCGGGCGCAGCGGCCGGGGTGCCGGTCGCCTGCGGGCCGAAGCTGGAGATGTTGGCGCTGGCGACGGCGGTGTCAGCGGCGTTGGCGCCGACGATCACGTAGACCGTGTTGCCGTCGGTCTTGACGGTATAGGGCACCAGGGTGGTGAGGTTGATCACCACCCGCGAGCGGCCGCCGGCCTCGGCGGTCACGATGCTGTTGACCATGCCGGCCTGCACGTCGGTCTTGCGGTCCTTGAGGGACAGGCGCGTATCGGGCAGGTCGAGCGCGATGCGCGCCGGCTGGTTCACGGTGAAGGAGAGCGGCGCCTGCGCCGGCGCACCGGAGAGCGTGAGCGCGATCTGCACGCGGTCGCCGCCGAGCTTGGCGGCGTTGATGCTCTGCAGCTGGTTATGGCCGGCATCGGCCGCGACGGCGGGGCCGGCGACGAGCAGCGCGGCCGCCAGGAGCGCGGTGTGCAGGGTGTATGTCTTGGTGTTCATGACTGTCTACCTCGCTCTCAATCGCTGAGCGCCACGTCGGTGACGCGCTCCGACCAGCCGCCCTGACCGTCCGGGACGATCTCCCGCAGCTTGATGCCGGAATCGGTGATGCTGATGACCTTGCCGTAGTTCTGGCCCATGTAGTTGCCGAGGCCCACGCGATGCAGGATGTTGTCGCTGTCCTTGACCAGCGCGTACAGGTTGCCGCTCAGCGTGAGCGTGCCCACCATCTTCAGGCCGTCCAGCGGGAACTGCTCCAGGTATTCGTGGTTGCGGTTGAAATCCGGGTGCAGCCCGGCGGTGGAGGCGCCGCTGTTCACGTTCGTCTTGTTGGTGCCCTGGGCCTGCGGCACGAACGGCGAGCGCTCGTCCTGGTCCGCGTAGGTGAAGACCTCGAACGGCTTGATCTGCGGGATCGGCTCGATGCGGCCGCCCTTCTTGGCCTTCACGTCGTTGGTGTACTGGCGCAGGTCGCCCATGCGGTCGCCGCAGGCGGCGAGCAGTACCAGCGCGGCGATACCGGCGGCGAGCTTGGCTGAGCGGCGCATCACCCCTCACCTCCCTTGTCCTTGCCCGCCGGCTTCTTGGCAGCCTTGGTCTTGGGCTTGGCCGCCTGCTGCTCGTCGTCTTCCATGTAGCGGTAGGTCTTGGCGGTGAGCGTCATGGTCAGGTTATCGCTGCCGGCGGCGCCGGCACCGGCGGCAGGCTTGATCACGATGTTGTGCAGCGTGACGATGCGCGGCAGCGCCGCCACGTCGCTCACGAACTTGCCGAAGTCATGGAAGCCGCCGTCGACCTGAAGGTCGATGGGCTTCTCGGCATAGAAGTCGCGGGTCGCCTCGTTGCCGGGGCGGAACAGGTCCTGCTTGAGGCCGTCCACCTGCGCGGCCTGCGAGATGTCCTGCAGGATGCTGGGCAGTTCGGTCTTGCCGGGCAGCTGGCGCAACATGGTGCCGAAGGACTTCTGCATGTCGTCCAACTGCTGCTTGTAGGTATCGAGGTTGGCGGCCTGCAGTGCCTTGGACTCGAACTGGGCCTTGAGCGAGGCTTCGCTGGCCACCAGCTTGGCGCGGCTGGCGACCTGGTCGGAGATCAGGAAGTAGTAGCCCGCCAGCAGCACGCCGCCGTAGATGCCGATGAGCACCAGGATGCGGATGGGCAGCGGCCAGCTGCCCATGTTCTTGGGGTCCAGCGACCGCAGCTGGTTGATGTCGAAGTTCTTGAGGGCGTTCAGGTCGAGGGCCATCACGCACCTCCCTTGCCGGCGGCGGCCTCGGCCGCCTTCTGCGCCAGCGCCGCCTTGTCGATGACCTTGGCGGTGATGGTGAACCTCTGGGCGCCGCTCTTCTGCGGGTCCTTCTGCACCACCGTCAGGTTCGGCTCACCCATGAACGGGGAGGAGTCGATGTTGCGCAGGTAAGTGGAGATGCGCGCGCTGGACTCGGCGCTGCCCTCGATGGTGAGGTTGGCGCCGCTCTCGGTGACGCTGCTCAGGTATACGCCCGGCGGCAGGGTCTTCACCAGCTGGTCGAACAGGTGCACCACCACGGGGCGGCTCTGCTGCAGCTGCTGGATGATCTGCATGCGCGCCAGCAGGTTCTGCTTGGTGTCCTGCAGGTCCTTGATCTCGTCCAGTTTGCTGTCCATGAGCTTGATCTGGTCGTTCATGTACGCGTTGCGCTCGTTCTGGATCGAGATCGCCTCGTTCATCCAGAGGTACATGAGGAACACGCTGAACGCGCCGGCGGCGGCGACCACGCCGGCCAGGATGTTGAACTGCGTCTGGCGGGCCTTGCGCCGCTCTTCGCGCCAGGGGAGTAGGTTGATGCGCGCCATGTCAGTCGAAGCTCCGTAGCGCGAGCCCACAGGCGACCAGCAGCGCCGAGGCCTCGCTCTGCACCAGCTGGGTCTTGGCGCGCGAGGACACCTTCATCTGCCCGAACGGGTTGCCGACCACGGCCGGCGTGCCCATCTTCTCGCTGATGCGCTCTGCCGCGCCGGGGATGCCCGCGCAGCCGCCGCACACGATGATCTGGTCGAGGTGCGTGTACTCGCTGGTGGAGGAGAGGAAGAACTGCAGCGAGCGGTTCACCGTCTGCGCCATGTCGTCGGTGAAGGGGTCGAGGATCTCGACCTTGTAGTTGCCGGGCAGGCCGCCTTCCTTCTTGGCCTTGCCGGCCTCCTCGAAGGTGAGGCCGTAATGGCGCATGATCTCCTCGGTCAGCTGCTTGCCGCCGAAGTCGCTGTTGTAGGTGTAGATGATCTTGCGGTCGTGCAGCACGCTGAAGGAGGTGGTGGCGGCGCCGAAATCGACCAGCGCGATGGTGCGGTCCAGGCCCTCGTCCATCATCTGGTAAGTCAGCAGCTTGCACGCGTTCTCGAGCGCGTAGGCCTCCACGTCCACCAGCTTCGCCGAGAGGCCGGCGATGTCCAGCACGCTGACGAGCTTGTCCACGCTCTCGCGGCGGGCGGCCACCAGCAGCACGTCCACCAGGTCCGGGTCGCTCTGGGAGGGGCCCACGATCTCGTAGTCGAAGGCCACTTCCTCGATGGGCTGCGATATGTATTGATCGGCCTGCAGCTCGATCTGCTCGCCCAGGTCCTTGTCGGACAGCTTGGCGGGCATCTGGATGGTCTTGGTCATGACCTGGCCGGAGAGGGCCACGGCCGCGTATTTGGACTTGGGACTGGCGTGTTTTACGGCCTTGCGCACGGCATCGCCGACGGCGTCCACATCCATGATCACCTTGTCGGTGATAGCATTGGAGGGCATCGGTTCCGCCGCGAAACTCTCCACCCTATAGGACCCGCCCTGCTTGGCGAGCTCGATGAGCTTCACCGACGAGGTGCTGATGTCGATGCCCAAGAGAGGGGGTGACGAAGGCCTGAACAGCACGTCTTGAGTTCCTCAATTTAAGCCGTGGACGCCCAAATCCGGCTCGAAGAACCGGTCCCAATGTCTTAAGTCACAGCTTCAATATATATCAACAAATGATTAAATCAAATAAAATTTTTGCCGTTTTCCCCCCTCTGGAAATGGGCCTGGAACGACCCATTTTCGGGGGTCTCAACTGAGGTTTTCATGCCCCACCTGCCCCGAGCACTATATGTTGTGATTGCCGCCCTCCTGGGCCTCTTTGGGTTGGGGTTAGTGGGGCTATTGGGGGCCTATCTGGCCCTGGCGCCGGGGTTGCCCTCGGTGGAGGTCCTCAAGGACATCCGCCTGCAGGTCCCCTTGAGGATCTACACCCGGGACGGGCGCCTCCTGGCGGTCTTCGGCGAGAAGCGCCGTATCCCCCTGGAATACGCCCAGATCCCCAAGCCCATGGTGGACGCCTTCGTGGCGGCCGAAGACGAGAACTTCTGGCAGCACCCGGGCGTGGACCTGCAGGGCGTGCTCCGGGCGGGGGTGCATTTCGCCACCACCGGCGAGAAGACCCAGGGCGGCGGCACCATCACCATGCAGCTCGCCCGCAACTTCTTCCTGACGCCGGAGAAGACCTTCACCCGCAAGATGCGCGAGGCGTTCCTGGCGTTCCGTATCGAGCACCAGCTCGAGAAGCAGGACATCCTGGCGCTCTATCTGAACAAGATCTATCTCGGCAACCGCGCCTACGGCGTGGGCGCCGCCGCCGAGGCCTACTACGGCACCGACGTCGCGCACCTGACCCTGGCCCAGACCGCCATGATCGCGGGCCTGCCCAAGGGCCCCTCCACCGACAACCCGCTGGTGAACCCGGAGCGTGCCCTGGCGCGGCGCGGCTACGTACTGGGCCGCATGCTCTCGGACGGCTACATCAGCAAGCAGCAGTATGACCAGGCCATGGCGGAGCCGGACGACGCCTCCTACCACGAGCCCACCGCCGAGGTGGATTCGCCCTACCTCGCTGAGATGGTCCGCAACTACATGGTGGACAAGTACGGCGATGAGGCCTACACCGCCGGCTACTCGGTGGTGACCACCATCGACAGCCGCCTGCAGCCGCTGGCTGGCAAGGCGGTGCGGGACGGCCTCCTGGCCTATGACCAGCGCCACGGTTGGCGCGGTCCCTTGGGCCATGTGGAACTGCCGCCCAACGCCGGCGATGCCCAGCTCGAGAAGCTGATCCAGGACCGGGACCACGTGGGCGGCCTGTATCCGGCCGTGGTGGTGAAGGTGGAGGCCCAGAGTGCCCGTTTCTATGCCGAGGGCGCAGGCAGCGTGGACGTGGCCTGGGACGGCCTCAAATGGGCCCGCAAGTACCTGAACGCCAGCGGCATGGGTCCGGCGCCCAAGGCCGCCACGGAGTTCCTGGCGCCCGGTGACGTGGTCTACCTGCGGCGGGTAGATGCCGCCACCTGGACCCTGGCCCAGGTCCCAACCGCCCAGGGCGCCCTGGTGGCCGTGGACCCGGTGGACGGCGCCGTGGTGGCGCTGGTGGGCGGCTTCGACTTCGGCGCCAGTAAGTTCAACCGCGCGGTGCAGGCACACCGCCAGCCCGGCTCCTCTTTCAAGCCCTTCGTCTACTCGGCGGCGCTGGAGAACGGCTTCACGCCCGCCACCGTGGTGCCGAACGCGCCGGTGGTGGTGAACGACGCCAAGAACGGCAACGTCTGGCGCCCCGGCAACTACGAGGGTGACTTCAGCGGCCCGACCCGCCTTAGGAGCGCGCTCGCCCATTCCCTGAACCTGGTCTCGGTGCGCATCCTGCAGCAGCTCGGGGTGGACAAGACCATCCAGTACGACTCCAACTTCGGCTTCGCCCCCGAGGCACTGCCCCGCGACCTCACCCTAGCCCTGGGCAGCGCGAGCCTGGAGCCCCTGGAGATGGCCCGGGCCTACGCGGTGTTCGCGAACCGGGGCTACCGGGTGACGCCTTACTACATCCAGACCGTGCTGGACGGCGCCGGCCAGGTGCTGTTCCAGGCCACCCCGGACATCGCCTGCGACAGCTGCAAGCTGCCGGAGCAGGGCGATCCTGCCACCGGCATGCCCCAGGCTGCGCCCCAGGTCATCACGCCGCAGAACGCCTGGCTCATGACCAACATGATGCAGGAGGTCATCAAGAGCGGCACCGGCACCCTGGCGCTGTCCCTGAACCGGCCCGACATCGCCGGCAAGACCGGCACCACCAACGATTTCACCGATGCCTGGTTCGACGGCTTCACCAGCCACCTGGTGGCCGTGGTGTGGGTGGGCAACGACCAGCCGTCCCAGACCCTCGGCAACGGCGAGCAGGGCGCGCTGGCGGCGCTGCCCATCTGGATGAGTTTCATGGGCCCGGCGCTCTCGGGCGTGCCCATCCCCAAGGACATCTTCCCGCGGCCCTTCGGCATCGAGGAGGCGCGCATCGACCCCAACACGGGCCTACTGGTGAGCGCCGATGACCCGGACTCGATCTTCGAGTACTTCGAGACCGGGCACCTGCCGCAGAAGCAGGCGGACAAGAAGAAGCAGCCGGACGGCAGCGACATCTTCTGACGCGCGCGAAGCGCGCTTCTTGATTGCTCTGCGCAAGCCATCCAGGCTTGCGCAGATTGCAGCGAGTCCGGCACAGGTCCGGACTCGCTTTCGCCGGCTTTTCGGCTTGAGCCGAAAAGTCCAGGGCAGATTTTCAGTCTGCCCGTTCGCGGCAATGCCGCGAACCCCGCCCGGCCACCCAGGTTTTTCGATTAAGTCGCGGCGTTCATGGACTCGTAACGGCGCTGTGCTATCTTTTAAGCATATTCACTACGCGCAGTGCCCATGACCCGACGCGTATCGCCGCACATGGATGACCTGCGGCGGCTGCTCACGCAGGAAGCGGCCCGCATCATGGCCGAAGAGGGCGTGCGGGACTTCCTGTTCGCCAAGCGTAAGGCCGCCGAGCGCCTCGGCTTCGACCCGCGCAGCCTGCACCTGCCCACCAACATGGAAGTAGAGGAGGCCCTGGCCGAGCACCAGCGGCTGTTCCACTCCGATTCCCAGCCCAGCCACCTGCGACACCTGCGCGAGACCGCGCGCAACGCGCTCAAGCTGTTCTCGCCCTTCAACGCGCGCTTGGTGGGTCCGGTACTCTCCGGCACCGCCGGCGAATACGCCGTCGTCTACCTGCATGTGTTCAGCGACATGGCCGAGGACGTGGCGATCTTCCTCATGGAGAAGGGTATCCCCTATGAGAGCGCTGCGCGGAAGCTGAGGTCCGGGACGGGGCAGCAGCATGAGTACCCGGTGTACAAGTTCGTCGCCGGAGAGGTGCCTATCGAGGTGACGGTGTTCGAGGTGGACGGCATCCGCGAGGCGCCCTTGAGCCCTGTGGATGGACGTCCCATGAAACGCGGCTCCCTCAAGGACGTGGAGCTCCTGCTGGCGGTCCCGGGCTAGGCTCTTTTCTTCTTCCTGACCGGGTTCCTGCCCGCGGGTTTTTTCGCAATAACCTTCTTTTCCGGTGCAGGCACGCGTCGCATCACGCAGTCGAGCTCGATGAGCGCGAGCGTGTCTCGGTCGCGGCTCACGGGATAGAGCCCGGACATCACGAAGCCAGCCTTCGTGTAGGTGCCGAGCGCCTCCAGATAGTCCGGCATGTCTTCGTAGATCGCCTGGATCGAAAGCTCTGTCTGCATGCCCAGCACTTTGGGCACTGTGGCCTTGGCGCCGGCGAACACCTGCAGGTCGAAGCCCTGGGTGTCGAGCTTGAGGAAGAGCTTCGGCGCCTTGAGCCCGGCCACCGCCTCCGGCAACACCTCGTCCAGGGTGCGGATGCGCACCTTCTCGCTGTGCTGCACCGGCATCGCGTCCGGATACTTGCGGCGGGAGAACTCGTTGGGATCCAGGAACGATGCGAACACCGTGGAGCGGGTGACGTGGATCTCCTGCTCGCCGGCCTTCGCGCCCAGCGCGCAGTTGAAGAGGCGCCAGTCCGGGTCACCGGCGGCGCGCGCCTTGAGCTGGGCGAAGGTGGCCTTCACAGGTTCGAAGGAGACGATGCGGCCCTTGTAGCCCGCCTTGCGCAGCATGGCGCCGTACTGGCCCTGGTTCGCGCCCACGTCCAGCACGCAGTCCACGCCGAGTCGGGCGAAGAGCTGCTTCAGGTGCGAGTCGAGGGTCGGCTGGTCCTTGCGGATGTGCAGCAGCTCCCAGCCGAACAGACGCGCGGATTCCTTGTGCAACTTCATGCGACGTACCCCAAATGACGAGGGCGGCTCGAAGCCGCCCTCTTTTTATCACGACCCGCCTTATTTGCGCTTGGCGAGTTCCACGTATTCCCGCTTGGTGGGCCCCGTGTAGAGCTGGCGCGGGCGGCCGATCTTCATGTGCGGGTCGGCGATCATCTCCTGCCAGTGCGCCACCCAGCCCACGGTGCGGGCGATGGCGAACATCACCGTGAACATGTTCACCGGGATGCCGAGCGCCTTGTAGATGATGCCGGAGTAGAAATCCACGTTCGGGTACAGCTTCTTCTCGATGAAGTAGCTGTCCTTGAGCGCGACCTCCTCCAGGCGCATGGCGAGCTCCAGCAGCGGATCGTCGGCACGGCCGAGCTTCTCCAGCACCTTGTGGCAGGTGGCGCGGATGATCTTCGCGCGCGGGTCGTAGTTCTTGTAGACGCGATGGCCGAAGCCCATCAGGCGGAAGCCGGAGTTCTTGTCCTTGGCCTTGGCGATCGCGGCGTCGATGTTCTTGACGTCCTTGATCTCCTTGAGCATGTCCAGCACCGCCTCGTTGGCGCCGCCGTGGGCCGGTCCCCACAGGGTGGCGATGCCGGCGGCGATGGCCGCGTAGGGGTTGGTGCCGGAGCTGCCTGCCAGGCGTACCGTGGAAGTGCTGGCGTTCTGCTCGTGGTCGGCGTGCAGGATGAACAGCAGGTCCAGCGCCTCGGCGGCCACCGGGTCCACTTCATACTGCTCCGCCGGCACCGAGAACAGCATGTTCAGGAAGTTCGAACAGTAGTCCAGGTCGTTCTTCGGGTACACGAACGGCTGGCCGATGCCGTGCTTGTACACCGCCGCCGCGAGCGTCGGCATCTTGGCGATGATGCGGTGCGCGAACACGTCGCGGTGGCGCGGGTTGTGGATGTCCGTCGAGGTCGGGTAGAACGCCGACAGCGAGCCCACCACGCCGGTCATCATCGCCATCGGATGCGCGTCGTAGTGGAAGCCGTTGAAGAAGCGCAGCACCGCCTCGTGCACCAGCGAATGGTGCTGGATCGAGTGGTTGAACTTGTCGAGCTGCGCCTGGGTGGGCAGCTCGCCGTACAGGATGAGGTGGCAGATCTCGAGGAAGCTGCTCTTCTCGGCCAGCTGCTCGATGGGGTAGCCACGGTACAGCAGCACGCCCTGGTCGCCGTCGATGTAGGTGATCTTGCTCTCGCAGCTCGCGGTGGTCATGAAGCCGGGGTCGAAGGTGAAGGCTCCCTGGTCCTTGTAGAGCGCGCTGATGTCGAGCGTGCCGGGACCTAAGGTGCCCTCCTTGAGCGGCATGTCCGTGCTCTTGCCCTCGGGGCTGGTCAGCTTGTAGGTCTTGGTCATGACCGTGGTCTCCTGGAAAGGCGCGCTCTCGTGGCCCATGCCGCGGCAGGGGCGTTGTTCTTAGGGGCGTTCAGCCGGATATCCCAAGGCCCGGACCGGGCTTCTGAGGATGTCAGGCGGGGATCAGGACCCGCCGGCGGCCCATTATATGCCTGAACCCCGGGGACCGGCTCCGGGCGGTGAGAGGTCGGGAGGCGGGCCTTCAGGGTCGAAAGTCGTAGAGCAGATGCTCTTCCCGGCCCATGCGGCGGACCGTGAGATCCAGGTGCTCGAGCTTCTCGAGCCCGCCGTAGAGGGCATACACCTCATCGGTGCTCTTCAGCGTCTTGCCGTTCACCTGCTGGAGCACGTCGCCGACCCGCAGGCCCACCTTCTCATAGGCGCTGCCACGCTTGATGCTGGCGATGAAGAGGCCGCCGTCCTTCTGCAGCAGCCAGCGGGCCTCGCTGAGCGCCTGGGGCGAACCCAGGAATGCATGCAGGGTGTCGCGGGAGACGATGAAGTGGGTGTCGCTGACATAGCTGATGCCCGGCATGGGGTCGAGGAAGGCATCGGCATGGGCGGGCATCGCCCGCACCACACGCGGTGCAGTACCGTCGGCCGCAGCGCCATGTCCATCGAGTCCCGCCAGCATGAGCGCGCGCCGCGTGCCATCTCCCTCGAGCCAGACCCGGTTCGCCTCGATACCCGCGAGCGTGAGACCCGGCGCTACCCGGTCGCCCAGGCGGAAGCCGCGATCGCGACCCGTGTCCACGCGGATGAGCGCGAGGCTGTCGCCGCCGTCCAGGATCACGCCGCTGAGGGTGAGGCCGGGCACCGGCGCTCCCGCTGCCGCCAGCGGCAGGAGTAGCGCGAGGAAGAACGCGCGCTTCATGGCGCGGCCGCTGCCTGCAGGATGCCCGCCAGGGTCTTGGCATCCCGCGCGCCCATGTAACGCTTGCCGTTCACGAACCAGGTAGGCGTGCCGATGAGGTGCAGTTCCCGCACTTGTGCGGACTCCTGCCGGATGAGCGCGTGGTACTTGCCGGAACTCAAGCAGGCGCCGAAGCGCGGGACGTCGAGGCCGAGTTCCCCTGCGAGCCTGGGATAGAGCGCGGCGCCGAGTCCTTTCTGGTTCACGAACAGTGCGTCCGCGTAGTCCCAGAACCGTCCCTGCTCGTTGGCGCATTCAGCCGCCTCGGCGGCGGCGTTCGCCTCCGGGTGTCCCGCGTTCAGGGTGTCGTGGCGGTATATCCAGCGCACGCCGCCGGCACCCTCGCGCAGCTCCTGGTGCAGGGTGGCGCAGTAGGGGCACTGGAAGTCGGAGTATTCGACCAGGGTCACGCGGGCATCGGCGGGACCGCGCAGGTGCTCGCCGGCTTGCACCGGCGGCAGCACCGCCATGGCCTCGTGCCAGCGCTGTACCCAGCGCGGCAAGTAGATCCGGTAGGCGAACAGGAGATTGGTGAGGATGCTCACCGCCAGCAATGCAAGCAGCCAGCGCGGCGCACGCGCGTCGGGAGGACGGGTCATGGGAGCGCTGCCCGCGGGATCAGCAGACGGTCTTGTAGTCCGTGCAGCCGGCGGCCGCGCCGTCGTTATACGTGGCATAGCAGTACCCGTTGCAGCCATAGGGCGTGTTGGACGGGCAGCAATAGCCGTTGGAGTTGCAGTCCCCGGCCGGACAGCCGTTGCCGCCGCCGCTGCCGCTGGAGTCGCCGCCGCTGTAGTCGCTGCCGGAGGAGACGCAGGCCGCCACGAACAGGGCCGCCACCAGCGTGCCCAGCAAGAGGGGCGGGATGGACTTGGACAGGTTCCCCTGGGACATCGCTCTCACCCCTTTATGGTATTGAGGTTCCCAAAAACATGGCCAGAAAGTGTCAAATTAGTATATGCCCCGGCCGAGGCAATACAAGCCCGGGACCGGAAGGCCCTGGAATCGAGGGGGGGCGGAGAATCCGGGCCACCAGCAGGGCGGCCCGGAGGGGGTGCTTAGGCCGTCTTGTCGCCGCGGGCGTATTTCTTGCGGAACTTGTCCACGCGGCCGGCGGTATCCACGATCTTCTGCTTGCCCGTGAAGAACGGGTGGCAGCTGGAGCAGACTTCCACGGCCAGGTCGTGGCCGAGGGTGGAGCGGGTCACGAAGGTGTTGCCGCAGCTGCAGGTCACGGTGATGTCTTTGTAGTCAGGATGGGTGGCGGCTTTCATTTCGGGACCTCTGGGACGGATATGTCAGGGCTTTTTAGGCCTCAAAAGGGCGCGCATCATAGCGCGCGCGGTCTTGAGGGGCAAGGCTGAGGATATGGGGTACATGCAGGTCCCAGGCAAGGCCTGGAGTTAGGCGCGCTACATAAGCGGGAATCTCAGCAGATGGGCTTAAGTGCTTGCTGCAGATGCTGAAACTGCGCTTGTCCACATTTCTTGTGGATAACTCTGTGGATGGATTTCGACCACCCGTGTCGTCCCCCGGAAAATCGCCTGAAATTCGTTTTTCGGCCAAAACCTAGCCAGTTGGGAAGGTAATAAGAAACAATGACTTATGCATTGCGTTATGGAAAGTGTCGTAAAACCTACATGTAGGTTCCACGCTTGCGTTCCACGGAAAGCAAGTGTGCATAACTGCTTGTTGCAGCGCCTAAAACCTTCTCAGGTGTTTGCCTGAGCGGCCCGAGTATGGGCCGCGCTGATGCGGTCCAGCCGCACCTTGAACTGCTCGCCGGCGCCGTTGCGGACCACCAGGAACTCCTCGCCGTTGCGGGTCTCCAGGTCCTGGGGCAGCAAGGTCTCCAGGTGATCGAGCCCGTCCTGGCCGCGCCAGCAGAGGGTGAGGGGTGTGCGGTGCATGATGGCCAGCTCGTACTCGCTGTGCAGGTCGCAGGAGATGGGCTGGTAATCCGTCATGCCTGGATCCTCGAAGCTACGGCCTCATTTCAGTCTAGGCCCTAACTTTGCGGCCTGCATCCTCCGCCAGCAGAAATAATGACTGCAGGTCATTGAGGTAATTCTGTCCCCGGGACGTCACCCGCCAGCCCTCCGGCACTGCGTCGAGCAGGCCGAGTTCCACGGCGCGGTCCAGACCCGGCTGGACGCGCCCCAGCGGCAGGCCCGTGGCCGACTCGAACTCGCCGGCGCTGAAAGGCGAGGTGAGGCGCAGCCGGTTCAGCATGAACTCGAAGGCGAGGTCTCCTTCCGAGAGCTGCGAGACGCCTCCCAGGGACTTGGGCGTGCCGGCGCTCTCGAGGTAGGCGTCCGGGTGCTTCAACTTCCACAGGCGCGTCACGGCGCCGGACGCGTCCGTGAGCTTGCCGTGGGCGCCGGCACCGATGCCGAGGTAATCACCGAAGCGCCAGTAGTTGAGATTGTGGCGCGCCTGGCGGCCTGGCTGTGCGTAGGCGGAGACCTCGTACTGGCCGTAGCCGTGCGCAGCCAGCAGTTCCTGGCAGCGTTGCTGCATGCTCCAGATCGTCTCCTCGTCGGGCAGCACCGGCGGATGCGCGTGGAACAAGGTGTTGGGCTCGAGGGTGAGCTGGTAGTGGGAGATGTGGGCCGGCATGAGCGTCATGGCCTGCCTGATGTCCGCCTCCGCCTCCTCCAGGGTCTGGCGCGGCAGCCCGTACATGAGGTCCAGGTTGAAGTTGTGCAGGCCCGCGGCGTGGGCTTCCTCCACCGCGCGGCCGGCTTCCTCGCTGGAGTGGATGCGCCCCAGCACTTCCAGCTTCTTCGGGTCGAAGCTCTGCACGCCGATGGACAGGCGCGTGACCCCGGCTTCCCGGTAAGCGGCGAAGCGGCCGTGCTCCACGGTGCCCGGGTTCGCCTCCAGGGTCACCTCCGCGCCCGCAGCCACCGGCATGCGCGCACGCACGCCCGCGAGGAAACGGCCGATGTTCTCGGCACTGAAGAGGCTGGGCGTGCCGCCGCCGAAAAACACGGTCTGCACCTCGCGTCCGCCGGTGCGCGGCAGGTCCTGGTCCAGGTCCTTCAGCAGCGCGTCCACGTAGGTGCTCTCCGGCAGCGCGCCTTTGAGCCCATGGGAGTTGAAGTCACAGTAGGGGCATTTCTTCACGCACCAGGGCAGGTGGACGTAGAGAGAAAGCGACGGCAGGGCCATGGGTTTCTAGTGGCGCGCCCGGAAATGGGCGGCGAGGCGGGCCAGGGCCTGGCCCCGGTGGCTGAGCTGGTTCTTCACTTCCGGCGGCAGTTCCGCGGAGGAGCAGCCCTTCTCCGGCACCCAGAACACCGGGTCGTAGCCGAAGCCGTTCGTGCCCTTGGGCGCGCGCAGGATGGAGCCTTCCCATACGCCTTCGGTCACCAGCGGCGCCGGGTCGGCGGCGTGCTTCAGGTACACGATCACGCAACGGAAGCGCGCAGAGCGGCCGAAGTCCGGCACGTCCTGCATCGCCTGGAGGAGCTTCTCCAGGTTGGCCTGGTCGCCGGCCCCGGCGCCGGCGTAGCGCGCCGAATGGATGCCGGGCGCCCCGGCCAGCGCGTCCACCTCCAGGCCCGAGTCGTCGGCGATGGCCGGGAGCTGGGCATGGGCCGCGGCATTGCGCGCCTTGAGGATGGCGTTCTCGATGAAGGTGAGGCCGGTCTCCTCCGCTTCCGGCACGCCGAGCGCGCTCTGGGGCACGATCTCCATGTCGAGCCCGCTCAACATCGCGTTGAGTTCTTTCGCCTTCCCGGCGTTGTTCGTGGCGAGGACGACCCTGCGCATTACTGCGCCAGCGCCTCGCGCTGCTTCTTGAGCAGTTCGGCGATGCCTTGTTCCGCGAGCTTGAGCAGCGAGTCCAGCTCGTGGCGGTGGAAGGCGTGACCCTCGGCGGTGCCTTGCACCTCCACGAAGGCGCCGGCGTCGTTCATCACCACGTTCATGTCGGTCTCCGCCTGGGAATCCTCGGTGTACTCGAGGTCGAGCACCGGCTGGCCCGCGACGATGCCCACCGACACCGCCGCCACTGCGCCGTGCACGGGATCCTTCTTCAACAGGCCGCGCTTGCGCAGGTTCGCCACCGCGTCCTTCAGCGCCACGTAGGCGCCGGTGATGGCGGCGGTGCGGGTGCCGCCGTCCGCCTGCAGCACGTCGCAGTCCAGGGTCAGGGTGCGCTCACCCAGCGCCTCCATGTCCATCACCGAACGCAAGGCCCGGCCGATCAGCCGCTGGATCTCCAGAGTACGGCCGCCCTGCTTGCCGCGGGCCGCCTCGCGGTCGGAGCGGGTGTGGGTGGCGCGGGGCAGCATGCCGTACTCCGCCGTGACCCAGCCCTTGCCCTGGCCCTTGAGGAAGCCCGGCACCCGCTCCTCAACGCTGGCGGTGCACACCACCTTGGTGTCGCCGAAGCACACCAGCACCGAGCCCTCGGCGTGGCGGGTGTAGTGGCGGGTGAGGGCGATGGGACGCAGTTCGTGCGCGGCGCGGCCGGTGCGCATGGGGATCACCAGAGTCGAGACAGGTCAGGGATTATAAAGGGGCGGGCCGCGAACGCGGCGCGACAGGTCGGAAATCAATCCATCCAGCGTAATGCGACTGCCGTGACGTTATCGCTGGAAGGCGCGGCGGCTTCCTCGGCCTCCCGCGCCAGCACGTCCAGTATGTCCTGCAGTTCCAGGTGCGAGTTGAGCTCCTTCGCGACGTGGTCTTCCTGGAGCGGCGCCCAGAAACCGTCGGAGCAGAGCAGCATCACGTCACCCGCCATGAGTGCGCGGGGCTCGGTGATGGTGATCTGGGGTATCTCGGGGTCGCCGCCCAGGCATTGCTCCACGAAGTTGCGCATGGGGTGGGTATGCACGTCCGCGTCCTTGAGCAGGCCCTGCTGTACCAGGAGTTCCACTGCGCTGTGGTCGCGGGTGCGGATCAGGACCTTCTGGTCGCGTATGAGGTAGATGCGGCTGTCGCCCACGTGGGCCCAGGTGGCGGTGTTGTCCGCCACCACGCACACGGTGATGGTGGTGCGGGGCCTGAGCTCCGGCGCCAGCGAGGCGCCCAGCATCACCACCGCCTCGTGGGCCTCGACGATGCTCTCGCGCAGGAAGTCGCCGGCGTCGCGGATGCCGCCGCGCAGGCGCTTGAAGCTGCGCACCAGCGCGTCGATGGCGGCCTCCGCCGCCACGTCGCCGCCGATGTGGCCGCCCATGCCGTCCGCCACGGTCAGCAGGATGCGGGTGTCCGTCACCACGATGGACGCCCGGTCCTGGTTATCGTTACGGTTGCCCTGGCGGCTGACCTGGGCTGTCTCGACGTTCACTGCGCTGTCCCCTGATGTCCGGCCCCTGCGACCGGCGCTTTGGGCGTGCCTGCCGTTTAGCTTACCATTGCAAACCCCCGGCCATTCCCGGCCGGAACGCAGGAACGACATGGCTCGCAGCATGACCGGTTTTGCGCGCCGCGAGGCGCGCGGCGACTTCGGCGTCCTCATCTGGGAGGTGCGCAGCGTCAATCACCGCTACCTGGATATGGGCCTGAAGCTCCCGGAGGAGCTGCGCGCGCTCGAGAGCGAGTGCCGCGAGCGCATCGCCGCCCGGGTCAAGCGCGGCAAGCTGGACGGGCAGCTCAGGTTCGAGCCGGCCGCCGGCGGACGTGCTTCCTTGCAGGTGGACGAGGCGCGTGCGCGGGCCGTGGGCAACGCACTGGCCCAGGTGGCGGGGCTGGTCGGCGCCGCCGGTCCGGTGAACCCGGCCGAGGTGCTGCGCTGGCCCGGCGTGGTGCAGGAGCCGCCGCTGGACGTGGACACGGTGGGCCAGGCGGCGCTCAAGCTCCTGGACGAGACCCTGGCCGACCTGCTCGCCGCCCGCGGCCGCGAGGGCGAGCGCACCGCGGTGATGCTGCGCGAGCGCGCCGCCGAGATCGCGCGCATCGTGGGCGAGCTCAAGAAGAAGCAGGGCGCCATGCTGGACGCGTTGCGCGACAAGCTGCGCGCCCGCGTCGAGGAGCTCAAGGCCACGGTGGACCCGCAGCGCCTGGAGCAGGAACTCGTGATGGTGGCGCAGCGCCTGGACGTGGCCGAGGAGCTGGACCGGCTCGGCAGCCACCTCAAGGAGTTCTCGGACACGCTCAAGAGCGGCGACGCCGTGGGCAGGCGCCTGGACTTCCTGATGCAGGAGTTCAACCGCGAGGCGAACACCCTGGGCTCCAAGTCCCAGGACGCGGCCATCACCCAGCAGGTGGTGGACCTTAAAGTCCTGATAGAACAGATGCGCGAGCAGGTGCAAAACATTGAGTAGCGCACCGAAGCGCGGCCACCTGTATCTGGTCACGGCGCCCTCCGGCGCCGGCAAGACCAGCCTGGTGCGCGCGCTCCTGAAGGATCACCCGAACATCCGGTTCTCCATCTCCTACACCACCCGTCCGCGGCGGCCCACCGAGACCCACAGCCACGACTACCACTTCGTGGACAAGGCCGAGTTCGAGCGCATGGTGGCGGCGGGGGAGTTCCTGGAGCACGCCCGGGTCTTCGACAACTACTACGGCACCTCCCGCAAGGCGGTGGAAGCCGAGCTCGCCGCCGGCCGTGACGTGCTGCTGGAGATCGACTGGCAGGGGGCGGCCCAGGTGCGCAAGCTCATGCCCGAGGCGGTCTCGGTCTTCATCCTGCCCCCCAGCCGGGCCGAGCTGGAGCGGCGCCTGCGCTCCCGCGGCACCGACGACGACGCGGTCATCGCCCGGCGCCTCAAGGACGCGGTGGGGGACATGTCCCACTGGCGCGAGTTCGACTACGTGGTGGTGAACGACGATTTCGACCATGCTCTGGCCGAGCTTTCCGGCATCGCCAGCGGCCGGGGCCAGGCCGCCCGGGCCGACCGGCCGGCCTTGAAGCCCATCCTGGACACGCTCCTGGGCTGAGGCGGGGTTCCAATAACCCTACCCCTCCGGTAGACTATTAGACCCTGTTTTTCCAAGCCTTTTTGCCGGAGTTCCAGATGGCGCGTGTCACTGTCGAAGATTGCCTGGGCAACGTGGACAACCTGTTCCAGCTGGTGCTGGTCGCGACCAAGCGCTCGCGCCAGCTCGCCCGCGGCGTCGAGCCGACCGTGCCCTGGGAGAACGACAAGCCCACCGTGGTGGCGCTGCGCGAGATCGCGGCCGGCAACATCGGCCCGGCGATCCTGGACGAGGTCGAGATCATCCCCGAGGAAGAGCCGGTGGAGCAGCAGCCCGTCGTGATGATGGACGCGGAGGACCCGCTCTAACGAAGAGCGCGTCCCGCAACATATGAGTCAGGTCGCTTCTTCCATCTTCGAAAGGGTCCTGGGGAAGCGGGCGACCGGCATCGACGAGCTGCTCGTCAAGCTCCGCACCTACCTCCCCGAGTCCCAGGTGGAGGAGGTCAACCAGGCCTACCTGTTCGGCGCCGACGCCCACGAGGGCCAGCGCCGTCTCTCCGGAGAGGCCTACATCACCCATCCGGTCGCCGTCGCGCAGATCCTCGCGGAACTGCGCATGGACTACCGCACCCTCGAGGCGGCGCTGCTGCACGACGTCATCGAGGACACGCCCACCCTCAAGGAGGAGCTGCTCACCCGCTTCGGGCCCGAGGTGGCCCAGCTCGTGGACGGCGTCTCCAAGCTCACCCAGATCAAATTCAAGAGCCGCGCCGAGGCGCAGGCCGAGAACTTCCGCAAGATGGTCCTCGCCATGGTGGAGGACATCCGCGTCATCATGGTCAAGCTCGCGGACCGGCTGCACAACATGCGCACGCTGGACGCGATGCCCGCGCCCAAGCGCCGCCGCATCGCCGCCGAGACCCTCGAGATCTACGCCCCCATCGCCCACCGCCTCGGCATGAGCGACATGCGCATGGAGCTGGAGGACCTTGGCTTCCACGCGCTGCACCCGATGCGCTACAAGGTGCTGACCCGCCACCTCAAGCGCTCGCGTACCCACCAGAAGGAGATGGTGGCGAAGATCAGCAAGAGCCTGACCCAGGCGCTGCAGCGCGAGGGCATCGCCGCCGACGTGGAGGGCCGCGAGAAGCACCTCTACAGCGTGTACCGCAAGATGCGCGCCAAGCGCCTGCCGCTCACCGAGGTACTGGACGTGCACGCGTTCCGCATCGTGGTGCCGCGCATCGACGACTGCTACCGCGTGCTCGGCGTGGTGCATAACCTGTTCAAGCCGGTGCCGGGCAAGTTCAAGGACTACATCGCCATCCCCAAGGCCAACGGCTACCAGTCGCTGCACACGGTGCTGATCGGCCCGGCGGGCGTGCCGCTGGAGGTGCAGATCCGCACCGAGGATATGCACAAGGTGTCCCAGTCCGGCATCGCCGCCCATTGGCAATACAAGACCGGCGAGGGCGGCGCCACCGCCCCCGAGGTGCGCGCCCGCGAGTGGCTGAAGGGCGTGATGGAGATGCAGCAGGGCACCGGCAACTCGCTCGAGTTCCTCGAGAACGTCAAGGTGGACCTGTTCCCGGACGAGGTCTACGTGTTCACGCCGCAGGGCGACATCCGCCGCCTGCCGCGCGGCTCCAGCGCCGTGGACTTCGCCTATGCCGTGCACACCGACGTGGGTAATGCTTGTGTGGCCGCCAAGATCGACCGCCGGCTGGTGCCCCTGCGCACCCAGCTCGAGAACGGCCAGACGGTCGAAGTCATCACCGCGCCGAACGGCCGCCCCAACCCGGCCTGGCTCAACTTCGTGGTCACGGCCAAGGCGCGCGCCAACGTGCGCCACTACCTCAAGAACCTCAAGCGCGACGAGGCGGTGGAGCTCGGCAAGCGCATGCTGGAGCGCGCTCTCGCCGCGCTCTCGCTCAAGCTCGGCCGCATCCCGGACGAGGAGCTGGCGGCGGTGGTGAAGGAGTTCAAGCTGGAGGATGCGGACGAACTGTATGAGTCCATCGGCCTCGGCCACCACCTGGCACCGCTGGTGGCGCGGCGCCTGATGCCGGCCCGAGGCGAGGACGAGGCGCCGGCCGCCAAGGCCAGCGCGCCGCTCTTGATACGCGGCACCGAGGGCCTGGTGGTGACGTTCGCGCGCTGCTGCCACCCCATCCCGGGTGATGCCATCGTCGGCGTGCTCACCGCCGGCCGCGGCATCGTGGTGCATCGCGACCAGTGCGGCAACCTTGCAGAGTACAAGAACCAGCCGGAGAAGCTGATCGAGGTGCAGTGGGAGAAGAAGCTGAAGCGCGACTTCCCGGTGGAGGTGCGCGCGGAGGTGGCGAACCAGCGCGGCGTGCTCGCCACCATGGCCGCCGCCATCGCGGACCTCGGCTCCAACATCGAGCACGTGAACCAGCAGCAGCGCGAGGACCTGACCTCGGTGCTCACCTTCGTCATCGGCGTGCGGGACCGCACCCACCTGGCGCGCATCCTGCGCAGGCTGCGCGGCTTACCGCAAGTGATGCGGATATCCCGAAGTAAAGCTTAGCTTCAGCTCCAACCCGTCTGGCTCAGCGAAAGCTACAGCTCGGTATACGGCTCCTTCCCTTCGGTTCCGGCCCGCGTCGTCGCCGTGGGGACTGCGACCGGCTTCGGCCTCGTCTCGGCTTCCGGCGCATCCGGGAGTCGCGCCAGCAGGGCCTGCAGGGCACCCCCGTTCACGGGCACGCGCAGGTGATGATCGGGCTGGGCCGCGACGTAGTAGTCGAGCGGGTTGCTTCCGCCCGGCACGCCCCAGGTCCCGGCCATGATCGATGTCCGCGTGGCATCGCGGCGCCGCCCGAAGTCCATGTTGGTGGCGCAATCCAGGTATTCGCGCGCTTCGCCCATCTGCTTCTCGATGCGGCAGACCACCTCGTTGGCATGCTCCGCCTCGCCCGACAAGGGCCGTTTCAGCGCCGCCTTGATCTCGCGCAGCGTGGCGACGACCTTCTCGCCGGTGACGGAGATGCTGCCGAGCTGCAAGGTGGCTCCTTGCTCGGGGGTATCCGCGGCGAAAGCCGGGCTGGCGGCCGCCAGCACGAGGTGCAGTGTCAGGAAGGAGTGCTTCATGGTCATCTCCCAAGGGGTGGTATCCCTGGATATGACTCGCGCAAGCTCGGGGCGTATTCCCGCCGCCGCCTTGGAACCAGACGCCGCGCAACGCGCGACGTCCGGGCCTTGGCCCAAAAAGTACGGCGCATCCCGCCGGGGGTAGGCGGCGGGATGCGCCGGTCGCCGGCCGTCGTCAGCCGCCCGACGACTCAACCACTGTCGCGTCATCCGGGATCGAGTCCAGCAGCGCCTGCAGCGAAGCGCCGTTCACCGGCACATGCAGCCGGTTGTTCGGCTGGTTGGCCACCAGCGAATCGAAGTCCGCCTGGCTCATGTCGTCGGTTCCGCCCTGCGGGATGCCCAGCTTGCGGCTGATCATGCCCACGGTGGTGGATTCGCGGCGCGCGGCGTAGGCCGCGTTGGTGGCGCAGTCCAGGTACTCCTTGCGGCTGCCGGTATCGGTGACGATGCGGCAGATCACCGTCTCCGCCTTCTCCGGGTCGTTGGAGAGCGGCTCACGCAGCGCCTTCTTGATGGCCACCAGCGTGGCCACGATCTTCTCCTTGCCGGTGATCGGCAGCTTGCCGAGATAGAGCGTCATCACGTCGCCGTCGTCGGCGGCAGGCGCGTCGGCGGGCTCATCAGCCAGCGCCGGCAGGGTGAAGGCCAGCGCCAGCAGCGCGCTGCCCATGAGGGTCAGGAACTTGGTCTTGGTACGCATGGTCGTCCTCCGGTTTCTTCAGGTTGCGCCCGCTTGGCGGGACGCGTGTACGGTTTTTGGTTTCCCGTGTATCCGGTTTAGCAGGCTCCGGGCACGGCAGGCATGGCCGATTTGTGAATCATTTCTTAGCCACGTCCGTTCAATAGCGGTTCGTCGGCCCGGCCGTGGAACCGGCCGGTGCCGCCACGGTGCTCGCCGCCGGTACCGCGTGCACGTCTTCACCGGGCTCCACCACACGGGCATCCTCCGGGATCTGCGCCAGCAGCGCCTGCAGTGCACCTCCCTGCACCGGCACGTGCAGCCGGTGCTCCGGCTGGGTCGAGATCATGGCGGCGAACAGCTGCGACACGCCGTTGTCGGGGATGCCGAGCGTGCCCACCAGCACCGACATCTGGGTCGCGTCGCGGCGCTTGCTGTAGTTCTTGTTGGTGGCGCAGTCCAGGTACTCATGCTGCTCGCCGAGGCCCTTGTTGATGCGGCAGACCACGTCGTCCGCGTGGGCCGGGTCGTTGGAGTAGGGCGTGCGCAGTGCGAGCTTGATGGCGCGCAGCGCGTTCACGATCTTCTGCTGCCCGACGATGGTGATGTTGCCGAGGTAGAGGGTGGCATCGTCCTGCCTGGGCTCGTCGGCCCGGGCCGGCAGCAGGCAGGCCAGGGCCAGCAGAGTGGCGGCGGCCTTGAGGTGGAACAGGTTCTTGCGGTGCATGGTCGTCCCCGAAGATTTTGTGGTTCTCATACTGGGTTTAGCAGCGTGGGCCTGAGCCGGGGCTGGCCGATTTCTGAATCATTTCTTAGCCGGCCTCCGGGGCGGCCCGCCGGGCGGCCTGCGCTAATATGTGTGCCTGCCGCATCCACCTTCCAAGAGGTCCGTCCCATGGCCCGCACCAGCGTGTTCACCGACCAGGCTCCCCGCGCCATCGGCCCGTACTCCCAGGCGGTCCGCGCCGGCAATACCGTGTACCTCTCGGGGCAGATCCCGCTGGACCCCAGGACCGGCGAGCTCGTGAGCGGCGACATCAAGCATGAGACCCGCCGGGTGTTCGAGAACCTGAAGGCGGTCGCCATGACCGCCGGTGACGGGCTCAAGGACGTGGTCCGCGTCACCATCTTCCTCACCGACCTCGGTCATTTCCCCCAGGTGAACGAGGTCATGGCCGAGTACTTCCAGGAGCCCTATCCGGCCCGTGCCACCATCGGCGTCGCGGCGCTGCCGCGCGGCGCCCGGGTGGAGATCGACGCGGTGATGGTGGTGGCCTGACGCCGGCTTTGAGACCCGCCTCCCCACCCGACAGTCCCGGTGCACCGGTCACGCGCCTGCGCGGCGTCGGCCCGCAGGTGGCCGAGCGCCTGGAGAAGCTCGGCATCCGGGAGGTCGGCGACCTCCTGTTTCACCTGCCCCTGCGTTACGAGGACCGCAGCCGCATCACGCCCATCGGCGCGCTGCGCCCCGGCCTGCACGCGAGCGTGGAGGGCACGGTGGAGATCACCGAGACCGCCTACCGCGGCCGGCGCGTGCTGCTCAGCCGCATCGCCGACGGCACCGGCGCGCTCACGCTGCGCTTCTTCCACTTCAACGCCGCGCAGATGGCGATGCTGGCGCGCGGCGCCAGGCTGCGCTGCTACGGCGAGGTGCGTCCCGGCAAGGCCACGCTGGAGATGGTGCATCCCGAGTACAAGCTGCTCGGCGCGGAGGATCTGAAGCCACGCGAGCCGGCGCTCACGCCCATCTATCCCGCCACCGAGGGCGTGCAGCAGATGAAGCTGCGCGCACTCACGGACCAGGCCCTGCGGCTGCTGGACCATTCCGCCACGCCGCTGCCGGAACTCCTGCCGCCGGAGCTGCTGGGTCCGGACATGCCCGCCCTGGCGGAGGCGCTGCGCTACGTGCACCGCCCGCCCACCGATGCGCCGCTGGCGGAGCTCATGGAAGTCAGCCATCCGGCGCAGCAGCGCCTCGCGTTCGAGGAGCTGCTGGCCCATCACCTCAGTCTGCGCCGCCTGCGCCTCGCGGAGGACAAGAGCCGCGCCGTGCCGTTCGCGGGTGAAGGACGCCTTGCCGAGCGCTTCCGCGCCGCGCTGCCGTTCAGGCTCACGGACGCCCAGGAACGGGTGGCGGCGGAGATCCTGCGGGACCTGCGCCGGCCCCATCCCATGATGCGGCTGGTGCAGGGCGACGTGGGCTGCGGCAAGACCGTGGTGGCGGCGCTCGCGGCGCTCGCCTGCATCGAGGCAGGCAAGCAGGCGGCGCTGATGGCGCCCACCGAGCTCCTGGCGGAACAGCACTTCCGTAATTTCTCGAACTGGCTGCTGCCGCTTGGACTGGAGCCGGTGTGGCTCTCGGGCCGCAGCAAGCCGGCGGAGCGCGAGGCGGCCATGGCGCGCCTCAAGGACGGCGGCGCCCAGCTCGCCATCGGCACCCATGCGCTGTTCCAGGAGGAGGTGCGCTTCAAGCATCTCGCGCTCGTCATCATCGACGAGCAGCATCGCTTCGGCGTGCACCAGCGCCTCGCGCTGCGGGAGAAGGGCGGCGGCGAGGGCCTGCATCCCCACCAGCTCATCATGACCGCGACCCCCATCCCGCGCACCCTCGCCATGACCGCCTACGCTGACCTGGATGTCTCCGCCATCGATGAGCTGCCGCCGAACCGCAAACCGGTGAAGACCGTGGCGCTCGTGGAGTCCAAGCGCGCCGAGGTGGTGGCGCGGGTGGAGCAGGTCTGCCGCGAGGGTCGCCAGGTGTACTGGGTGTGCCCGCTCATCGAGGAATCGGAACTGCTGCAGGCCCAGGCGGCGGAGGACACGGCGAAGGCGCTGGCCGCCGCGCTGCCCGCGCTCAAGGTGGGCCTGCTGCACGGCCGCCAGAAGCCCAGGCTGCGGGACGCGATCACGGACCGCTTCAAGGACGGCACGCTGCACCTGCTGGTTGCCACCACCGTGGTGGAGGTGGGCGTGGACGTGCCGAACGCGAGCCTCATGATCATCGAGAACGCCGAGCGTCTCGGCCTCTCCCAGCTGCACCAGTTGCGCGGCCGGGTCGGGCGCGGCGCGGCGGAGTCGAGCTGCGTGCTGCTCTACAAGCCGCCGCTCGGGTCCATGGCCCGCGCGCGCCTCGATACCATGCGCGCCACCAACGACGGCTTCGAGATCGCGCGCAAGGACCTGGAACTGCGCGGCCCCGGAGAGCTGCTCGGCACGCGCCAGGCGGGCGAGGTGAACCTGCGCATCGCGGACCTCTTGCGGGACGCGCCGCTCATCCCCAAGGTGCAGGCGGCGGCGGCGTTGCTGCTCGAGAAATATCCCGAGCGGGTGAACCTCATCGTGAGGAGATGGCTCGGCGAGACCGAACGCTACGGCCACGCCTGAGCAGCTACAATCTCCCTGCATGACGACGACAGCCCTTCAGAGCGCGCAGACCTGGAAGCCGGTGGCGGAGCGGCCCGTCGCCCGGTGCCCGGCCGCCCTCTGGTCCTTCATCGCCGAAACCGGCTCCCTCACGGAGCGCCTGCGCGCGAAGGCGGGCGCCGCGTTCCGCGTCCAGCTCATCAACCAGGGTCACTTCGCCCTGAGCGAAGAGGACATGCTGCTCCTGGATGCCAAGCCGGAGGAAGCGGGCTTCGTGCGGCAGGTGTACCTCTGGGGCCGCGCGCCGCTGGTGTATGCACGCTCCCTCGCCGTGGGCGGCGCCGAGCACTGGCTCAAGGACCTGGGCGAGCAGCCCCTGGGCGAGCGGGTGTTCGCGGAAGCGGACGCGAAGCGCGGTCCCATCCACGTGGCGGAGCTGGACGTCCACGACCACCTCTATAAGGAGGCGGTGGCGGGCCTCGACCGGCCGCCGGCAGCGCCGCTGTGGGCGCGCCGTTCCCTCATCACCGTGGGCGGTGCCGGCATCCTCATCTACGAATGCTTCCTGCCGGGGCTCAGCCATGCTTGATCCGCGCCTCAAGCGCTACTGGCTCAAGTTCCGCTACAGCCGTCCGTTCAAGGAGTGGTGGCCGATGCTACGCGCGGACCTCTGGGCCTACGCGCGGCTCATGCGCCTGCACAAGCCCATCGGCGCCTTCCTCCTGCTGTGGCCCACGCTTTGGGCCCTGTGGCTCGCCACCGCCGGCCACCCCACGCCGAAACTGTTCGCGGTGTTCGTGGCGGGCGTGTTCGTGATGCGCGCCGCCGGCTGCATCATCAACGACTATGCCGACCGGCGCTACGACCCGGGCGTCGCGCGCACCAAGGACCGGCCGCTGGCCACCGGCGAGGTGAGCGTGGCGGAGGCCTGGGTGCTGTTCGTGATCCTGGGACTCATCGCCTTCGCCCTCGTGCTCACGCTCAACGCGCTCTGCATCGAGCTCGCGTTCGTGGGCCTCGCGCTCGCCATGAGCTACCCGTTCATGAAACGCTACACCTACCTGCCGCAGCCTTACCTTGGGCTCGCATTCGGCTGGGGCATCCCCATGGCCTACGCGGCCGCCACCGGCGCGGTGCCGCCGGAGGCCTGGCTCATCTTCATCGCCAACATCCTCTGGGCCACGGTCTACGACACCATGTACGCCATGGTGGACCGGGCCGATGACCTCAAGATCGGCGTGAAGTCCACCGCCATACTGTTCGGCTCGATGGACCGGCCCATCCTTGCGATCCTGCAGGCGGCATTGCTCGCCAACATGGTGATGATCGGCACCCGCCTGGAACTCGGCGGTGCCTACTATGCGGGGCTCATCGCGGCAGCCTGCTTCGCCGCTTACCAGCAATACCTGATCCGCAGGCGCGATCCCCAGAGATGCTTCCAGGCGTTCCTCAACAACAACTGGTTCGGGGGCGCCGTCTTCGTGGGTATCATGCTGCACTACACCTTCAACCACGCCTGACATGCTGACCTTGAAGCTGCTGGCCGGGCGCTACGCCGTCTGCAAGCTGGAGCCGGATGCGGCTGTCCCTTCCACGCTGACGCTGGGCGCTCAGGCGTTTCTGAGCATCACCCGCACCGCCGACGAGCTCTCCATCGTCTGCCCCGAGGCGTTGGCGCCGATGGATGCAGAGGTGAACGATGGCTGGTGCGCGTTCAAGGTGCAGGGACCGTTGGACTTCTCTCTCACGGGCATCATCGCGGCCCTCACGGGGCCGCTCGCCGAGGCGAAGATCAGCGTCTTCACCGTGGCGACCTTCGACACGGATTACCTGCTGGTGCGGGAGAAGGACCTGGAAGGCGCGATCAGCGCGCTGGAGAGGATCTCGCGGGTGCAGCGCTAGCGCGCTGCCAGGCTGCCGCTGCAGTCCGGCGGATACTTCTTGTAGGGCTTCGCCGAGTAGCAGTAGCCCTCCCGGCAGGGATCCGCGCCCAGGGCGCGCGCCGTGGCCTGCCATTCCTTCCCATGCTCTTCCGAGAGGTCCTGCAGGCCGGGACCGTTCATGGCCACCTGTACTGGGCCACGGCGGCCGTTCAGCGTCACGGTCTGGGGTGGGCCGTACTTGTCGTAGTAGACGAAGAGGTGCGCCAGCTCATGGGGCAGGGCTTCGCCCTGCACGAGGCAGGGATTGCGCTTCAGCCACGCGGAGTTGATGTGGATGGTCCACGCGGAATAGTCCGCGGTGCCGATCACCGAGGGCTGCGCCGGCATGGCGTCGAGGCTGAGCTGCGGTGCCGGATAGTCGGTGCCGTGGGCCAGGTTGTAGCGTGCTGTCATGCCATCCAGTTGCTCCGCGAAGAGCACACCCTGGGGGTTCAGGCGCGGATCCATGTGGGTGCAGGCCGCGAGCGAGAGGCACAGGAACAGGGACTTGATCGAGGAACGCATCGGCAACCGTCCGCATCCATGCGGGATACGGCTGCACTATCGCGTACGACATTTATCCGCTGAATCGGGCGAACGCCCAATCCGTCGATGGCTCAACGCCCGAGGCACTTCAATGGCGCTGCAACGGTGTGATGCGCCGCACGCGGCGGCGCGTTTATGGAAGGGCCTGCAACTGTCATCGGTAAAGTCAGGCCGGCGAGGCGGCGCGGCTCGCGCTCCATACGCTCACCCGTGCGGCGCCGGCATCCCGGAACTCCCGCGCCAGGGTCTCTACCGTGACGCCGGTGGTGATGACATCGTCCAGCAGCGCGACGTGCCTTCCCCGCACCTCGCCGGTGACGCTGAACGCGCCTTTAAGGTTCTTGTGCCGTTCCGCCGAGTCGAGTTTCGATTGCACCTCCGTCGCGCGCACGCGCACGCAGAGGTCGAGCCTGACTTCTATCCTCAAGCGCTTCGATAGAGGGCGCGCCAGTTCCACCGCCTGGTTGAAGCCGCGCTCCTTGAGGCGCTTGGGATGCAGCGGTACCGGCACGATGCAGTCGGGCTTCTCGCCGCCCGCCGCCAGGAACTCCGCCAGCAATTCTCCCAGGAGGCGTCCCGCCGCGAGATCCCCCTCGAACTTGAAGCGCTGCACCAGCTTGTCCACGGGATAGGCATAGGCGAGGGGACTCTTTGCCTCGTCCCAGCTCGGCACCTGCTTGAGACAGGCGCCGCAGAGGCCCACGTCCGCGTCCGGCGGCAGCGGCGCCGCGCAACGCGGGCAGGCATGCCGGTTCCAGGGCAACTCGTCGAAGCAGGCTTGGCACAAGTCCAGTCCCCGGCTGCCGCGGCCGCCGCACAGGGCGCAATGGGCGGGATAGAGGAGGCCGAAGAGGTCCATGAGCCAATGCTAACCCGGCAAGGGTTTGCGCAGACGTCGCATATTTCCACGCCGCCGCCGGGGGCCATGTACACTTTCGGCGCCGATATCCGCCGGGATCTGCACCCATGCCGATATACGAAGACATCCTCGCCACCGTGGGCCGCACACCGGTCGTGCGGCTGAACACCCTGTCGCCGCCGGGCGTGAACGTGTTCGTGAAGGTCGAATCCTTCAACCCCATGGGCTCGGTCAAGGACCGCCTGGCGCTGGGCATCATCGAGGACGCCGAGCGGCGCGGTGTGCTCAAGCCCGGCCAGACCGTCATCGAAGCCACCTCCGGCAATACCGGTATCGGGCTCGCCATGGTCTGCGCCGCCAAGGGCTACCCGCTGGTGGTCACCATGGCCGAGAACTTCAGCGTCGAGCGCCGCAAGATGCTGCGCTTCCTCGGCGCGCGGGTGGTGCTGACGCCGGCCTCCGAGAAGGGCAGCGGCATGCTGCAGAAGGCCGTGGAGCTTGCGGAGAGGCACGGCTGGTTCCTGTGCCGCCAGTTCGAGAACCCGGCCAACGCCGAGATGCACATGCGCACCACGGCGGTGGAGATCCTGGAAGATTTCGCCGGCCGCGGGCTCGACTGGTTCGTCACCGGCTTCGGCACCGGCGGTACCCTGAACGGCATCGCGCGCAAGCTGAAGCAGGACAGCCCGCGGACGAAGATCGCCGTCTGCGAACCGGACAACTCCCAGACCCTGGGCAGCGGCATACCCCAGGAGCGCCGGCCCGACGGTTCCGCGGCGCGCTCGCACCCGAACTTCCGGCCGCACCTGATGCAGGGCTGGTCCCCGGACTTCATCCCCAAGCTGGCGGACGAGGCGCGCGGGCTGATCGACCGCGTGCTGCCCATCGACGGCAACGAGGCCCTGCGCCGTACGCGCAACCTGGCCCGGAAGGAAGGTATCTTCTGCGGCATCACCGGCGGCGCGACCCTGGCGGGCGCGCTGGCCATCGCCGCGGAATCCCCGCCCGGCACCAACATCCTCTGCATGCTGCCGGACACCGGCGAGCGCTACCTGTCCACGCCGCTGTTCGAGGACATCCCCGTCGACATGACCGACGCGGAGCTCGAGCTGTCGAAGTCCACGCCCAGCGCCCGCTTCGACCTGCGCGCGCCGTCTGCGGGCCCGCCGCCGGCGGTGGCGGCCGCCGAGCTGGACGCCGAGGCCGTGGAGTTCATCGACGCCGCCATCGCGGATGATCAGAACGTCGTGGTCATGTTCGCGCACGAGTGGTGCGAGTTCTGCTGGTCGGTCCGCAAGACCTTCGCCCGCTATGGGATCCCCTACCGGTCCGTGGACCTCGACTCGGTCGCCTACAAGGAGGGCGAGCGGGGCCGCAAGATCCGCGTCGCGCTGCAGGCCAGGACCGGCAGCGTCACCATCCCGCAGCTGTTCGTCGCCGGGGAATTCATCGGCGGCTGCACGGACACCTTCGACCGCCTGCGCGATGGGCGCATGCAGCAGGCACTCCGGCAGCATGGCGTGAAGTTCGATGAAGCCGTGACGGACGACCCCTACAAGTTCCTGCCCCACTGGCTGCACCCGCGGTGACGCCCTGGGCTTAAGCCCGGATTCCACGCACCGTGGCTATATGCAAGTCATTGTTTTGAATGCCATTTGTGCTCTATCTTCGGATAGCGCTAATTATCGCCAACCGTAAACTTCAGATACATTCAAAAGTTGACGGCGAGCCACTACACTGGCGCCCTCCAGCACCGCCAGAGGCACAAGCCCATGTCAGCCGTCATGCCCACCGCGCCGGATGTTCGCAACGACTGGACCTTGGCCGAGGTGCAGGGGCTGTTTGCCCTTCCTTTCAATGACCTGTTGTTCCGCGCCCAGTCGGTACACCGCCGCCACTTCGAGCCGAACACGGTGCAGGTCTCGACCCTGCTCTCCATCAAGACCGGCGCCTGCCCGGAGGATTGCGCCTACTGCCCCCAGAGCGCGCGTTACGACACGGGCCTCAAGGCCGAGAAGCTGATGTGCGTGGACGACGTGGTGGCGAAGGCGAAGATCGCTCGCGACGCCGGTGCCACGCGCTTCTGCATGGGCGCCGCCTACCGTTCGCCGAAGGACAAGGATCTCGACCAGATCGCTGGCATGATCAAGGGCGTGCGCGAGCTTGGCATGGAGACCTGTTGCACGCTGGGCATGCTGACCCGCGAGCAGGCGCAGAAGCTCGCGGACGCGGGCCTCGACTACTACAACCACAACATCGACACCTCCGCCGAGTATTACAAGGACATCATCTCCACCCGCAGCTTCCAGGACCGGCTCGACACCCTCGAGAACGTGCGCGAGGCGGGCATGCACGTCTGCTGCGGCGGCATCGTCGGCATGGGCGAGCAGAAGGAAGACCGCGCCAAGATGCTGCACACGTTGGCCACGCTGCCGGAGCATCCGGAGAGCGTGCCCATCAACCAGCTCGTCCAGGTGGAGGGCACGCCGCTCGATGGCACCGAGCCCATCGATCCCTTCGATTTCATCCGTGTCATAGCGGTGGCGCGCATCCTCATGCCCGAGGCCCACGTGCGCCTGTCCGCCGGCCGCAGCGAGATGCACGACGAGATGCAGGCGCTGGCGTTCTTCGCCGGCGCGAACTCCATCTTCTACGGCGAGAAGCTCCTGACTACCGGCAACCCCGACATGGAGAAGGACCGCGCGCTGTTCGCGCGGCTCGGCATCAAGCCCGAGGAGCTGAAGGAACGGAGCGGCACCGCGCACCTGGACATCACCGCGGACGAGCATGGACGCGTCGCAGCGACTCGATGAGCTGCTGGCTCCTGAACTCGAGGCGCTGAAGCAGAAGTCCCTCTACCGCCTGCGGCGGCTCATCGAAGGGCCGCAGGGGCCGGAGCTCACGGCCGACGGCCGGCCGCTGCTGAACTTCTCCAGCAACGACTACCTGGGGCTCGCCGCCGACCCGCGCCTCGCGGAAGCCGCCAAGCGCGGACTGGACCGCTACGGCACCGGCTCCGGCGCCGCCCACCTCGTCACGGGCCACAGCACCGCCCACCACGCGCTCGAAGAGGAGCTGGCCGCGTTCTGTGGCCGGCCGCGGGCGCTGCTCTTCTCCAGCGGCTACATGGCGAATCTCGGCATCGCCTGCGCCCTCGTGGGTCGGGGCGACCGGGTGTTCGAGGACCGCCTGAACCATGCCTCCATGCTGGACGCCGGCCTGCTCTCGGGCGCGGCGTTCTCCCGCTACGCCCACGGCAACGCCGTCTCGCTCGAGCGTGAGATGGAGGACGGCAAGGGCCGCACGCTGGCCCTCACGGACGGCGTGTTCAGCATGGACGGCGACGTGGCGCCGCTGCCGGCGCTGGCGAAGGCCGCGGACCGGCACGGCGCGCATCTCGCCGTGGACGACGCCCACGGCTTCGGCGTCATCGGCGCCGGCGGGCGCGGCAGCCTGGAGTATCACGGCGTCGGTCCCGCGGAAGTGCCGATATACATGGCGACCCTGGGCAAGGCCTGCGGCTGCTTCGGCGCGTTCGTGGCGGGGAGCGAGGTGCTGGTGGAGAGCCTGATCCAGGGCGCGCGCACTTATATATATACGACCGCCGCCCCCGCGGCCCTCGCGGAGGCGAGCCGTGCGGCCCTCAAGCTCGTGGAGACCGAGACCTGGCGGCGCGACCATTTGAATGCATTGATCGCACGTTTCCGCGGCGGCGCTTCCCAGCTCGGCCTCAAGCTCATGGAATCCACCACGCCCATCCAGCCCCTGGTGGTGGGCGAGCCGGACAGGGCACTCGAGCTTTCCACGCGGCTCAAGGAGCAGGGCTTGCTGGTGGCGGCGATCCGCCCACCCACGGTGCCCACCGGCACGGCGCGCCTGCGCATCACCCTCACTGCCACCCACACCGAGGCTCAGGTGGATCGCTTGCTGGAAGCCCTGAAGGCGGCGAACACATGAGCCCGGCTCTCTATATGGAGACACAGGGCCAAGGACCGGACCTCCTGCTCCTGCACGGCTGGGGCCTGCACGGCGGCGTATGGGACACGCTCATGCCCAGGCTCACTCCCCATCTGCGCGTCACGCGCCTGGACTTGCCGGGTCACGGCCGCAGCCGCCACGTGCCCATGCCCCATTCCCTGACGGAACTCACGCTGCAGACCATGGCACCGGTGCCGCCGGGCGCGGTGGTGCTGGGCTGGTCCCTCGGCGGCCTCGTGGCCCTGGAAGCGGCGCTGCGCATGCCCCAGCGCTTGCGGGGCCTCGTGCTCGTGAATACCACGCCGCGTTTCGTCGCCACGGAAGATTGGCTCCTCGCCATGCCGCCTGAACTGCTGCAGGAGTTTGCCACGGGCCTCGCGCAGGACTACCAGGAGACGTTGCAGCGCTTCCTGTCACTCCAGGTCCGGGGTGATGAAGCGGCCCGCGCCTCGTTGCGCCAACTCCGGGATGCGCTGTTCGCCCATGGCGAACCGGACACCGCGAGCCTCGCCACGGGCCTCCAGATATTGGGCGACTCGGACCTTCGTCCGAAGCTCAGGGACGTGGACCTGCCGACGCTGGTGATCGCGGGCGGTTACGACCGGCTCACGCCCGCGGCCGCCGGCGAATACATGGCGGAGCACATCCCCGGCGCGCGGCTGGAAGTGTTCCCCAAGAGCGCCCACGCGCCTTTCCTCTCCCACGTGGACGCGTTCAGCGAGTCGCTGCTGGACTTCATGCACAAGCTGAAGGCTGCCGCATGAACGCGGCGGACGAGTTCTCACTGGAGACCGACCGCGTCGGTGCGTCCTTCGACCGCGCGGCCCGCGACTACGACGCCGCCGCCTTCCTGCAGAAGGAAGTGAGCGAGCGGCTGATGGAGCGGCTCGATCTCACCACCCTGGCACCGGAGCGGGTACTGGATCTGGGCTGCGGCACCGGCCGGCCCACGCGGCAGCTGTTGAAGCGATACCCGAAGGCAGAAGTCATCGGAGTGGACCTCGCTCCCGGAATGATCGCCGTGGCGGAGTCCCATCAGCCTTGGTTCGGGAAGAAGGCGCGTTATCTCTGTGCCGAAGCCTCGGATGTGCCGCTGCCGGACGCGAGCTGCGACCTCGTGTACGCGAGCCTGCTCCTGCAGTGGTGCGAGGACCTGGACAGGACGCTCTTGGAATGGCGGCGCCTGCTCAAGCCCCATGGCCTCTTGCTCTTCAGCACCCTGGGGCCCGATACGCTCAAGGAACTGCGCGCGGCCTGGAGCGCGGTGGACGGCTTCAACCACGTGAACCGCTTCCTGGACATGCACGACGTGGGCGACGCGCTCATCCGCGCCGGTTTCGTGGAACCGGTGATGGATGTGGAGCACATGGTGCTCACCTATGAAGACGCGCGCGACCTGATGCGCGACCTCAAGGCCATCGGCGCCCACAACGTCACCGCCGGCCGGCGGCGGGGACTCATGGGCCGTGGCCGGCTCGCCGCCTTCGGCGTGGCCTATGAGAAGTTCCGCCACGAGGGGCGCCTGCCCGCCACCTATGAAGTGGTGTACGGCACCGCCTGGGCACCCAAGTTCATGCCCACCGCGGCGCTGAAGGGCGACGCACAGGGACGTGCTAATGCCGCGGGAGGCAGGAAGCCGTGAGCGGCGCGGGCTCAATCAAGGGTTTCTTCGTCACCGGCACCGACACCGGCGTGGGCAAGACCCGCGTGAGCGCGGGCCTGCTCAAGGCGCTCGCGGAGTCGGGCCTCAAGACCGTGGGCATGAAACCCGTCGCGAGCGGCGCGGAGATGACGCCGGAAGGCTTGCGCAACGAGGATGCCCTCGCGCTCCAGTCCGCCGCCTCCCTCAAGCGGCCCTATGAGCTCGTGAATCCCTATTGCTTCGCGCCGCCGGTGGCGCCGCATCTCGCGGCACGGGAAGCGGGCGTGGAGATCGCGCTGGAGGCCCTGCGGGATGCCTACCGGGAACTCTGCCGGGGCGCCGACGCGGTGGTGGTGGAAGGGGTGGGCGGCTGGCAGGTGCCGCTCTCCGGCACGTTGGAACTGCCCGACCTCGCCCGCGAGCTCGACCTGCCGGTGGTGCTGGTGGTGGGCCTGCGCTTAGGGTGCCTCAGCCATGCGTTCCTGACGGCGCGGGCGTTGCGCGCCGACGGGCTTGAACTCGCCGGCTGGGTGGCGAACGCCATTGATTCCCATTTCCAGCGGCCGGAGGCGAATCTCGCCACGCTCGCGGCGGGACTCGGAGCGCCCCTCCTGGGTCAGTTGCCGTATGCGCCGAAGGCGCGCGCCGAGGACGCTGCCGCGGCGCTCGCCCGGGCCTGCGAAGCGCTCGCCTGAGCGCGCAGAAAAGCGGCAAATCGCCGGGAAAACATGGGCTTCCGCGCGGGCTTTCCGTTGCACCCCCCGTGGGCCATGCGGTAGCATACGGCGCCTGATTTTCCCGGCTCCGGGCCCTGCCCGGACGGGGGTTCCGGCACGGGGAGAAGGGCCTTGGGGACGCCGCGACGCACGTCGCGTTGCCCGAATCCGCCCCGCGCACCGCAAGCCATCGCAAGACGGCGCCACCACCGGGCCGCGAGACAGCCAGCAGGAGTGACGATCGCATGGGTTTCCACACAATCAAGAACGCGGCCCGCGCCGCCATCCTCCTCGGCCTAGGCCTCGCTGCCGGCCTCGCCCAAGCCCAGCCGGCTGACAGCCTCTACAACACCCCGATCGGTGTGACGCCGACCAGCCACGAGGTCTACGGCCTCCACATGATGGTGTTCTACTGGTGCGTGGGCATCGGTGTGGTGGTGTTCGGCGTGATGATCATCGCGCTGTTCAAGTTCCGCAGGTCCAAGGGCGCCCAGGCCGCCAACTTCCACGACAGCACCTTCCTCGAGATCGCCTGGACCATCGTGCCGGTGATCATCCTGGTGGTGATGGCGATCCCCGCCGCCAAGACCCTGGTGCGCATGGCCGACGCCAGCGATCCGGACATGAGCATCAAGATCACCGGCTACCAGTGGAAGTGGCAGTACGACTACCTGCAGGACGGCTTCAGCTTCTTCAGCATGCTGGCCAAGACCAGCGACGAGGCCAGCCAGCTCGACTCCGGCATCGACCCGAAGAGCGTCGACAACTACCTGCGCGACGTGGACCACCCGCTGGTGGTCCCCACCGGCGAGAAGATCCGCCTGCTGCTCACCTCCGACGACGTGATCCACTCCTGGTGGATGCCGGACTTCGGCGGCAAGACCGACGCGAACCCCGGCTTCGTGAACCTCACCTGGATCAAGGTGGACGAGCCCGGCGTGTACCGCGGCGCCTGCGCCGAGCTCTGCGGCCGCTGGCACGGCTTCATGCCGATCGTGGTGGTGGCCAAGTCCCCCGAGGACTACGCCAAGTGGGTCGGCGCCATGAAAGCCGCCGGCGGCAAGTACGTGAGCCCCTACGACGGCTCCCTCGAGGACAACGGCAGCCCGGTGGTATTCGGCGCCACCAGCTACAACGACGTGATGGGTACCCCGGCCGGTGCGCCGGTGCCCGCCGGCACCACCGTCGCGACTCCGGTGCTGGATAAGGCTCCCGCCAAGACGCCGGCGGCGCCCGCAGCTCCGGCCTGGGACATGGCCACCGCCATGGACAAGGGCAAGCAGGTGTACGCCGCGAACTGCGCCAGCTGCCACATGCCTGACGGCAAGGGCAACCCGGCGCTGGGCGCCAAGCCCATCGCGGGCAGCCCCATCGCGAACGGCCCGCTGGCCCTGCATCTGCAGACCGTCATGAAGGGCAAGGGCATCATGCCCGCCTGGCAGAACATTCTGAGCGACGCGGACCTGGCCGCGGTGATCACCTTCGAGCGCAACTCATTCGGCAACCACAAGGGCGACCTCGTGAGACCGGATGACGTCAAGGCCGCACGCTGAAACACACGGATTCCGGAGACAAGCACATGAGCGCAGTTTCTACCGCCCACGACACCCACGGCGAGCACCACCCGAGCGGCCTGTGGCGCTGGGTGACGACCACCAACCACAAGGACATCGGCACGCTGTACCTCCTGTTCAGCCTGTTCATGTTCTTCGTCGGCGGCAGCTTCGCCATGGTGATCCGCGCCGAGCTGTTCAAGCCCGGCATGCAGCTCGTGGATCCCATGTTCTTCAACCAGATGACCACCATGCACGCGCTGGTGATGATCTTCGGCGCGATCATGCCGGCGTTCGTGGGCCTCGCGAACTGGATGATCCCCATCATGATCGGCGCGCCGGACATGGCGCTGCCGCGCATGAACAACTGGAGCTTCTGGATCCTGCCGTTCGCGTTCACCCTGCTGCTCGGCACGCTGCTGATGCCCGGCGGTGGTCCGGCCGGCGGCTGGACCCTGTATCCGCCGCTCTCGCTGCAGACCGGTACCGGCTTCCCGTTCGTGATCTTCGCCGTGCACATGATGGGCATCAGCTCGGTGATGGGCGCCATCAACATCGTGGTGACCATCCTCAACCTGCGCGCGCCCAAGATGACGCTGCTGAAGATGCCGCTGTTCGTGTGGTCCTGGTTCATCACCGCCTACCTGCTGATCGCGGTGATGCCGGTGCTGGCCGGCGCGGTGACCATGCTGCTCACCGACAAGTACTTCGGCACCAGCTTCTTCAGCGCCGCCGGCGGCGGCGACCCGGTGATGTTCCAGCACATCTTCTGGTTCTTCGGGCATCCCGAGGTCTACATCATGATCCTGCCGGCCTTCGGCATCGTCTCGGAGATCATCCCGACCTTCGCGCGCAAGCCGCTGTTCGGCTACGAGTCCATGGTGTACGCGGTGGCATCGATCGCGTTCCTCTCGTTCATCGTGTGGGCGCACCACATGTTCACGGTGGGCATGCCGCTCGCCGGCGAGCTGTTCTTCATGTTCACCACCATGCTGATCGCGGTGCCGACCGGCGTGAAGGTGTTCAACTGGACCGCCACGCTGTGGAAGGGCTCCCTCACCTTCGAGACGCCGATGCTGTTCGCCCTGGCGTTCCTGTTCCTGTTCACCATCGGCGGCTTCTCCGGCGTCATGTGCGCCATCGTGCCGGTGGACTTCCAGTACCAGGACAGCTACTTCGTGGTGGCGCACTTCCACTACGTGCTGGTCACCGGCGCGGCCTTCGCCATCATGGGCGCGGCCTACTACTGGCTGCCCAAGTGGACCGGCCACATGTACAACGAGACGCTCGGTAAGTGGCATTTCTGGATGAGCGCCATCTGGGTCAACGTGCTGTTCTTCCCGCAGCACTTCCTGGGCCTGGCCGGCATGCCGCGCCGCATCCCGGACTACCCGGTGCAGTTCACGGACCTCAACATGCTGTCGTCCATCGGCGGCTTCATGTTCGGCGCCTCGCAGCTCATCTTCCTGTACGTGGTGATCAGCTGCATCCGCGGCGGCGCGAAGGCCCCCGCCAAGCCCTGGGACGGCGCCAAGGGCCTCGAGTGGCACCTGCCCTCGCCGCCCCCGTACCACAGCTTCACCACGCCGCCGGATGCCGAGATCTGGACGCATCCTTACCGGGACTGAGCGGACAGGACGATGACGCCGGAACGTAAGAAGGTGGTGCGCAACGCAGTGATCCTGGCGCTGGTGGCGCTGGCGTTCTACGTGGGCATCATCGTCGTCATGGGGCAGAAGCACCCATGAGCGACGGCCCGGCCCCGGCCACGCGGCGCCACCGCCAGGTATTGCTGGGCCTGGGCGCGATGCTGGCCGGCATGTTCGCCTTCGGCTTCGCGCTGGTGCCGCTCTACAATGTGGTGTGCCGGCTGACGGGATTGAACGGACGGGGCGTGGAGACCGTGGCATCTGCTTACGCCGGCGAGGTGGACGAGGGACGGAGCGTGACAGTGCAGTTCCTCTCCACCGTGAACAGCAAGCTGCCCTTCGAGTTCCACCCCGACGCAGGCGCGCTCAAGGTGCACCCGGGCGAGCTGTACGGGGCCTCGTTCTACGCCGAGAACCAGAGCGGTGCGGACGTGACGGCCCAGGCGGTGGCGACCTACGCCCCGGGCGAGGCGGCCAAGTACGTGCACAAGACCGAGTGTTTCTGTTTCAGCAAGGAGAGTTTCGGGCCCCATGAGTCCAAGCACATGCCGGTGAGGTTCTATATCGACCCGGCTCTGCCCAAGGACATCGGCACCGTGACCATCTCCTATACGTATTACAACGTGACGCCCGGGCACGCGCCCGGGGCGTAACCAGAGAAGGAAGACGCCATGTCAGTCCATGTCACCGCCGGCTACGACAAGAGCCATTACTACGTGCCGCACGGCAGCCACTGGCCGATAGTCGGCTCCATCGGCCTGTTCACCACGCTGGCGGGCGCGGCGCTGTGGATGGAGGACGTGGCGTTCGGCGAGATGCTGTTCCCGGTGGGCCTGCTCATCATCCTGGTGATGATGTTCGGCTGGTTCGGCACCGTGATCCGCGAGAGCGAGGGCGGCGCCTACAACGAGCAGGTAGACCGCTCCTTCCGCTGGGGCATGACCTGGTTCATCTTCTCCGAGGTCATGTTCTTCGCCGCCTTCTTCGGCGCGCTGTTCTATGCCCGGCAGTTCTCGCTGCCCTGGCTCGGCGGCGTGGGCAAGAACCTGTTCACCAACCTGCTGCTGTGGCACGGCTACGAGCCGGCTTGGCCCACCAATGGCCCCGCCGGCATCGGCGGCGCGTTCAAGTCCATGGAGGCGCTCGGCATCCCGGCGCTGAACACCGCCATCCTGCTCACCTCGGGCCTGACCGTGACCATCGCCCACTGGGGCCTCAAGGCCGGCCAGCGCGGCAAGCTCAAGCTGTTCCTGTTGTTCACGGTGCTCCTGGGCTTCACCTTCGTGTTCATGCAGGCGCACGAGTACATCGACGCCTACACCAAGCAGAACCTGACCCTGGGTTCCGGCATCTATGGCTCGACCTTCTTCATGCTGACCGGCTTCCACGGCCTGCACGTCACCATCGGCGCCATCATGCTGACGGTGATCCTGGGCCGTTCCATGCGCGGCCACTTCGAGCCGCACCACCACTTCGCGTTCGAGGCGGTGAGCTGGTACTGGCACTTCGTGGATGTGGTGTGGTTGGGCCTGTACATCTTCGTGTACTGGCTCTAAGCGACACAGCGGAAAGACAATAAGAAGCGCCGCGCCTTAAAACGCGGCGCTTCTTTTTCTAAGGTTGTACGGCGTTCGGGTGGATGAGGCCCGTCAGATAGGCCGCGATGAGCAGGGCAAACAAGAGCAGCGACAGGCCGATGCGGATCGAGAGCGCCTTGACGTTGCGCTGGGACTGGCCCCGGTCCTTCAGCATGAAGTACATGCCCGAGAACAGGCTGGCGAGGATGGCGAGCAGGATGGCGACGATGATGAGGCGTGGCAGCATGGGTATCTCCGCGGCAGCGGGGCACGTTAGCACTTGCGCCTGAGCCTCGGCAATGCCTTCCGTCCGGGCCTGTGGCCGACCCTGGCCATGCTGGTCCTGTGCGCGCTGTTCCTGCGCCTGTCCTGGTGGCAGTGGCAGCGGGGCGAGTACAAGCGCGAGCTCCTGGCGAGCTATGCGGAGCAGGCGAAACGCCCGCCGGTGTCGCTGGACGCGCTGCTGGCGGATCCCACCCTCGAGAGCTTCCCGGCCTACCTCAAGGTCAGCGCCACCGGGAGCTATGACAATGCCCGCCAGGTGCTGCTGCAGGACATCCCCCGCGACGAGGGAGTGGGTTACGAGGTGCTGACACCGTTCCTGATGCAGGGCCACGTGATCGCCCTGGTGGACCGGGGCTGGGTGCCGGCGGACGCCCAGGGCAGGGCGCCGGACGTCGCCGTAAGCACGGCGCCGCGCCGCATCGAGGCCAGCATCGGCACGCTGCCGGTGCCCGGCATCAAGCTAGGGACACCGGCACCGCCCGCCGCAGGTTGGCCCAAGCTCATGTTCTATCCGGACAGCCATGCGCTTCTGGCCCTGTATGGTCCCAAGCTCATGACGCCGGTGCTGAAGTTGGATCCCGCGCAGCCGGACGGCTACGCGCGGCAGGCGGTGCTGGACGTGGGGCTCACTCCCGCGCGGCACCTGGGGTATGCATTCCAGTGGCTGATGCTGGCACTGGCGGTGTTCACGGTGTGGCTGGTGGTGAACCTGCGCCGCACGAGGAGACGGGCATGAACGACGAGACGCAGAAGGCCGCGAACAAGAACCGCTGGATCCTGCTGGTGCTGCTGGCGGTGTTCCTGGCGCCGGCGCTGGGTTCCTGGCTCCTGTACGCGAACCTGGACAAGGTGCACCTCGGCACCACTAACAAGGGTGAGTTCGTGCAGCCGCCGCGCCCGGTGGACTCCACGGGCCTGCCGCTGCCGGCGGACTACTTCCTGCACCATCTCACGCTCGTGTATGTGGGCGCCGCTGCCGGCTGCGGCGCGGACTGCCGCGGCGCACTGCAGGCCATGCAGGTGAGCGAGATTGCACTGGGGGAGAACAGCCGGCAAGTGCAGCGGCTCTATCTCGCATCGGGTGCGCCGGACGCGGAAGCGAAGCAGGACACCGGCCTCACGGCGGTGGACGGCATCGGCCGCGCCGCGCTCGCCGCCTTCGACGGCGCGGATGCGCCCAAGTACGTCTACCTCGTGGACCCGAAGGGCTACGTGGTGCTGCGTTACCCCTTGAGCGAAGATCCGAAGCATATCCTTCAGGATCTGCGTCACCTCTTGGGCGTGAGCGAAGGCTGATGAAAAAGAATTACTTCCTCTACATCGCCATCGCCGCCGCGGTGCTCGCCTTCGGCGTGGTGATGCTGGGTGCCTACGTGCGCCTGTCCCAGGCGGGCTTGGGGTGCCCGGACTGGCCGGGCTGCTACGGCCACATGGCGGTGCCGAGCCACACGGAAGTGGACCCGAGCATGCTAGCGGCGCGGCCGCTGGAGCCGGCGCGGGCCTGGAAGGAGATGATCCACCGTTACTTCGTGGGGGGCCTCGGCACCCTGATCCTGGTGATGGCGGGGCTCGCGTTCTGGCGCCGGCGCGACCCGGGGCAGCCCAAGCTCCTGCCCGCGCTGCTGCTGGGACTCGTGGTGTTCCAGGCGCTGCTCGGCATGTGGACGGTGACGCTGCTCCTGTTCCCGCCGGTGGTCACGGCCCATCTCCTGGGTGGGCTTGCCACCTTCGCACTCCTGGTGCTGCTGGTGCTGCAGAGCGGCGGCTGGCTGCGGCACGGCACCGAGTCGGGGCCGATCTTCCGCCGCCTCGCGCTCCTGAGTCTCGTGGTGCTGGCCTGCCAGATCGCGCTGGGTGGCTGGGTCAGCAGCAACTACGCGGCCATCGCCTGCCCGGACTTCCCCACCTGCCAGGGCAGCTTCTGGCCCGAGGGCATGGACTTCGCCGCCGGCTTCAGCTGGCACGGCTTGGGGCCGGACTACCAGGGCGGCATCCTCGGGAATGCAGCGCGCATGGCCATCCACGTGACGCACCGGCTGGGGGCGCTCGTCACCTTCCTGGTGGTGGGCTTCACCAGCTTCGATCTCATGCTGCGGGCGCGGGTCCCGGCGCTACGCTGGCTCGCAGCCCTGGTCGGGGCGCTGCTGCTGACACAGATCGCGCTCGGCATCAGCCTCGTGAAGTTCGGCTGGCCCTTGCCCCTGGCTGACCTGCACAATGGCGTGGCGGCGCTGCTGCTCGGCGCAGTCGTAACATTGAATTGGTCGGTTAACGCGAAATAGAGCGGACGGCGCAGGAAGCGCCGTGACGCCGAGTCCGGACATGCGCCGGACTCGGCGGTCTGCAAAATACAGGATGTATTTTGCAGAAGGCGTATATAGACAGCTTTCGCGTAGCGAAAGCGTAATGCGGGGAAGAGATGAATACGAGCGCGAGCGAAGCGGGGACCACTTGGCGAGACTTCTATGAACTCGGTAAACCGAGGGTCGTGTCGCTCATCGTCTTCACCGCGGTGGTGGGCATGTTCCTGGCGGTGCCCGGCTGGCCGCCTTTGAGCAAGCTCATCTTCGGCACGCTGGGCATCGGCCTCGCGGCCTCCGGCGCCGCGGCGGTGAACCACCTCTTGGACCAGAAGGTTGACGCGGTGATGTTCCGCACCCGCCACCGGCCGCTGCCCACGGGGCAGGTGACGGAGCGGCAGGTGGTGCTGTTCGCGCTCACCCTCACCATGCTCTCCATGCTGATCCTCACAGCGCTGGTGAATACCCTCACGGCGGTGCTCACCTTCATCTCCCTCATTGGCTACGCGGTGATCTATACCGTGTTCCTGAAGCGCGCCTCGCCCCAGAACATCGTCATCGGCGGTGCCGCCGGCGCCGCGCCGCCGCTCCTGGGCTGGACCGCGGTCACCGGCCATGCCGGGGCCGGCGCGTTCCTGCTGTTCCTCATCATCTTCATATGGACGCCGCCGCACTTCTGGGCGCTGGCCATCCACCGGCGCGAGGACTACGCCAAGGTGGGCATCCCCATGCTGCCCGTCACCCACGGCGTGGAATACACCAAGCTGCAGATCCTGCTCTATACGCTGCTCCTGCTGGCGGTGAGCCTCCTGCCCTACGCCATCCGCATGAGCGGCCTCCTGTACCTGGTCTCGGCCCTGGTGCTGGGCGGCGTGTTCCTCTGGTACGCCTGGCGCCTCAAGAGCACCGAGGATGAGACACTCCCGATGCGGACCTTCCACTGGTCCATCTGGTACCTGTCGCTCCTGTTCGCCGCGCTGCTCCTGGATCACTACGTGCCCCTGCTGTTCCGCGCCGCTTGATTTCGCGCTGCCAGCGCCTAACCTTAAGTCTCCAGTGGCAGGGGATGCCCGTCCGGGCACAAGGGAGTGCACATGGCTGCGATGAGCTTGAGGAACCTGGGCGCGGGGATGTTGTGGCTGCTGGTGGGCGGGCTCGCCGCCGCCGCTTTCGTCACGCCGATCCATGCCCAGCAGGACGGTACCTATGCTGCGCTGCCGCCGCCGCCGGAAGGGGAGTGCTACGAGTGGCAACAGAAGGACGAGGACGGCAACTGCCAGGACGACCCCAGCCTGCA
>DATAHN010000040.1:0-11563 GCA_036263155.1 Gammaproteobacteria bacterium | reverse complement strand
GTAAAATCCCCCGTTTGAAAACCGCCGGAAGTCCCGGGCCCGACGCGGGCTCCAGGGCGGGCTGACCCAAGCTCCTCCTGATCTCCGGCGCCCATCCACCCCCAGTGTCCGGAGAGATGTTTCGTGGCTATCGAACGTACCCTGTCCATCGTCAAACCCGACGGCGTGGCGAAGAACCTCATCGGTGAGGTCTATGCCCGCTTCGAGAAGGCCGGCCTCAAGATCGTGGCGGCCCGCATGCTTCACCTCACCCGCGCCCAGGCGGAGGGCTTCTACGCGGTGCACCGCGAGCGCCCCTTCTTCAAGCCGCTGGTGGACTTCATGATCTCGGGTCCCGTGATGGTCACGGTGCTGGAAGGCGAGGGCGCGATCCTCAAGAATCGCGACATCATGGGCGCCACCGACCCGAAGAAGGCCGCCAAGGGCACCATCCGCGGCGACTTTGCGCAGACGGTGGACGAGAACATGGTGCACGGCTCCGACGCCGCCGAGACGGCGAAGCAGGAGATCGCGTACTTCTTCTCCGACCTCGACATCGCGCCGCGCACCCGGTAAGAGAGCGATGACCGGCGACGCCCCCAAGGTGAACCTGCTGGGCCTGGACCGCCAGGCGCTGGAGGCCTTCTTCGTCCAGCTGGGCGAGAAGCCGTTCCGCGCCCGCCAGCTCATGAAGTGGGTGTATCACCAAGGCGTCGCCGACTTCGACCTGATGACCGACCTCGGCAAGGGCCTGCGCGAGAAGCTCAAGGCCGCCGCCGAGGTGCGCCCGCCCGAAGTCATCACCGAGCAGCTCTCGGAGGACGGCACCCGCAAGTGGCTGCTGCGCATGGACGCCAGCAACAACATCGAGACGGTGCTGATCCCCGACGACGAACGGGGCACGCTGTGCATCTCCTCCCAGGTGGGCTGTGCCATGGACTGCAGCTTCTGCGCCACCGGCAAGCAGGGCTTCAACCGCAACCTCACCGCCGCCGAGATCATCGGCCAGGTGTGGATGGCGAACCAGCGCCTCGGGGCCAAGCCAGGCACGGACCGCGCCATCACCAACATCGTGTTCATGGGCATGGGCGAGCCGCTCGCCAACTACAAGCACGTGCTCACGGCGATCAGGGTACTGGTGGATGACTTCGGTTACGGTCTGTCCAAGCGCCGGGTGACGGTGAGCACCTCCGGCCTGGTGCCGACGATGTACAAGCTCGCCGAGGACTGCGACGTGGCGCTTGCGGTGTCGCTGCATGCGCCCATGGACGCCCTGCGTGACGTGCTGGTGCCCATCAACAAGGTGCATCCCATCGCCGAGCTGATGGAAGTCTGCCGCCACTACGTGGACAGCAAGGACCACCGGCACGTGCACATCACCTTCGAGTACGTGATGCTGGAAGGCGTGAACGACAGTCTCGAGCACGCCAAGCAGCTCGCGGTGGTGGTGAAGGACGTGCCCTGCAAGGTGAACCTGATCCCCTTCAACAGCTTCCCGGGCACCCAGTACCGCCGCTCGCCGCAGGCCGCCATCGACCGCTTCGCCGAACTGCTGTGGCAGAAGGGCATCGTCACCATCACCCGCCGCACCCGCGGCGACGACATCGACGCCGCCTGTGGCCAGCTGGCCGGGAAGGTGAAGGACCGCATCCGCCGGGCCGAGCGCCGCGGCGGCGAACTGGAGGCCCAGCCATGATCCGCCGCCTGCTGTTGACTGCGTTGCTGCCGCTCGCCCTGTCCGCCTGCGTGACCAGCAATCCCGACGGCACCCCGTTCCAGGGGGATAAGGTGGACATGAAGAAGGCCGCCCAGGACAACGTGAGCCTGGGAATCGCGTATCTCAAGCAGGGCAACCGCGACGCGGCGATGCAGAAGATCCAGAAAGCCCTCGACCAGGACCCAGACAACGCGGATGCCTACGTGGCCGAGGCGCTCATCTACAACGCCGACGGCGATACGGACAAGGCGCGGGACGCCTACAAGACCGCCATGCGCAAGGCGCCGGATGACCCGGAGATCGAGAACAACTACGCGGTGTTCCTCTGCCAGCACGGCAAGCCCAAGGACTCGCTCGAATACTTCATGAAGTCGGCGAATAACCCGCGCTACTCGACGCCCGACGGGGCCTACTCCAACGCCGGCCTGTGCGCGTTGCGCATACCGGACCAGGCTACGGCGGAGCAGTACTTCCGCAAGGCCCTCACCGTCAACCCGAACCTGCCGGAGCCCATGTACCAGCTGGCCCAGCTCAGCTACGACCAGAAGAAGTACCTGTCGGCGCGCGCCTTCATCGAGCGCTTCAACGCGCTGGTGCCGCGCTCGCGGCCGGACGTTCTGCTGCTCGGCGTGAACAACGAGCGCGCCCTCGGCGACCAGCGGGCGGCGGCGGACTATGCCAAGCAGCTCCTGAAGCTGTACCCGACTTCCCAGCAGGCACAACAACTCAATCAGGCGAACCCCCATGGCTGAGAACCAGACCCCTCCGGTGGGCCCGGGCCCCGAGCTGCAGCGCGCGCGCGAGGCCCGCGGCATGTCTGTGCACCAGCTGGCCGTGGAGCTGCACGTCAGCGACGCCATGATCAACGCCATGGAGCGCGGCGATTACGCGATGCTGGGCGAGCCCGTGTTCGTGCGCGGCCACCTGCGCAACTACGCCCGCGCGCTGGGCATCCCGGAGGCGGAGGTGCTCTCCGCCTACGACCTCGCCCAGCACAAGCCGGCCACGCCGCTGCTGCAGCCCGTGCCGCATACCGGCGGCGGCATGAGCCCGCGCACCCGCGAATGGTCCACCCGCGCCGCCACCGGCGCCGTGGTGGTGGTGCTGCTGATGCTGCTCGCGGCCTGGTGGATGCGCCGTCCCGCAGAGCCGGTGATCCAGCCCCTCAGCATGGTGCCGGCGGCGGCCACGGCGCCGGCACCCAGCACCCAGCCGATGGCGGCGCTCACGGACCTCGCGGACGGCGCGCAGCCGGCGGCGGTGCAGAAACCCGCAGCCAAGCCTGCGACGCCTCCGGCGGCGACCCGCGCCCCGGCGCTGGCCGCGCGGACGAAGCCCGTGACACCCGCTCCGCGCCCGGCCACCGTGCCGCAGCAGGTGAGCGCAGCGGTGGATGAGCGCGACCTGGTGCACGCGACCTTCGTGCTGGGTGCGGCCTCCTGGGTGGAGGTCTACGACAACAACGGCAAGCGCATCTACTACGACTTGGCGCCTGCAGGCGACAACCTGAAGCTCACGGGCGCGGGCCCGCTGCAGGTGTTCCTCGGCAACGCGCCGGGCGTGAGCGTGGAACTCGAGGGCGCGTCCTTCGACATCAAGCCTTTCCTGCGCAGCGACAACACCGCGCGCTTCAAGCTCGGCTCAGCGGCCAAGCAGTAACCGGCGGGACCTGACATGGCGAAGTTCATCGAGCCCGTGCGGGGCATGAACGACATATTGCCGGACGCGGCGGCGCGCTGGCGGCAGGTGGAGGACACGGCGCGCGCGGTGCTGGAATCCTACGGCTACCGCGAGATCCGCATCCCGGTGGTGGAGAAGACCGAGCTCTTCAAGCGCTCCATCGGCGACGCCACCGACATCGTCGAGAAGGAGATGTACACCTTCCTCGACCGCAGCGAGGAGAGCTTGACGCTGCGCCCCGAGGCGACCGCCGGCATGGTGCGTGCGGGCCTCAGCAACGGCCTGCTCTACAACCAGGTGCAGCGACTCTGGTGCGCGGGGCCGATGTTCCGCCACGAGCGGCCGCAGAAGGGCCGCTACCGCCAGTTCCACCAGATCGACGTGGAGGCCTTCGGCCTCGCGGGCCCGGACATCGACGCCGAGATCATTTTGATGAGCGCGCGCCTGTGGCAGCGGCTCGGACTGAAGGATGTGCAACTGCAGATCAACTCGTTGGGTACCCCGGCTTCCCGTGCGCTCTACCGCGAGAAGCTGGTGGCCTACCTGGAGCAGCACCGGGAGCGCCTCGACGAGGACAGCAAGCGGCGCTTGGGGCTGAACCCGCTGCGGGTGCTGGACAGCAAGGAACACTCGATGCGCGAGGTGATCGCCGGCGCGCCGAGCCTGCTGGACCACCTGGACGAGGAATCGCGACGGCACCTGGAGGGCCTGAAGCGCATCCTGGACGACGTCGGCATCAAGTACACGGTGAACCCGCGCCTGGTGCGCGGGCTCGACTACTACACCCGGACGGTGTTCGAGTGGACCACCACCCGCCTGGGCGCCCAGGACGCGGTCTGCTCCGGCGGCCGCTACGACGGCCTGGTGGAGCACCTGGGCGGCAAGCCCACGCCGGGCATCGGCTTCGCCATGGGCGTGGAGCGCCTGGTGGCGCTGATGGAAGAGGAAGGCGTGGCCCCCGCGCCGGATGCGCCCGATGTCTACCTGGTGAGGGTGGGCGAGGCGGCGGAACGTGCCGCGTTCAGGCTCGCCGAGCAGCTGCGTGATGCGATCCCCGGCATCCGGCTGCAGATGGACTGCAGCGGCGGCGGCTTCGGCAACCAGCTGAAGCGCGCCGACAAGAGCGGGGCGAAGCTCGCCCTGGTGCTCGGGGACGACGAGGTGAGCAGCAAGAGCGCCGCCTTGAAGCCCCTGCGGGGCGGCGAACAGGAGAAGGTCACGTGGGAGGCGCTGCCCGTGCGCGTCACCGAACTTGCCGGATTGAAAAAGTCCGCGCCCTGAAGGCGCGGGTCATTCCCTTAAAGGAGCGAAGCGTGGACGAGGACCTGAGCGAACTGGAACGGCTGGAAGCAGCCAAGAAATGGTGGGCCGAGAACTACAAGTCCATCCTCGCCGGCGCGTTGATCGCGGTGGTGGTGGTGGGCGGCTGGCGCTACTGGCAGCACCGCACCCAGGTCCGCAACGAGGCGGCCTCGGCGCTGTTCGCGGACCTCGCGACCGCCATGCAGAAGCATGACGACGCGGCGGCCCTGAAGGCCGGCGGCGAGATCATGGACAAGTACGCCGACACCGCCTACGCAACCCACGCCGCCCTGGCGCTGGCGCAGCTGCAGGTGACCGCGGGCAAGCTGCCCGAGGGCGAGAAGATGCTGGACTGGGCCATCGACCACGGCAAGGACGAGGGCCTGAAGCTCCTCGCCCAGCTCAGGCTCGGCCGCGTGAAGCTGGCCAGCGGCGATGCGGATGGCGCGCTCAAGGCGCTGGACGTTAAGGACGCGGGCGGCTTCGCGCCGCTGTTCGACGCGCTGCGCGGCGATGCCTACGCCAAGCTCGGCAAAACCGAAGAGGCGCGCGCCGCCTACCAGAAGGCTCTGGATGCCTGGAGCGACCCGCTGGGCGACCGCAGCATGTTGCGCATGAAGCTCGACAGCCTGCCGGCCGCGCCTGCCGCGGCTCCGGCCGCTTCCACCAAGGCCAAGCCATGAAGAAGCTCCTATACGGTGCCGTGACCGCGCTGGTCCTGGCGGCCTGCGCCAGCGACAACGTCGAGCCGCCGGCGCTGCTCAAGGACGTGGTGAAACCCGAGTACAAGATCCAGGAGGCGTGGACGCGCTCCATCTCCTCCAGCGATGTGGTGCTGGGCATCAACCTGACCATCGCCCACGACGACAAGGACGTGTACGTGGCGGCGAACTCCGGCAAGGTGTACGCGTTCTCGCTGAAGAGCGGCGGCACCGACTGGAGCGTGCAGACCGGACTCACCCTGAACGCGGGCCCGGTGCTGGGCGCGGGCATGCTGGTGGTGGCGGGCAGCGGCGGCACGGTGCTGGCGCTGAACCCGGCGGACGGCACCACGCTGTGGAAGGCCGAGCTCAACGGTGAGGTGCTGGCGAACCCGGCTATCGGCACCGGCAGCGTGGTCATGCGCACCACCGACGGCCGCATCCTGGCGCTGGCGGCGGACACCGGCAAGCTGCGCTGGAAGACCGAGTACGACGTGCCGAGGCTCACGCTACGCGGTGCCTGCGACCCGGTGATCGTGGACCGCATGGTCCTCGAGGGCCTGGACGACGGCAAGCTGGTGGCGCTGAACCTGGACGACGGCACCCAGATGTGGGAAGCGGTGATCGCGAGCCCCAAGGGCAGCGACGAGCTGGCGCGTCTCACGGACGTGGACGGCCGCATCGCAGTGGACGGCGACCACGTGTATGCCGCGGGTTACCGCGGCCAGACCCTGAGCGTGGCCCGTTCCAACGGCCAAGTGGAGTGGGCGCGGGACCTCACCACCTACACCGGTGTCGCGAACGATGCCGGTAACCTCTACGTGACCGACCTGCATAGCGCAGTATGGGCGCTGGACCGCACGAGCGGCGTGCCGGTGTGGACGCAGCCCGAGATGCGGGCCCACAACCTGACGCTGCCGACGCCGTTCCTCGACACGGTGGCGGTGGGCGGCATCGACGGGCATATCCACCTGCTCTCCAAGAAGGACGGCAGCGAGGTCGCGCGCGCCTCCATGGGCAGCGCGCCGATCGTGGCGCCGCTGGTGGCGATCGGCAACGAGCTGCTGGTGCTGTCCACCGGCGGCACCGTGGGCGCCTTCCTGGCGGTACCGGCGGGCGACTGAGCGGGATGCACCCATGCTGCCGGTCATCGCCCTCATCGGGCGCCCCAACGTCGGAAAGTCCACGCTCTTCAACTTCCTGACGCGCTCGCGCGACGCGCTGGTGGCGGACGTGCCGGGATTGACGCGCGACCGCCAGTACGGCTTCGGCAAAGTGGGTTCGCGGCCCTATCTGGTCGTGGACACCGGCGGCCTGGACGGCGACGAGCAGGGCATCAAGGGCCCGATGGCGCGCCAGACCCTGAAGGCGGTGACAGAGTCGGACGTGGCGGTGTTCATGGTGGACGGCCGCGCCGGGCTCACCGACGCCGACCAGGCTGTGGCGACGCAGCTGCGCCGCATGGGCAAGACCATATACGTGGCGGTCAACAAGACCGAAGGGATGCGCCCGGAGCTGGTCACCGCCGAGTTCCATTCCTTGGGGCTTGGCGAGCCGCGCGCCATCGCTTCCGCCCACGGCGACGGCGTGGCCGCCTTCATCCAGTTTGTCCTCGACACCCTGCCGCCGGACACAGACGAGCCGGAGGCACTGGGCCAGCGCATCCACGTGGCGGTGATCGGCCGCCCCAACGTGGGCAAGTCCACGCTCATCAACCGGCTCCTGGGCGAGGAGCGCATGGTCACCTTCGACCAGCCGGGCACCACCCGCGACTCGGTGTTCGTGCCCTTCGAGCGCAACGGCAAGCAATACACCCTCATCGACACCGCCGGCGTGCGCCGCAAGTCGCGGGTGGACGACATGGTGGAGAAGTTCAGCATCGTGAAGACGCTGCAGGCCATCGACAAGGCCGAGGTGGTGATCGCGGTGCTGGACGCCCAGGAGGGCATCACCGAGCAGGATGCCTCGCTGCTCGGGCTCGCGGTGGAACGCGGCCGCGCGCTGGTGCTGGCGGTGAACAAGTGGGACGGCCTGGACGGGGACCAGCGCGCCCACGTGCGCCGTACCCTGGACCTCAAGCTGCCGTTCCTGGACTTCGCCCGCCTGCACTTCATCTCGGCGCTGCACGGCACCGCGGTGGGGGACGTGATGGTCTCGGTGGACAAGGCCTACCGTGCGGCGATGCGCGAGATGGGTACCTCGGAACTGACGCGTGTGATGGAGGCTGCGGTGGTGCAGCACCAGCCGCCGATGGTGGCGGGCCGCCGCATCAAGCTGCGCTACGCGCACCAGGGCGGCAAGAACCCGCCGGTGATCGTGATACATGGCAACCAGCTGGAACGGGCGCCGGACGCCTACAAGCGCTACCTGATGGGCGTGTTCCGGGAAGCCTTCGAGCTGCAGGGCACGCCGGTCCGGGTGGAGTTCCGCACCGGGGCCAACCCCTTCGACAAGGAACGCAAGAAGACCACCACGCCCAAGCAGGCGATGGTGCAGAAGCGCGAGCGGCGCCTGGACAAAGACCGCAAGCGGCGGACGGCTGCGGGGCAGGGTAAGAAGCGAGCCGACCGCGGCAAGGGCGGGAAGCCCGGGCCGAAGAAGAAAACCAGGAAGAGATAAGAGCGCGGCGCCCTGCGCGCTCATGACTGATTCTTGAAAAAAGAAAAGGGCGCCTGAGCGCCCTTTTTCATTTTTCAGCCTTGGCTATCTTCAATGATCATGACCGTGAGCGCCATGGACGTGGCCATGGGAGAGCTCTTGCTGTGTGGCGGCACGCACGTCCACCACCTTCACGTCGAAGTTCAGGGTCTGGCCCGCGAGCGGGTGGTTCGCATCCACCGTCACGTTCTCGCTGTCCACCGCGGTAACGGTGACGACGTGGGTGCCGTGGGCGCCCTCGGCATGGAAGCGCATGCCGGGCTCGATCGACTCGATATCGAACATGCTGCGCGGCACCTTCTGGGACAGGGACTCCTCGCGCTCGCCGTAGCCCTTGGCGGGGGGCACGCTCACCTGGACGGCAGCGCCTTTCTCCTTGCCCTCCAGCGCCTCCTCCAGGCCCGGGACGATGCTGCCGGTGCCGTGGATGTAGGCCAGCGGCTCGCGGCCCTGGGAGCTGTCCAGCACCTCGCCGTCCTTGCCGGTCAGGGTGTAGTCGATGGAGACGACGCTGTGCTTGCCGATGCGCATGGGGACTCCTCGGAAAATAAGCCGCGCATTCTACGCCACGGGGAGGCCTGTGGCCAGAATTTGACCGATTTCAGTCGAGGCGCTTATGGAATTTGAGGACGGCGAACGTCATGGTGACGGCGAAGAACAGGAGCAGCGGCCACACCTCCGGCCACAGGCCGGAGAGCTCCGCGCCGCGCAGCAGCACGCCCCGCACCATGCGCACGAAGTGGGTGAGGGGCAGCAACTCGCCGATCCAGCGGGCGAAACGCGGCATGCCGTCGAAGGGGAACATGAAGCCCGAGAGCAGGATCGAGGGCAGGAAGGTGAACACCGTGAGCTGCATGGCCTGGAACTGGGTGCGGGCGACGGTGGAGATGAGCAGGCCGAGGCCCAGGCTGGCCGCGATGAAGAGTAGCGCCGCGAGGTAGAGGTTCCACAGGCTGCCGACGATGGGGACGTGGAACAGCAGCCGGCCCAGAAGCAGCACGATGGTGACCTGGATGAGGCCGATGACGATGTAGGGGCCGATCTTTCCCACCATCAGCTCCACTGTGCTGACCGGGGTGGTGATGAGGAGCTCGAGGTTGCCGCGCTCCCGTTCGCGCACGATAGCGACGGCGGTGAACAGCACCATGGTGAGGGTGAGGATGACGCCGATGAGCGCAGGGACGATATCCACCGCCGAACGCCGCTCCGGGTTGTAGTAGTTGCGCAGTTCGAAGAGGGGTGCAGGGGCTCCGCGCGGCGAGCCTCGTGCCGACACCGGCATCCGTGCCAAGCCCTGGGCCACGCCCAGCAGGGTGGGGTCGGCCCCGTCCACCATGAGCTGGGCTGCAGGCCGGGTGCCGCCGGCGGCCCGCCGGTCGAAGTCCGGCGGCAGGTAGATACCCACCGAGATCCGGCCATCCCGCAGCATCCCTTCCAGTTCCGGCGCGGAGCGGGCCACCGCGACCACGTCCATCACCTGGCTGGCCTGTGCCTCGGCCACCACGCTGCGGGAGAGCTGGGTGTTGGCCATGTCCGCCACTGCGGCCCGCAGGTGACGCACGTCGGTGTTGATGGCGTAGCCGAACAGGATCACCTGCAAGAGCGGGATGCCGACGATCATGCCGAAGGTGAGCTTGTCCCGCAGCAGCTGGCGGACTTCCTTGGCGGCGATGGCGCGGGCGCGGCGCAGGGCGTCAAGCGGCATGGGTATCCTCTTCACCGCCGAAACCGGTGGAGGCTACGAATACGTCCTCCAGGTTCGCCGGGGTGTCCTTCACCTTCGAGTCCAGGCCCTGCTTGTCCAGCAGGTCCTGAACTTTGCGGGTGCCGCCCTGGGTGTGCTTGTCCAGGAGCGCATGCAGGTGGTTGCCGATCTGGGTGACGCTCTTCACGTAGGGCTGTTCGCGCAGCAGGGCCGCGGCACGGCGCGGATCCGGTGAGTCGACCTGCAGCACCAGCGCGTCGATGTGCTGCATCAGCGCCTTGGGCGTCCCTTCCCCCGCGAGCTTGCCGCGGCTGATGATGGCGAGACCGTGGCAGCGTTCCGCCTCGTCCATGAGGTGGGTGGAGACCAGGATGGTGGTGCCTTCGGCGGCGAGGTCGAACAGCCGGTCCCAGAAATCGCGGCGGCTCTGGGGGTCCACGCCGCCGGTGGGTTCATCCAGGAACAGCATCTCCGGCGAATGCAGGGTGGCGGCGGCGAGGGCGAGGCGCTGCTTCTGGCCGCCGCTCAAGGTGCCGGCGCGCTGCTTCAGCAATTCGGCGAGGTTGTAGCGCTCCGTGGCCTCGCGGATGCGGGTCCTGCGCTCGCCTGCCGGCAGGGTGAACACCTCGGCCATGAATTCGAGGTTCTCCCGCACCGTCAGGTCCGTATAGAGGGAGAAGCCCTGGGTCATGTAGCCGATCTTGCGGCGCAGGGCCTCGGCCTCCCGCGGAATCTCGTGGCCCAGCACCCGCACTTCGCCGCCGGAAGGCTTCAGCAGGCCGCAGAGCATGCGGATGGTGGTGGACTTGCCGGCGCCGTTCGGTCCCAGGAAGCCGTAGATCTTGCCACGCGGAATGGTGAGGTCGATGCCATCGACGGCAGTGAAACTGCCGAAGCGGCGGGTGAGCCCGCGGGTCTCGATGGCAGCGTCGCCGGCCACGTCAGTGCAGGTCCGGGAAGTCCACGGTCACCGGTGCGCCGCTCGGCAGGCCGGCGGCGTCGGCAGGCTCGAGGTAGACCTTGGCGAGGTAAGCCAAGCGGCTGCGGTCCCGCTCCGTGAGGGAATAGTAGGGCGTGTAGCTCGCGTCCTGGGACACGTAGCGCAGGGTGCCGGTGTAGCTCTTGTCCACGCCGTCGAAGCGCAGGGTCGCCTTGAGGCCGGCCACGGCGCGGGCGCGCAGCGGCTCGGGGATGTACACCTGGGCGTAGGCCGCGGAAGCGTCCAGCAGCACCGCCACGGTGGCGTGCGCCGGCGGACGCTCGCCCAGATGGTAGGGCAGGGAATCCACGATGGCGTCGCGGGGCGCGCGCACGCTGAGGCGGTCGGCACTGATGTGCATGTCGTCGAGGGAGGCCTGGGCTTGATCCAGCGCGGCACCGGCGGCCCGCCGGGCGGCACGGGCGTTGTCCAGGGCAGCTTTGGCCTGGTCCAGTTCGGACTGGGAGCGGGTGCCTTGCTTCACGAGGATCAGCCCCCGGTCGTAGTCCTTCTGGGCCTGCACCAGAGTGGCTTCGGCGCCGGGGATGCGTGCCGCCGCCTGGTCCCGCGCGGCCTGGGCCTGGGCGAGCTGGGCAGCATAACTCTCGGTGCCGAGCTGCAGGATGACCTGGCCAGTCTTGACCCGGGCGCCCTCGTGCACCGGGATCTCCACGATGGGTTCCTGGGCTTCGGCCACGAGCTCGATGCGGTCCCGCTCCAGGGTGCCGGTGAGGGGAAGCGCGGACTTATCGGCGCAGGCGGCGAGGCCGAGCGTGAGGGCGGCAAGCGCCAGGTGGCGCGGGCTCATGGCGAGACTCCCTGCAGGAACACGCGCTCGGTGT
>DATAHN010000039.1:0-43616 GCA_036263155.1 Gammaproteobacteria bacterium | reverse complement strand
ATCCTTCATATCTGACTCCTAAGGAGCAAGAGAATCGGGCGCCATGATTCCAGCAAGGGGGTGTTGTTCTTGCAGCTCCACGATCTTCGACGGCGCCACCAGCACCACGCCCTGTGAGGCGAGCTTCGGCAGTTCCTGCTCCAGCACCGCCAGCGTGGCGGGGCGCGGATGGCCGATGGCCAGTGCGAAGCCGTGCCGGCGGGCGAGTTTGAGCAGGCGGTTCCACTGCAACCGTACCGAAGCCTCGTCGTTGTCATCGTCCAGGAACACGTCGCGGCGCGCCGCCGGCACATGCTGCTCCCGCGCGATCTGGTAGGCGACGCTGTCCGCCGAAGTGAAGCTGTCTATATAGAAGTACGGCCCGGCCTCGCGCAGGGCCTGCATCACCCAGGCCATGTCGCCCGGGTGCTGGGTCATGAGGCTGCCCTCGTGGTTGTTCATGCCCACCACGTGGGGGATGGAGACGAGGTCGTCCGCCACCGTGGCACGGATGTCCCGCTCCTTCATGTCCAGCGTCACGGCGCCGGAGCCCAGGCGGTGCTCGCCTACGGACTGCATGGGCAGATGCAGCAGCACTTCCTTGCGGACGGCATAGGCCAGGTTTGCGATGTCCTCGGCGCGCTCGGTGTGGGGCAGGATGGAGCAGGCCACCGGCCCCGGCAGCGCCACCGTACGCCGACCCTCCTCCCAGCTGTTGCCGAGATCATCGATGACCACCGCGACGTACACGGGCGGTAGCGGCGCGGACGGCGGGATGTCCGCCGCGGCGGCGGCGGTGCACAGGCTCCCGAGCAGGACGAGCGCGGCGGATCTCATCTGGCGCGGGTCGCGCTCAATCCCTTCAATAGATTGAGCGCCTGGTAGAGCTGGAAGTCCCGGCCCGCCAAAGCCTGCAGGGCCTTCGCCGCGGCGGGGCCGGTGGCGGGCGCCGGTGCGGGATTCGGCAGGTGGCTGCGCAGGCTCGATTCTTTCTCGGGCGCACCGCCCTGTCCGTCGTCGTCCGCAAGCTTGAGCTGGTCCACTTCCACGTCCGGCACGATGCCCTGGGCCTGGATGGAGCGGCCCGAGGGCGTGTAGTAGAGCGCGGTGGTGAGCTTGATGGCATCGCCCTGGGGCAGCGGGATCACGGTCTGCACCGAACCCTTGCCGAAGGTCTGGGTGCCCACCACCAGCGCGCGCCGGTCGTCCTTGAGCGCCCCGGCCACGATCTCCGCGGCGGAGGCGGTGCCGTAGTCCACCAGCACCACCATGGGCGCGCCGGCCAAGAGGTCGCCGGGCGCAGCACTGCGGCTGAGGTTCGCATCCGGTGCGCGGCCCTTGGCGGTGACGATCACGCCGCTGTCCAGGAAGTCGTCGGACACGGTCACCGCCGCATCGAGCAGCCCGCCCGGGTTCTGGCGCAGGTCCATGACGAGGCCCCTGAGCGGACCGCCGTTCTTCTTCACCAGGTCCTTGAGGGTCGCATGCACGGCGGCGACGGTGTCGTCGCCGAAGTCCGCGATGCGCAGGTAGCCGTAGTCCTTCTGCAGGAGCTCGCCGCGGGCCGAGGCCACGTGCACCTGCTCGCGGGTGAGCGTCACGGTGTAGGGCCGGTCCTGGTCCGCGCCCTGCAGCTCCAGCGTGACCTTGCTGCCGGGCTTGCCGCGCAGGAGGTCGCCGGCCTGGTCGATGTCCAGGCCGTCGGTGGAGGTACCGTCCACCGACAGTATCGCATCACCCGCCTGTACGCCGGCCTTGGCCGCCGGCGAGCCGTCGATGGGCGTGACCACGATGATGCCGCCGTCCTCGTCCACGCCGATGTCGATGCCGATGCCGTTATAGGCGCCGTTGGTGAAGTCTTGCATGTCGCTGTACTCGGTCTTCTCCAGGAAGTCCGAGTGCGGGTCCAGGTTGCCGAGCATGCCCTTCAGCGCGCCGTGCAGCAGCGTGGCATCGTCCACCGGGATCACGTATTGCTCCTTGACGAGCTGCATCACGTCCGCGAGCTGGCGCACCTCATCCCAGGGCAGCGCGGCGCGGGTGGCGGCGGAGGGCGCCGGCACCGCGGGCGCAGCCGCGGCGGCAGTGGAGGCGGCGAGGAGAATCAGCGGGAGCAGGCGCGTGTTCATGTCGGTCCTTGCATGCCGCACTGGCGCGGCGTGGGAAGCGGTTGATGGTACACCCAGGCTTTCAGGGACTGCCGTGGCACCAGCGGCGCGGGTCGAGGGTGTCGTTGCCGTGGCGCAGCTCGAAGTAGAGGGCGGGCTGGTCCTCGCCGCCGGTGTCGCCGAGGGCGGCGATGGTCTCGCCGGCCTTCACGAAGTCGCCCACCTGGCGGGTAGCGTTCTGGTTGTGGGCGTAGATGCTCAGGTAGCCGTCGCCATGGTCGAGGATCACCAGCAGGCCGAAGTGCGGCATCCAGTCCGCGTACACCACGCGCCCCTGGGACACGGCCCGCACCGGCGTGCCGAGGGGCGCCGCGATGAGGTCGCCGTCCCAGCGCAGGTGGCCGCCGGCACGGGGCTCGCCGTAGCGGTCCAGCACCTTGCCCGCCACCGGCCATAGCAGGCGGCCCTTGAGGGAGGCGAAGCGCTTGCCCTGCATGAGCTCCGGCGGCACGTCGCCCAGCGCCTTGCGCAGGCTGTCCACCAGGGACTGCATCGCCTGCTGGTCGCGCTTCAGGCGTGCGATCTCGGCGCCACGGCTCTTGATGCCGGCGTCGAGGCTCGCCAGGAGGTCGCGCCGCGCCTTGCCGCGCGATTGCAGCTCCGCGAGCATCTTGGCGCGCCCGTCGCGCAGGCTCTTGAGGGAATCGAGCTGGTCCTGGATGCGCGCATCCACCTCATCCAGCGCCGCGATCTCCTTGCGCACCGCACCGATGCGCGCGGCGCGCGCGCGGTTCACGTAGTCGTAGTAGGCGAGCAGGCGCCCGACCGTCTCCGGGTCCTGCGCATCCAGCAGCAGCCTGAGCTGGGAATCCTGGCCCTCGCGGTAGGCGGCCTGCAGCTGCTCGGCCAGCGCGCGCTTCTGCGCGTCCAACGCCGCCTGGCGCGCCGCCTTCTGCCGCTCGAGATCGGCAAGCTGGCGCTCGGCCGCGTCCACCTGCCGGTCCAGGTCCTGGTACTCGCGCTGGGCGGCGGCGATGGCGCGCTCGCTCTGGCGCAGCTGCACCTGGACCGCGTCGCGCTTCTGCAGCGCCGCCTCCTGGTCCTGCTGCACCTTGGTCAGGCGCGCGCGCAGGGCATCGAGTTGCTTCTGCTTGGCGGCGCTGTCCGTGGCCCCATACGCCGAGACGGCCAGGGCCAGGAGCGGCAGCGCCAGCCACAGCCGCCTCAGGCGGCGCGGAGAACGCGTACGGTGCAGGACAGCTGGCAAATCAGGGGGCCCGGCGGCAGGGATGAGGGCCGATTCTAAACAATTCCGCCCGGATGAGGGCGTTTTACCCCGTGTTTCAAGGGCTTGGGAAGCGAACTGCTATACTACGCAGCCTTTTTTACGCCGCACCCGGCCACATATACCGAACATGTCACGCCTCCTCGAGTTCATCCAACACCACTACTACCTCGCCGGCCTCGCTGTGCTGGCCCTCGTCGCGCTCGCCGTGGACGAGGCACTACGCCGCATGCGCAAGTACCAGGAAGTGAGCGCCGGCCAGGGCGTTCTGCTCATCAACAAGGGCGCCGCGGTGCTGGACCTGCGCTCCCCCGCCGAGTTCTCCGCCGGCCACATCATCCATGCCCGCAACCTGCCGCTGCCGGAACTGGACGCGCGGGCGAGCGAGCTCGACAAGCTCAAGGGCCAGCCGCTGCTGCTCTGCTGCAAGGACGGCCGCGAGGCGGGCAGCGCCGCCGCGCGCCTCTCGAAGCTGGGCTTGGGGCCGGTGAGCGTGCTCAAGGGCGGCATCGCCGCCTGGCAGCAGGAGCAGTTCCCGCTGGAGCGCGGCTGAAGCCATGGCGCCGGTCACGGTCTACTCCACCCAATATTGCGGCTACTGCGTGCGCGCCAAGGCATTACTGGACGCCAAGCACGTGCCCTACACCGAGGTGCGCGTGGACCAGGACCCGGACAAGATGGCGGAGATGATGCAGAAGAGCGGCCGGCGCACGGTGCCGCAGATCTTCGTCGGCACGCACCACGTGGGCGGCTTCGACGAGCTGTACATGCTGGAGCGCAGCGGCGGGCTGGACCCGCTCCTGTCCGGCGACTGATTTTTTCCGATAACCTTTATATAAGACCAATCCGAGGGAGCCCATGGCCGAGAACGACAACCCGCAGCAGAAGACCGTGCTGCTGAGCCGCATCTACGTGAAGGACTGCTCCTTCGAGTCGCCGCGTTCGCCGGAGGTGTTCGCCTCCCCCATGAGCCCCCAGCTGGACGTGAGCATGCGCACCGCCAGCAAGAAGATCTCCGGCAACGAGGTCGAGGTGGTGCTCACGGTCACCGTGGAAGCCACCAGCGACGGCCGCAGCCTGTTCCTCATCGAGGTACACCAGGCGGGCCTGTTCGCCGTCTCCGGCTTCGCCGAGGCGGAGGAGAAGGCGATCCTCGGCAGCTACTGCCCGGGCATCCTGTTCCCATACGCCCGCGAGGTGGTCTCGGACCTGGTGATGAAGGGCGGCATGCCGGCGCTGCTGCTGCAGCCGGTCAACTTCGACGCGGTCTACGCCCAGAGCCTGGCGGAAGCCGGGGCGGCGAAGTAAGCGCAGCCCGTGTCCGGCACGCGGCCCATCGGCATCGTCGGCGCCGGCTCCTGGGGCACGGCGCTCGCCATCTGCCTCGCGCGCAACGGCCGCGCGGTGCGGCTGTGGTCCGTGGACAAGAGCGAGCTCGAGCCGCTGCCGAAGGACCGTGAGAACAAGCGCTTCCTGCCCGGCTGTCCCTTCCCCGACCCCCTCGCCATCGAGTTCGAGCTACCGAAGCTCGTCGCCGACTGCGACGACTTGCTGGTGGTGGTGCCAAGCCACGGTTTCCGCAGTACGCTGAAACAGATCGCCGCCTGCAAGCCCAAGGCGCTGCGCCTCGCCTGGGCCACCAAGGGTTTCGAGATCGAGAGCGGCAAACTCCTGCACGAGGTGGCGCGCGAGGTCTTCGACGGCATACCGTTCGCGGTGCTCTCCGGCCCCACTTTCGCGAAAGAAGTCGCGCGCGGTATGCCCACCGCCGTGACCATCGCTTCCAACGACAAGCGCTTCGCCGCGGACCTGGCCCAGGCGGTGGCGAGCCCGACTTTCCGCGCCTACACCTCCGAGGACCTCACGGGCGTCGAGGTGGGCGGCACCGTCAAGAACATCGTGGCCATCGGCACCGGCATCAGCGACGGCCTCGGGTTCGGCGCCAACGCCCGTGCCGCGCTCATCACCCGCGGCCTTGCCGAGATCACGCGCCTGGGACTCAAGCTCGGCGCGCGGCCCGAGACCTTCCAGGGCCTCGCAGGCCTGGGCGACCTCGTGCTCACCTGCACCGACGACCAGTCCCGCAACCGGCGCATGGGGCTGGGGCTCGCCTCCGGCAAGAGCCGAGAACAAGTACAGAAGGACATCGGCCAGGTGGTGGAGGGCTTCTACGCCGCCGAGGCGGTGCACGTGCTGGCCAAGCGCCTGGGCGTGGAGATGCCCATCTGTGAGCAGATCTATCGCATCCTCTATGAAGGCCAGGACCCGCGAACTGCGGTGGAGGCTCTCATGGGCCGCGCCTTGAAGTCCGAAAACGCCCATTAAAGTCCCTAAACTGCCTTAAAGCGTCGCGAGCGAAGCCGGGGCTAGGCGGGCGAGGCGAGCAGGAGGGAGTGCACTCTTATGTGCATGACCGACTGCGAGTCCGAAGCCCAACAACGCCCCGGCAAGCGCAGCAGCTTTAAGGCGGAACCTTCCGCTGGGCGTATCATCTAAACCTCTCTACCCTCCCCGTATCCACGAGGTATGCCCATGCGCCGTCCATGGTCCGTGAAACCCCTTGCCCTGCTGGTGTCGGCCCTGGCGGCCGGCCTCAGCTTAGGCGCCCTCGCCGCCGATGACAGCCAGCCCGCGATGCTGGGCTTCTCCGGCGCGAACGCCGCGACCCAGGCCGCGCTCGAGAAGAAGTTCGACGCGCAGCTGAACGCCGACGACCTGCGGGAATGGGACCGCGACATGTCCTCGGCGGCGAACAACGTGGGCACGCCCCACGACAAGGCCAACGCCGAGGCCATGCTCAAGATGTTCCAGTCCTGGGGCTGGGACGCGCGCATCGAGACCTTCTACACCCTCTATCCGACGCCGAAGGAAGAGCTCGTGGAGATGGTGGCGCCGACCAGCTACAAGGCCAAGCTGCACGAGCCGGCGGTGGAAGGCGACCGCACCTCGGGGCTGACGGAAAACGTGCTGCCTCCCTTCCACGCCTACGGCGGCGACGGCGACGTGACCGCCGAGCTCGTGTACGTGAACTACGGCATGCCGGACGACTACAAGGAACTGGCGCGCCACGGCGTGGACGTGAAGGGCAAGATCGTGATCGCCCGCTACGGCCAGGGCTGGCGGGGCCTCAAGCCCAAGCTGGCATACCAGCACGGCGCGGTGGGCTGCCTCGTCTATTCCGACCCCTTCGACGACGGCTATCGCCAGGGCGACGTGTACCCGAAGGGCGCCTGGCGTCCCGAGGACGCGGTGCAGCGCGGCTCGGTGGCGGACATGCCGGTGTATCCCGGTGACCCGCTGACCCCGGGCAAGGGTGCGCCCTCGAAGCCCGGCCATTTCGACCTGGCTGACGCGAAGACCGTGCTCAAGATCCCGGTGCTGCCGATCTCCTACGCGGACGCGAAGCCGCTGCTCGCCGCGCTCGGCGGCCAGGTGGCGCCCGAGTCCTGGCGCGGCGCGCTGCCCATCACCTACCACATCGGCCCCGGCGCCACGCGCGTGCACCTCAAGGTGCTCAACAACTGGGACCAGAAGCCCGTCTACGACGTGATCGCGGTGATGAAGGGCAGCGAGCTGCCGGACGAGTGGATCGTGCGCGGCAACCACCACGACGGCTGGGTGTTCGGCGCCTCCGACCCGCTGTCCGGCAACGTGGCGCTGCTCGGCGAGGCCAAGGCCATCGGCGCGCTGGTGAAGCAGGGCTGGCGGCCCAAGCGCACGCTGGTGTACGCGAGCTGGGACGGCGAGGAGCCGGGCCTGCTCGGTTCCACCGAATGGGCCGAGGCCCACGCCGACGAGCTGCAGAAGAAGGCGGTGCTCTACCTCAACACCGACGGCAACGTGCGCGGCTTCCTGTTCGCGCTCGGCTCGCATTCGCTGCAGGCCACGGTGAACCAGGTAGCGGACGGCATCACCGATCCGCAGACCGGCGTGAGCGTGATGGCGCGCGAGCGCGCGGCGCTCAGGGTGCAGGGCTTCTCGCCCAGCGCCTCCTCCGAGGACGCGGACCTCGCCGCCATCGCCGCCTCCGACCAGGAGGTGCCGCTCGGCCCCCTGGGCTCCGGTTCCGACTACACCGCGTTCCTCGACCACCTCGGCATCGCCTCCCTCGACATGGGCTACGACGGCGAGGGCGTGGGCGGCGACTACCACTCCATCTACGACTCCTTCGACCACTACGACCGCTTCGGCGACCCGGGCTTCAAGTACGGCGTGGCCCTGTCCCAGACCGCCGGCCACACGGTGCTGCGCTTCGCCCAGGCGGACGTGCTGCCGTACAGCTTCTGCGACTTCGCCGACACCGTGGCGCGGTACGTGGACGAGGTGCAGAAGCTGGCAGGAGGCATCCGCACCCGCAACGAACAGCAGAACAAGCTGCTCGGCGACAAGGCGTTCACGCTGGCGGCAGACCCGACCCTGACCTACGTGCCGCCGCCGGCGGCCAAGCCCGCGCCGTTCCTGAACTTCGCCCCGCTGGACAACGCGCTGGTGAAGCTCAAGGCCAGCGCCGCGGCCTACGACACCGCGTTCGCGGCGGTGGCGGACGGCGGCTTCAAGCTCACGGCGGACCGGCGCGCAGCACTGGACAAGCAACTGCGCGGCCTGGAACAGATGCTGCAGTACAAGGACGGCCTGCCGGGCCGGCCCTGGTTCAGGCACATGATCTACGCGCCTGGCCTGTACACGGGCTACGGCGCCAAGACCCTGCCCGGCGTGCGCGAGGCGGTGGACCAGGAGGACTGGGACACCGCCAACAAGTACATCGGGATCGACGCCGACGTGCTCCTGAAGTACAGCGCGGAGCTGGACAAGGCCACGGCCCTGCTGAAGCCGTAAGGGTCAGGCCCTCCACGGGGCGGGCAGCATGCCCGCCCCGTGGTATTTTAGAGACCTCCCCCGCAGATGGACCGGAAGCCATGGCGAAGACATGGCAGTTCAGGCTCTTTTCCGCGCCGCTCTCGGCGGCGCTGCTCACCCTGCTCATCACCGGCGGCTTCGCCGCCTACATCGTGCACCTGGAGGACGTGGCGTTCCAGGCGCGCCAGCGCGCCCGCGTGGTGCAGTTCGCCGCCCTCGCCCGCGGCCGGCTGGAGCAGCAGATCAACCTCGACCTCAGCGCGCTCTTCGCGATCGAGGCGCTCACCGCCATGGACCGTGAGATAGACGAGGCCGCCCTACAGCGCATCGGCCCGATCCTCGCCCGCAACCTGCCGGATCTGCGGGAGATACAGCTCTCTCCCGGCGGCGTGGTGCGCTACGTCTATCCCTCCTCCGGCGAGGCGCAGGTGCGCGGCATGAACCTGCTGGAGCTCGCGGGGCAGAAGGACGTGGTGCGGGAGACCATCCAGGACGGCCGCATCCGCGTGGCCGGGCCGCTGGCCTTGAAGCAGGGCGGCATCGGGCTGGTGGCACGCGACCCCATATACCGAGAAGCCGCGGGCGGCCGCCGCTTCTGGGGTTTCGCCACGCTGATCGTGGACTACGACAGGTTCACGCAGAACCTGCAGCCGCTCGTGGACAACCCCGAGATGGAGTTCGCGGTGCGCGGGAGAGACGGGCTGGGTGAGCACGGCGAGCCGTTCTTCGGGCCGGCGGCCGTGTTCGACGACAAGCCCGTGACCGAATCCGTGCGGCTGCCGTTCGGATCCTGGCAGGTGGCGGCCCATCCCCGCGGCGGCTGGCAGACCTCCTCGCCGTTCAGGGCCGGATTGCTGGTGCTGGCGGTGCTGGCGGTACTGAGCCTGAGTGTGCTCGCCTACGTGCTGAGCATGCGCGGCAAGCGCATCCGGCACATCGCTGTCACCGACCTGCTCACCGGAGCACTGCGGCGCGGCGCCTTCCTGGAGCGCGCCTCCGCCGAGCGTGCGCGCTCGCACCGCTACGGACGCCGGCTCTGCATGCTGATGCTGGACATCGACCACTTCAAGGAAGTGAACGACCGGCACGGGCACGCGATCGGCGACCACGCGCTGGCGGCCTTCGCCGCCTGCGTGGCGGACACACTGCGCGAGAGCGACCTGTTCGGCCGCGTGGGCGGCGAGGAGTTCGCGGTGCTCTGCCCTGAGACGGACCTGGACCAGGCGCTGGCCCTGGCGGAGCGGGTGCGGGCCAGCGTGCAGGAGCTGCGCCTGCCCGATGTGGACCGGGCGCTCAGGATCACCGTGAGCATCGGCGTGGTGCAGGACAGCCAGCCGGCCGGCCCCATCGAACGTCTGTTGAAAGCGGCGGACCGGGCGCTCTACGCCGCCAAGGCCGCCGGCCGCAACCGCGTCAGCCCCGGCGGCTGAGGCTCGCGCTCATTTCCCGATGATGGCTTCCACCTGGATGCGCAGCGTCACGCCCATCCTGAAGCCCCAGTCCTTGCCTGCATCCATGCCGAAGTCGTCGCGGTCGAAGCTGCCCAGCACGTCGGCGCCGCACCAGTCGCGCTTGTAGAGCGGGTGGACCGTGCACTTGAAGGAGAGGATCTTGAACTGCATGGGCCGAGTCACGCCGCGCAGCGTGAACTGGCCATCCACGACCGTGGGCGCGCCGTCCTTGAACCCGCCGAGCTTACCGGTGAAACGAGCCTCCGGGTACTTGGCCGAGTCGAAGTAGTCCTTGCCCACCAGCACCTGGTCCAGCTTGTCCAGGCCCGTGACCACGCTGGCGGTGTCCACGTAGATGTCCACCGTGCCGGCGCCGGCGGCCTTGTCGAGCGTGACGGTGCCGCGGCTCTTCTTGAACAGGCCGCGCCAGACGGACAGGCCGTTGAAGTGGTCCGCCTCGAACACCGGATGGGTATGCTCGGGATCCACGTCATAGACCGCCGGAGCGGCGAGCGCCGCGGCGGAGGCGAAGAGAGCGAGGGCCAGTATCAATACGCGCATGTGCGGCTCCTTGTGTTCATACCTTCAGGGAGGCGGCGAGCCGTTCCAGGCTCTGGTTCCAGCCCTGTTCCATGCCGCCGAGCTTGGCGGCGGCATCCTCGCTGTCACCCTCGGCCCAGGTGCTGAGGCTGAGGCGGGTCTTGCCGCCCTCGTCCGTCAGCGCCAGCGTGAGGCGGCCCGTGAGCACCGCCTTGCCGTCCAGGTCCAGCGCCTCGAAGTCGAAGGCCAGGCGCTCGGGAGCCTTGAACTCCGTGAACACGCCGCGCATGGGATAGTCCTGTCCATCGGGCCCGCGCATGGTGATGCTGAGGCGCCCGCCCACGCCGGTCTCGATCTCGCAGCTGTGGTTGGTGAAGTCCTTCGGTCCCCACCACTTGCACATGTGCTCCACCTCGGTCCAGGCGCGGAACACCTGGTTGCGGGGCGCATCGTAGAGGCGGCTGATGTAGAGCTCGCGGCGCAGGGGTTCCATCAGGCATCCCCTTCCAGGCTGTCCAGGTAGCGCTCGAGCAGCTCCATGGTGCCGCCCCAGCCCTGCTCCATGCTCGCCTTGTTCTCGGCGAAGGTGCGGCGCTCCAGGTCGGTGGCATTGTAGGGCGCCCAGCGCAGCGTGAGCAGCGTGCGCGGCCCCTGGGACTCGAAGGTGGTGGTGGCAAGGGTCTCGCGCGGCCAGTTGGGGTTGCCCGGGTGCACGGTGATGCCGCCCTGTCGGTCCGAGAACGAGGTGATGACCACCAGCTTCTCGGGACGCTTGATCTCCTTGAACGTCCACTTGCCCCACATCTCCATGCCGTCCGGCGTGCGCAGGCCGTAGTGGTAGGTGCCGCCGACCCTGAGGTCCATCTTGCCGCCCAGGATGTCGAAGCCCTTGGGCGCGAACCACTTGCTGAGGTGCTGCTCCTGGGTCCACACGTCGAACACGAGCTCGCGCGGCGCGTTGAACAGGCGGGTGGTGACGAAGTCCTCGGATGCGTTCATGGGTTCCACTCCTTTCGGATCGGTTCAATGGGCCGTGGCGGGCGCGGACGGCTGCGAAGTGCGCAGGAACGTCACGCCCAGCAGGCCGGAGAGCAGCGCGAAGGCCGCGCCGCAGAGGAAAGCTGCCTGGTAGCCGCCGGCCAGGGCCTCGGCATGGGCGGTGCCGGCGCCCAAGAGGCTGCCGGTGCGGGCCTCCGCCACGCTCGCCAGCACCGCGAGGCCGAGCGCGCCGCCCAGCATGAACGCGGTGTTGACGATGCCGGAGGCGAGGCCGGACTCGGTCTCGGGCACGCCGTTCATGGCGGCCATCAGCACCGGGTTGAAGGCGATGCCGGCGCCGAGGCCGAGGAGCATCATGCCGGGCAGCACGTCCCGCACCAGGGTGCCGTCCACCGGCGCCCGCGCGAACAGGAGCAGACCGAGCGATGCGATGAGCAGGCCCGTGAACATGGGGCCCTTGATGCCGAAGCGCATCACCAGCTTCGCCGAGAAGCCCAGCGACATGACCGCCATCACCAGGTTGGAAGGCAGGAACGCCATGCCGATCTGCATGGGCGTGAAGCCCAGCACGAGCTGCATGTAGAGCGCCGAGAGGAAGAACCAGGCGAACATGGCGGCGGCCCAGAGGATCCCGCTCATGCTCGCCACCGAGAGGTTGCGCAGGCGCAGCATGGCGAGCGGCACCAGCGGCTTCTTCACCTTCGCCTCGATGACGAGGAACGCGCCGAACACCACGAGGGAGACGGCCATGATCCCCAAGGTCCGCAGCGAGGTCCAGCCGGCCTGGTTGCCGTTGATGGTGGCGTAGGTGGCGAGCAGCAGCGCGAGGGTGACCGTGACGGCCCCGCCCACGTCCAGGTGCTGGCGGCCTTCCGCCTCGCCGGCGTGCCTTGGCAGCAGTTTCCAGCACAGTGCGAACACCGCGATCCCCACCGGCACGTTCACCAGGAAGATCCAGTGCCAGTTGAAGCCGCCCGTGAGCACGCCGCCCAGCAGCGCGCCGATGCAGCCGCCGCCGGAGCAGACGAAGCCGTACACGCCCATGGCCTTGGTGCGGTCGTGGGTCCCGGTGAAGAGATTCATGATGAGCGAGAGGGAGACCGCATCCACGATGGCACCGCCGAGGCCCTGCACGCTGCGCGCCACGATCAGGAAGGACTGGGAGCCCGCCACGCCGCAGGCCAGGGACGCCAGCGTGAACAGCGCGAGGCCCGCCAGGAAGATCTTGCGGTGGCCGTAGAGGTCGCCGAGCCGCCCGCCCAAGAGCAGGAAGCCGCCGAAGATCAGCACGTAGGCGTTCACCACCCAGGCCAGGGACACGTCGTCGAACCTCAAGTCCGTGCGTATCGAGGGCAGGGCCACGTTAACGATGGTCACGTCCAGGACGATCATGAGCGCGCCCATGCAGAGCAGTCCCATGGCCAGCCAGCGGTTGTCGTAGTGCTTCGCGATGCTCATGCATTGCTCCGGTTCTCGGTATCGTTCTTCGTCATGTCCGATCGGGATTTCAGCATGGCGGGCCTCACTTGGCCGCGGGCCCGGGCAGGTCCTGTACCGCGCCGCCTTCCAGGGAATCGGCGATACGCTCCATCAGGCCGCGGGTACCCTTCTCGCGGGAACCGGCGTCGTCATAGCCGTCCAGGAACGCGCCCTGTTCCGTGATGGTGAGCCTGGAGCCATCACCGTCCTTCGCGAACGAGATGGTCGCGAGCGACACCGAGATGTGCCGGCCGTCCAGGTGCATGTCGTAGGCATAGACGATGCGCTGCTCGGGCACGATGTCGTGGTACACGGCATCGAAGGTGGAGACCATGCCGCTCTTCCACTTGCCGGAGAGGTGCTCGCGGCCGCCCACGCGGAAGTCGAACACCCGGGACTGCATGTCCCACTCGCTGCCGCCGCCGAACCAGCGGCTCTTGGCCTGCTGGTCGGCGAATGCCTTGAACAGCAGGGCCACCGGCGCGTCGTAGCGGCGGTCTATCGTGAAGCTGGCGTGCTGGGTTGAGGTCATGGCCGTGCTCCGTCCTTGAGATAGGTCTGCAGGCGCTCGAAGCATTCGTTCCAGCCGCCGGCATGGCCGTCGCGGTCGCGGTCGTCCACGAACGGCGCCTGGTGGAAGGTGATCTGGGTGCGGCCGCCCAGGTCGTCGAAGCGTACCGTCACCACCGTCTCGTGACCGGACGTGCCATCAGGGTCATCCCAGGCGTGGGTGAACACCAGTAGCCGGTCTTTCACCACCTCGCGGTAGGTGCCGCCGAGCCAGAGCTCGGTGCCGTCCGGCTTCCTCATGCAGGAACGCCAGGAACCGCCGGGGCGCAGCTCGCCTTCCGCGTGGGGGATGGCGAAACCGTGGGGCGCGAGCCAGTGCACGATATGCCTGGGCTCGGTCCAGCACTGGAACACCAGCGAGACCGGCGCGTCGAACGTGCGCACCAGCGTGAGGTCCGGGACCGCCGGGGCGGCCTGCTTATTTCTTGCGACCATGATCCTTCTCCTTCGCCGCACGCTCCTGCGCCTGGAGTTCCTTCAGGTACACGTCCAGCCGGTCGAGCTTCTCTTCCCAGAAACGGCGGTACTGCTCCACCCAGTTGGACACGTCCTGGAGCGGCGCGGCCTTGAGGCGGCAGGGACGCCACTGGGCGTGGCGGCCGCGGGTGATGAGGCCGGCCTTCTCCAGCACCTTGAGGTGCTTGGTGACGGCGGGCTTGCTGATCTCGAACGGCGCCGCCAGTTCGCTGGCGGAGGTCTCGCCGGTGGCGAGGCGGGCCAGGATGGCGCGGCGGGTGGGGTCCGCGAGGGCGGCGAAGGTGGCGCTGAGCGGGTCGGCGACCATGTGATACACCCGTTGGTTAATTAACCTGTAGGTAAAATACTCTACCTGGAGCCACGCGTCAAGCAGGTCGAAACCCTAGGAAATGCAGGGAATCTTCACGCTCCGCCAGGGAAGCCCTGCTGCCGCCAGGCTTCGAACACCAGCACCGCCACGGCATTGGAGAGGTTGAGGCTGCGGTTCCCGGGCCGCATGGGCAGGCGCAAGACCTGGTCCGCGGGCAGGCCGTCCAGCACCGGCTGGGGCAGGCCTCGGGTCTCAGGACCGAACAGGAAGGCGTCTCCCGGCTGGAACGCCACCTCCGTGTAACGGCGACTGCCACGGGTGGAGAGGGCGAAGAGGCGGGCGGGCTTAACCGCCGCGAGGCAGGCCTCGAGATCGGCGTGCTCCGTGACGTTCGCCATCTCGTGGTAGTCGAGGCCCGCGCGCTTCACCCGCGACTCCGTGAGTTCGAACCCCAGGGGATGCACCAAGTGCAGCGCGGCGCCGCTGTTGGCACACAGGCGTATGATGTTGCCCGCGTTCGGCGGGATCTCAGGCTGATAGAGGATTACGTGGAACATATATGAAGGACTTCACTCCCCTGCCCTCGTCCCTCAAGCTCGATTTCTGCGGCATGCGGTTCGACTCGCCTCTGGTCTTGCTCTCGGGCTGCGTGGGGTTCGGCGAAGAATACACGCGGGTGGCGGGCTTCTCCAACCGGGACGCCGGCGCCGTGTGCCTGAAGGGCACCACCTTGAAGCCGCGCCTCGGCAACCCGGCGCACCGGGTGTATGAGACCCCCTCGGGCATGCTGAACGCCATCGGCCTGCAGAACCCGGGCGTGGACCACGTGGTGAAGAACATCCTGCCCACCCTGGACTTCTCCGAGACCCGCTTCATCGCCAACGTCTCGGGTTCCACGGTGGAGGAGTACGTTGAGGTCACGCGCCGCTTCGACGACTCGCCCATCGATGCCATGGAGATCAACATCTCCTGCCCGAACGTGAAGGAAGGCGGCGTGCAGTTCGGCAACGACCCGGACATGTCCGCCCGGGTGGTGGCAGCCTGCCGCGCGGTGACCAAGAAGCCCATCATCACCAAGCTCTCGCCGAACCAGACCGATATCGCGCTGAACGCGCGGCGCTGCATCGAAGCGGGCACCGATGGCTTCGCGGTCATCAATACCCTCATGGGCATGGCGGTGGACGTGGAGAAGCGCGCCGCCGTGATCGGCAACTTCCAGGGCGGACTCTCGGGACCGGCCATCAAGCCCATCGCGCTCCTGAAGACCCAGCAGGTCTACCAGGTGGCCAAGCCCCACAACATCCCCATCATCGGCCAGGGCGGCGTCACCACCGTGAACGACGCGCTGGAGTTCCTCATCGCCGGCGCCACGGCGGTGGGCGTGGGTACCGCGCTCTTCTACGACCCGCTGGTGTGCAAGAAGCTGAACGCCGGCATCGCCGACTACCTGCAACGCCACAACCTCAAGAGCGTCTTGGAGCTCACCGGCGCCCTCAACGTGCCGGGGAAAAAGATCGCTGCCGAGACTTGCGCAGCGGGTTGAGTGCATTCAACGCGTCTTACACCGCTTTCATCGCGGACTAGCGCCGCAGCCTGAACAAGACCCCTAGAATGCCTGCGTCACCTGCATGGGGAGACTCCATGGACTCGCGCCTGAAGTTCACCTTCCTGCTACTCCCGCTCGCACTCGCCGGCTGCGCGCCCTGGGAGATCCTGGATGCCGCCACCGGTCAGCCGCTGGAGGGAGTACAGGTCAAGGTCGAGGTGTATCCGCTGGTGCAAGGCGGCGGCCTGGACTCGCCTCCCCGGACTTTTGAAGCCGTCACGGGCCGGGACGGGAAGTTCGAGACACCGGACTGGGTGATGCAGAACATGCATAACCCCGCCAGCAGGATGAACCTGGTGAAGGCGAACTACGTTGCGGATGCCTTCAAGACCGCCAGCCGGCGGGATCAGGATCCGGAAGGCTGGCTTAAGCATCCCGTCCTCTATATGCGCACCATGACCGAAGCCGACCGGCAGGAAGAGGAAGCACGGCGGCAGATGGAGGAGCAGATCCGTGAGCTCAAGGAAGGGAAGATGCCGGCGATGATGGCGCCGGCTCCGGTGCCGAAGGCGGTGAGGGCGGCCCCCACCCAGAACTGCGTCGCAGTCCAGATCGCGGTGCCGACGGGTGCGACCCGCCCCGCAGCTGCGGTGGTGCGGTGCCAGGGCCCGGCAGCTAGCCCTCCGCGATGATCTCCGCCGGCTCGAACTTCACTTCCATGCCCTTGCGCAACGTGGTCTGGATCTCCGCCACCTGGTCGGTGTGCAGCATCAGCTCGCGGATAGCCTGCTCATCGCCCTTAGCCGCCACCCGCGCGCGGTAGCTTATCGCCTGGAGTGGCTCGCCGGTTCCTTGGAAGTCCGCCTGCACGTCCACGTTCACCCGCAGCACCTCGATGCCGCGCTCGCGTCCCTCGCGGTAGATGTCGTTGCAGTAGCTGGTGGCCACCGCGAGGCACAGGAGTTCCGAGCCGTTGACGCTGGAGCCCGTGCCGCTGCCGCTGGGCGGCACCGCCACCTCGCGTGCGATGTTGTTGGTGGCCACCACGGCGGCATGGTGCTGGTCCCAGTTCTCCACGGAAGCTTCGATCAACATGGCATCCTGCCTCGGGCGGGTGTGATGCCTTCGATTCTAGTCCCGGCGTCGCGACTTCCCTTTCCGGATTAACGTATTGCCGCGACGCGCGACATGTCAGGCACCTTTCGGCTTGAGCTTGCGCGTGAGGGTATTGCGGCCCCAGCCCAGGAGCTTCGCCGCGTCCTGGCGCCTGCCGCCGGTGCGGGCGAGGGCCGCGTCCATGAGGATGCGCTCGAACTCCGCCTCGGCATCCGCGAGCGCTGCGTGGCGGCCTGCGTCCAGCTCCGCGTCAGCCCAGGCACGCAGCGCCTGGCGCCAGTCGGCAGATTCCCGTTGCGCGCGCCCCTGCTCCAGTGCATCGCCGAGGTCGCTCTTGTGCACGATGCGCCCCGGCGCCATCAGCATGAGGCGGCGGCAGAAGTTCTTGAGCTCGCGCACGTTGCCTGGCCAGGGACGCTCGCTCAACGCGGCAAGAGCGTCGGCGGTGAGGCGCTTGCCCGCCACGTTGAGCTCCCGCGCCGCCGCGCTCATGAAGTGCTCCAGCAGGAGCGGGATGTCCCCGCGCCGGTCCCTGAGCGCCGGCATGCGCACATGCACCACGTTGAGCCGGTGGAAGAGGTCCTCGCGGAACGCACCCTGCTCCACGCGGGCCTGCAAGTCCTGGTGAGTGGCCGCGAGTATGCGTACGTCCACCTTCACGGGCTCATGCCCGCCGACCCGGAAGAACTCGCCCTCCGCCAGCACGCGTAGGAGCCGTGTCTGCAGCGCCGGCGACATGTCGCCGATCTCGTCCAGGAACAGGGTACCGCCATGGGCCTGCTCGAAGCGGCCCAGGCGCCGACCGGTGGCGCCGGTGAAGGCCCCGCGCTCGTGGCCGAAGAGCTCGGATTCCAGGAGTTCCGCCGGGATGGCGGCGGTGTTGAGCGCGATGAAGGGCTGGCGCGCGCGTGGGCTGTGACGGTGCAGGGCGCGGGCCACCAGTTCCTTGCCGGTGCCGGACTCGCCGGTGATGAGCGCGGTGAGATGGCTGCGGGTGAGACGGCCGATCGCGCGGAACACCTCCTGCATGGCCGGCGACTCGCCGACGAGCTGGTCTTCGTCCACCGCGGCGGCGCTCGCCTGCATCGCAGGCTGAGCCTGCGATGCGCGCTGCACCAGCGCCGCGAGCTCGTCCACGTCGAAGGGCTTAGGTAAATATTCGAAGGCGCCGCCCTGGTAGGCGCTGACCGCGCTCTCCAGGTCCGCGTGGGCGGTGACCACGATCACCGGCAGGCGCGGGTGGTCGCGGCGCAGCGACTTCAGGAGTTCGAAGCCACCCTCGCCGGGCAGGCGCACGTCCGACACCAGCACCGCGGGCACCGCGCCGGTGAGGGCCTGCCGCACTTCTTCCGCGCTGGCGAACAGCCGTACCGCGTGGCCCGCTTCCTGCAGTGCCTTGTCCATGACCCAGCGTAGCGCCGGGTCGTCGTCCACCACCCAGATCTCAGGCGTGCTCGCGTTCATGCTGCTCTTCCAGGGGGAGTATCACGGAGAAGACGGTGGCGCCAGGCGCGCTCACGCACTCGATGAGGCCGGCGTGGCGGTTCACGAGTTCCTGGGCGATGGAGAGCCCAAGGCCGGTGCCGCCGGGCTTGCCGCTCACGAGCGGCGCGAAGATGCGAGGTTGCAGCTCGGATGGGATGCCGGGGCCGTCGTCGGCGATCTCGACGCAGGCGACGAGGCGATGGCGACGCTGACCGATGGTGAACTGGCGCAGCGCCCGGGTGCGGAAGGTGATGCTGCCGCGCGCGCCCAACGCCTCGCATGCGTTGCGCGCGATGTTGAGCAGCGCCTGCACCAGTTGGTCGCGGTCGAGGGAGAGCTCCGGCAGGCTGGGGTCGTAGTCGCGCAGGAACTTCACGCCCGCCGGCGCATCCGCCTGCGTGAGCTTGAGCACGTGCTCGAGCAGCTCGTGGATGTTCACGGCGCTGCGCTGCGCGGGCTTGGTGGGGCCGAGCATGGCGTCCACCAGCGCCGTGAGCCGGTCCGCTTCCTTGAGGATCACGCCGGTGTATTCGCGCAGGGACTCGTCCGGCAGGCGCCGCTCGAGCAGTTGCGCCGCGCCGCGGAGACCCCCTAAGGGATTGCGGATCTCGTGGGCGAGGTTGCGGGCCAGCACCCGGTTCGCCGCGTGCTGGGCGATGAGCGCATCGTCGCGGCTGATGCGCAGATGCCGGTCCAGCGGCGCGAGTTCCACCAGGAGCGGCGTCTCGCCTTCCCGTTCCGCCACCGGCGTGGCAGTGCAGTCCACCGTGACCGTGTCCCGTTCGGCGAGCGGCAACCGGAGTTCGCGCTGGGTGAAGGTCTCGCGCCGGCCGGCGCTACGCTCCAGGGCGGCCGCGAATTCACCCGCTTCCGGCAGGCATTCACGGATGGGCCGGCCCAGTACCTGGCGGGCATCGAGCCTCAAAAGGGTCTCAGCGGCGGGGTTCAGGTAGGTGAGATGGAGCGCGCCATCCAGGCAAAGGATGGCCGTCGTCTGATTTTCAAGGATGGCGGGTAAGGATAGTCCGGAATCCATGCACCATTATAGTGCATGCGCACTAAATCAGTGCTTTGTGCCCCTTTGAATATAGAAAGTGACGGACTTGGCGATCATCACCGAGCCGTCCTGCCCCTGCAGATTCGCGCTCACGGTATGGGCGCCCCGGTCCAGGTCTTCGAAGGTGAAGGAGGCTTGGCTCATGGGGCCTTCCACATGTCCGTCCAGGGTGATGGTCACTCTGTCGCCAGGATGGAGCATGGGTGAGATCTTCAGGCTCACGGTGACGCTGGTGACGTTCCAATACACCTGGTCCGGCGCAGGGGCGGCGATCTCGAATGCGGTGTAGGGCGCCCGTTCCGGCGCCCTGTCCTCGTCAGTCTGCTGGGGGCGGTCGCTGTCGTTGGTGGGGGCCGTGACGGGCTCGGGCATCTTGAAGGTCGTGGCTGGCGGCAGCTTGATCTGCTTGGCGCCGGGCTGAGGCTTGTCCGAGTAGTGGACGTTGCCTTGCTCATCCACCCACTTGTAAAGCGGATCCGCTGCCACCATGAAGATCATGGCGGTCAACGCAATAAAAACCAGCGCGATACGGTTCATATGGACTTAGAGAGTAGTCCAAATCCCTGATTACTCACAAGTTTAGGTAACTTATCGTTACAGGGCTTGCGGATACCCAAGTTCAGGACTATAGTATTTATGGACTAGACGGTCTAGTCCACTTTGTTAAGTGGATAACGTTTTCAAGAATCACGCGCTCCCCGCGCGTGAAACGCAGCTCCGCCCTCCCTGCGGAGCTGCCCGGGAGCTACCCCACTCCCGGTCTATTGCTGGCGGGTCGTTCTTTACCCCATCCCCGCGGCCCGCCAGCTTTTCTATTCGAGACCGCCGGCCGAAAGGCCGGCGGTTTTTTCATGCGCGAGAATTCTCCAAGTAAGCCTCCGGCGCGTCTGCTGGCACCACGTAGCTGCGCAGAGCCTTCTGCCACCAGCCCACGTCGCGCCAAGCGCCCAGCTTAAAGCCCGCCTTGCGGTACACACCCACCGGCTCGAAACCCATGGCTTCGTGCAGTCCGATGCTCGCCGCGTTCGGCAACGTGATGCCGGCGAACGCGGTGTAATAACCCTGCTGCACCAGGAGCCCGAAGAGTTCGGTGTAAAGCGCCCGGCCCACACCGAGGCGCCGGCGGGATGCGTGCACGTACACCGAGGTCTCCACCGACCACCGGTAAGCGGGACGGTCGCGGTAGCGCGAGGCGTAGGCATAGCCGCCGACGCCATCTTCATCCTCCCACACGAGCCAGACGATCGCCTTGCGGATGCGTTCCGCCATCGCGGCGTCGGTGGGCGGCGTGAGCTCGAAGGACACGCTGCTGTCCTCGATATTCGGCCGGTAGATCGCGTTGACCGCCGCCGCGTCCATGCCGGTGGCGAACCTTATGTCCATAACGCGCCCTCCAAAGTACTCGGCCGCCCGTGGGCGGCCGAGCTATCGCTTCCCTCATGACACCCGCTTACAGCGAGTAGTACATGTCGAACTCGATGGGGTGAGTCGTCATGCGCAGGCGCGTGACTTCCTGCATCTTGAGATGGATGTAGGCGTCCAGCACGTCGTCCGTGAACACGCCGCCCTTCTTCAGGAACTCACGGTCCTTGTCCAGGTGATCCAGCGCCATGTCGAGGGCGTAGCAGACCTGCGGGATGTTCTTCTCCTCCTCCGGCGGCAGGTCATAGAGGTCCTTGTCCATGGCGTCGCCCGGATGGATCTTGTTCTGGATGCCGTCCAGGCCCGCCATCATCAGTGCCGAGAAGGCGAAGTAGGGGTTGGCGCTGGAATCCGGGAAGCGCACCTCGATGCGGCGCGCCTTGGGGTTCGACACGTAGGGGATGCGGATGGAGGCGGAGCGGTTACGAGCCGAGTAGGCCAGCATCACCGGCGCCTCGAAACCGGGCACCAGCCGCTTGTAGCTGTTGGTGCCGGGGTTGGTGAGGGCGTTCAGGGCCTTGGCGTGCTTGATGACGCCGCCGATGTAATAGAGCGCGGTCTCGGAGAGGCCGCCGTAGAGGTTGCCGCTGAACAGGTTCTTGCCGTCCTTCGCCAGGGACTGGTGCACGTGCATGCCGCTGCCGTTGTCGCCCACCAGGGGCTTGGGCATGAAGGTGGCGCTCTTGCCATAGGCATGGGCCACGTTCATCACCACGTACTTGAGGATCTGCACCTCGTCGGCCTTCTGCACCAGGTGGCCGAAGGCCACGCCGATCTCGCACTGGCCGGCGGTCGCCACCTCGTGGTGATGCACCTCGGTCTTGAGGCCCATCTCCTCCAGCGTGGAGCACATGGCGGAGCGGATGTCCTGCAGCGCGTCCACCGGCGGCACCGGGAAGTAGCCGCCCTTCACGCCGGGACGGTGGCCGAAGTTGCCGTCCTCGTAGGCGCGCTCGGAGTTCCAGCCGGCTTCCTGGGAGTCGATCTTGTAGAAAGCACCGCTGATGTCCGCGCCCCAGCGGATGTCGTCGAAGATGAAGAACTCGTTCTCGGGGCCGAAGTAGGCGGTGTCGGCGATACCGGTGGACTTGAGGTAGGCCTCGGCGCGCTTGGCGAGGGAGCGGGGATCGCGCTCGTAGCCCTGCATGGTGGAGGGCTCGATCACGTCGCAGCGCAGGTTGAGGGTCTTGTCCTCGAAGAACGGGTCCAGCACCGCAGTGGTGGCGTCCGGCATCAGGATCATGTCCGACTCGTTGATGCCCTTCCATCCCGCGATGGAGGAGCCATCGAACATCTTGCCGTCCTCGAACAGCTTGTCGTCCACGGTGTGGGAGGGCACGGTCACGTGCTGTTCCTTGCCGCGGGTGTCGGTGAAGCGGAAGTCCACGAACCGCACGCCTTCTTTGGCGATGAGATCCAGGACGTCTTTGCCATTCTTGGTGGCCATGTCGGTGCTCCGAAAGAGGTGGGTGGCGATGCCTATGTATAAGCACGCCGCGTGCCAACTTTCGGGTCCCAGTATTGGCGCGGGGCGAGGAGAAGGCGGGATACTAACCCATCATCCACTTGCACCAAAATGGTGCGCACTGGTTTCCGTGAACGCTCCCGGGGAAGCCGCTATACTGCGTCCTCCGCGCGGGCAGGGCCGCCAAGGCCCCAAGAAAACCAACATGGCCTCAAAGAAACCCGCTACTTTTCAAGAACTTATCCTAGCCCTGCAGGCCTACTGGTCGGCTCAGGGCTGTGTGCTCATGCAGCCCTATGACATGGAGATGGGGGCCGGCACCTTCCACCCGTCCACCTTCCTCCGGGCCATCGGCCCCGAACCCTGGTCCGCCGCCTACGTGCAGCCCTCCCGCCGCCCGACCGACGGGCGCTATGGCGAGAACCCGAACCGGGCCCAGCACTACTACCAGTTCCAGGTGATCATCAAACCCTCGCCGGCGGACTTCCAGGAGCTGTACATCGGTTCCCTCAAGGCCCTGGGCATCGATCCTCTGGTGCACGACATCCGCTTCGTGGAGGACAACTGGGAATCCCCGACCTTGGGCGCCTGGGGCCTGGGTTGGGAGGTGTGGCTGAACGGCATGGAGATCAGCCAATTCACCTACTTCCAGCAGGTGGGCGGACTCGAGTGCAAGCCGGTCTCCGGCGAGATCACCTACGGCCTCGAGCGCCTCGCCATGTACCTGCAGGGCGTGGAGAACATGTACCAGCTCACCTGGACCGACGGCCCGCTGGGCCGCGTCAGCTACGGCGATGTCTACCACCAGAACGAGGTGGAGCAGTCCAGGTACAACTTCGAGCAGGCCAACACCGAGGTGCTGTTCCGCTGGTTCGACACCTGCGAGCAGGAGTGCACGCGGCTCCTGGAGCTCGGCCTGGCGCTGCCGGCCTATGAGCAGGTGCTGAAAGCCTCCCACACCTTCAACCTGCTGGACGCGCGCCGCGCCATCTCGGTCACCGAGCGCCAGCGCTACATATTGAGAGTGCGCGCCCTGGCCCGCGGCGTGGCCCAGGCCTACTACAACGCGCGGGAAGCCCTGGGGTTCCCGATGCTGCACCCCTCACGTAATGGGGCGAAGAAATGAGCGCGGCCAAGAAGAAAACCGGATCCGGCGCCGCCGCGCCGAAGCAGCCGGCCACGCTGCCGTTCCTCGTCGAGATCGGCACCGAAGAGCTGCCGCCCAAGAGCCTGCGCAAGCTCGCCCTCGCGTTCCTGGAGCACTTCGAGGCCCAGGCGGTGGCCAAGAACCTGCTGCCGGCCAAGACCCACGACGAGGTGTTCTTCTCGCCCCGCCGCCTCGCCCTCTATATACCGGCGCTTTACCCTCGCCAGCCGGACCGCAGCGAGGAGAAGCTCGGCCCCGCCGTGGCGGCGGCCTACGACGCCGAAGGCAAGCCCACCAAGGCGGCTGAAGGTTTCGCCAGGTCCTGCAACACCACGGTAGACAAGCTCGCCCGCAAGCAGACCGACAAGGGCGAGCGCCTGGCATTCATGCTGGAAGTGAAGGGCGAGAGCGCCGCGGCGCTGCTGCCCGGCATGGTGCAGGAGGCCCTCGCGAAGCTGCCCATCGGCAAGCGCATGCGCTGGGGCGCTGGGGATGCGGAGTTCGTGCGCCCGGTGCACTGGGTGCTGATGCTGCTGGGCGACAAGGTATTGAAGAGCGACATCCTGGGCATGGCCGCGTCCAACAAGACCCATGGCCACCGTTTCCACCATCCCGCCGCGATCGTCATCAAGAAGCCCGCCGACTACCGCAAGCTCCTTGAGAAGACCGGCAAGGTGCTGGTCGAGGACCGGGACGGCTCGCTGGCCGGGGCCATCGGCAAGCTCGTGACCCAGACGGCCGCCAAGGTGAAGGGCAAGGCACGCCTGGATGCGGCGCTGCTGGAAGAAGTGGCGGCGCTCGTGGAATGGCCGGTGCCGCTGGTCGGCGACTTCGACCGCAGGTTCCTGGCGCTGCCGGAAGAAGTGATCACGGTGGTGCTGCAGGGCCAGCAGCGGTATTTCCCGCTGCGCGATACCGACGGCCGCCTGCTGCCGCACTTCGTCACCGTCTCCAACGTGCAGAGCAAGGACCCGAAGGAGGTCAAGCGCGGCAACGAGCGGGTGATCGTGCCGCGCCTCACGGACGCGATGTTCTTCTGGGACCTGGACAAGGGTGTGCGCCTCGACGCCCGCGCCGAGGACCTGGAGACCATGGTGTTCCAGAAGGAGCTCGGCTCCTACGCGAACAAGCAGAAGCGCGTGGCGGCGCTGGCCGAGGGCATCGCCCGCGACATCGGCGGCGATGCCGTCCTGGCGCGCCGCGCCGCCGGCCTCGCCAAATGCGACCTGCTCTCGAACCTCGTCGGCGAGTTCCCGGAGCTGCAGGGCAGCATCGGCATGCACGTGGCACGGGAGAACGGCGAGCCGCCGGATGTTGCCCGCGCCGTCGAGGAGCATTACCTGCCGCGCTTCGCCGGCGACCGGCTGCCGGAGACCAAGACCGGGCAGGCGCTCGCCATCGCCGACAAGCTCGACACCATCTGCGGCATCTTCGCCATCGGCCAGAAGCCCACCGGCGACAAGGATCCCTTCGCGCTCAAGCGCGCGGGCCTCGGGCTCATGCGCATCGTGGTGGAGGGAGAACTCGACCTCGTGTTGGCGGGTCTTGCGCGCGAGGCGCTCGCGGCGCAGCCGGTGCAGGGCAAGGCCTCCGCCGACGAGGTGTATGAGTTCCTGCTGGAGCGCCTCAAGGCGTATTACCTGGAAGCCGGCATCCGCCCGGATGTGTTCGAGGCGGTACGGGTGCGCAAGCCCGGCAAGCCGCTGGATTTCCAACGCCGCCTGCAGGCGGTGAACGAGTTCCTGAAGCTGCCGGAAGCCACGGCGCTGGCCGCCGCCAACAAGCGCATCGCCAACATCCTGCGCCAAGCTGGATCAGGCTCGGGAAGCGGCGAACATGGCGAGGTTAAACCGGAGCTCTTGAAACTGCCGGCAGAGACCAAGTTGCACGACGAGATCGCCACGTTGCGCGGCGCGGTGGCATCCCTGTCCCAGGCCGGCGACTACAGCGGCGCGCTCAAGCGCCTGGCGGCGCTGCGTGCGCCGGTGGATGCGTTCTTCGATCAGGTGATGGTGATGGACCAGGATGCGGCGGTGAAGGCGAATCGCTTGGCGCTGCTCGCCTCCCTGAGCGCACTGTTCCTGCAGACGGCCGATCTGTCGTTGCTTCAGGTCGACTGAACGATGCGACTCGTCATACTGGACCGTGACGGCGTCATCAACCGCGAATCGGATGCCTTCATCAAGACGCCGGAGGAGTGGGAACCTCTCCCCGGCAGCCTGGAAGCCATCGCCCGTCTATATAAGAGCGGCTACACGGTGGTGGTGGCGAGCAACCAGTCGGGCGTGGGCCGGCACCTGTTCAGCCTGGACACCCTCGCCGCCATCCACGGCCGCATGAAGCGTGAGGTGGAGGCGGCGGGCGGCAAGATCGATTCCATCTTCTTCTGCCCCCATACGCCGGGAGACGGCTGCGACTGCCGCAAGCCCAAGCCGGGCCTGCTGCACCAGATCGCCGAGCGCTACCAGCTGAGCCTCAAGGGCGTGCCCATGATCGGCGACTCGGCGCGGGACCTGGCCGCGGCCCGGGCCGTGGGCGGCCGCGCGATACTGGTGCGGACCGGCAACGGCCTCAAGGCGCTGGAAGAGGAGCATGACGAAATCGAAGACTATGCTGACCTCGCTGCGGCAGTGTCTCAATTGCTGAAAGAAATCCACTAATATCTCCCGCATGCTGTTCCTGCGTTCCCTCGCATTCAACGTGCTGTACGTGGCCAGCGCGGCGGTGTTCGCCACGCTGGTGGCGCTGGCGGCGCCGTTCAACCGCCACTGGGGCTACATGCTGGTCATCCCCTGGGTGCGCCTAAACTTCTGGACCCTCAAGCACATCTGCCGCATCGACTGGACGGTGCAGGGCCGCGAGCACATCGGCAGCGAACCTGCCATCGCCTACTGGAAGCACCAGTCCGCCTGGGAGACCCTGGCGCAACTCGTGGTGTTCCCCACCCAGTCCTGGGTGCTGAAGCGCGAGCTAATGTGGATCCCGCTCATCGGCCAGGCGCTCATGGCGATCGAGCCCATCGCCATCGACCGCAAGTCCGGGCACACCGCCGTGAACCAGGTGATCAGCGAGGGCAGCAGACGCATCCTGGAGGAGGGGCTGTGGGTGATGATCTTCCCGGAGGGCACCCGCATGCCGCCCGGCACCACCCGCCGCTATGGCATCTCCGGCGCGCTGCTGGCCGAGAAGACCGGCCGGCCGATCCTCCCGGTGGCGCATAACGCGGGCGACTTCTGGCGCCGCAACGCCTTCCTCAAGTACCCGGGCCTCATCCAGGTGCGCATCGGCAAGCCGGTCTACCCCCAGGGCCGCAAGCCCGAGGACGTGAACCGGGAGCTGCAGGACTGGGTCGAGGCGCAGATGAAGGAGATCAGCCCGGGCTATGCCGGCACGGTGCTGCAGAAGGTCTCCCACGCCCCCCGCTGACCCCCCCGGCCTTCCATAACCACCGCGGGATTTACCCCGGTGCATTCCCGGTGAATCCCCGAGTGTATTCACGGTGACACACTCCGATACTTCACGCTGCCTATAAGTCATCAGACCGCCGTTCCCCCGGCGTGCGGGATGCACGCCAGCCGAACCGCAAGGTGCGTGCCATGAATGGATTCATCGCCAGCCGGCCGCTGCTCGCCCTGCTGCTCCTCGCCGTGCTCGCGCCGGCGTGGGCCGCCGCGCCCGCCAGCGGCACCCTCACCGCCGCTTCCGGCCCACTCGACTACGTCGCCGGGCCTTTCGTACTCGCGAACCCCACGCCGGTGCCGCTGGTGGACGCGGGACCGGAGTGCAGCAACCCGCAGCAGCCCTGCGACGATTTCGCGCTCACGGTGACTCTGCCCTCCGACTACACCACCACCCATCCCGGCATGCTGCTGCGCGTGAGCGCCACCTGGAGCGATGCCGGCGCGGGCGCCTCGGATTACGACCTGTACGTCTACGCCGGCAGCGTCACCAACACCGACGGTTCCGTCGCGGCCCAGGCCCAGTCGGCGAGCTCCTCGGATCCCGAGGTGGCGACGCTGCGCACCTTCAACGGCAGCAAGACCTTCACCATAAAAGTGGTGCCCTACACCCCCAGCGGCGAGACGGTGCAGGTCCACGTCGAGCTGGTGCAGGGACCGGCGGGCGGCGGCGGTAGCGCCTTCGGCCAGGCCACGCCTACCGCGCCCGGCGTACCGCGCTATCAGAACTTCTACGCACCGGACGGCTCCACCGCCCAGGGCGACTCCGGCGAGTTCAGCATCGGCTTCAACCCCAAGAGCCGCAACGTGCTCACGCTCTCGGACCTGGACACCTTCCGGGTGACGCCGCCGGAGTCGCGCCAGCCGCCGCTGCCGGAATCCGGTCCGGCGCTGTGGACCAAGGTCTCGCCTTCCATCGTGAGCCTCACGACGCTGGATCCCATCCTCTACACCGATCCCGCCACAGGACGCAGCTTCGAGTCCATGCAGACCACCGGTGCCGAGGCGCTGTTCGCGTACAGCGACGATGACGGCGCCACCTGGGTGCAGGCCTCCGCCGCGCCGCCCAACGGTGCCGCCGACCACGAGACCATCGGCGCCGGTCCTTATCCGGCCACGCTGCCGGTGCCCAACCCGCTCTACCCGCACGCGGTGTACTACTGCTCGCAGGCGGTGATCGGGCCCGCCATGTGCCAGCGCAGCGACACCGGCGGCTCGACCTTCGGACCCGGCGTGCCCATCTACTTCGGCAACGGCATCACTGCATGCAGCGGCCTGCACGGCCACGTGAAGGTGGGGCCGGACGGCGCGGTCTACGTGCCGGCGGCGGACTGCGGCGGACAGCAGGGTGGCTCCGTGAGCCAGGACGCGGGCGTGACCTGGACGCAGTTCCTGGTTCCGGCGAGCCAGTCCTTCACCGGCGGTTCCACCGATCCCTCGCTGGCGGTGGACCAGGACAACGCGCTGTACTACTGCTACGTGGACGGCCAGGGGCCGGAGCACCACGTGCATGCCGCCGTGAGCCATGACCACGGCAAGACCTTCGCCCATGACACCGACCTCGGCACTGCCGTGGGCGTGGTCAACGCGGTGTTCCCCGAGGCGGTGGCGGGCTCGGCCGGGCGCGCCGCCTGCGGCTTCCTCGGCACCGACACCGCCGGCGACCACGAGTCGCTGGACTTCCCGGGTTCCTGGTACCTGTTCATCGCCACCACCTATGACGGCGGCGCCACCTGGACCACGGTGAACGCCACGCCCGGCGACCCGGTGCAGGGCGCGGGCGGCATCTGGAACGGCGGCGGCAGCCGGCAGAACCGCAACCTGCTCGACTTCAACGAGGTGACGATGGACGATCGCGGCCGCGTGCTGTTCGGCTACGACGACGGCTGCGTCAGCGACGCCTGCATCACCGATCCCAGCCACAACGACTTCACCGCCTACCAGCGGGTGGCGCGCCAGATCGGCGGCAAGCCGCTCCTGGCCCAGTTCGATCCAGCGGAGCCGGCGCCGCCCAAGGCGCCGTACCTAGAAGGTACGCGCAACGCCAACCAGACGACCCTGACATGGACGCCCCCGGACAACGGCGGTGCCGGCATCCGCGCCTATCGCATCCTGCGCGGCACCGCCGGCGGCGGCGAGAAGGAAGTGGCGAAGGTGGGCGGCGACAAGACCTCCTACATCGACGCCCGGGTGAAGTCCTCGGTGGCGCAGTACTACTACAAGGTGGTGGCGGTGAACTCGCAGGGCGCCGGCGCCGCCAGCAATGAGATCGTGCTGCAGGTGCAGAACGGTGTCGCCGACCACTGCACCGTGCCTGGCATCAATGTGCTCACCGACGCCGCCGGCGACAACACCGGGACCGCGGGCACGGACCTGAAATCCCTGGAAGTGGCCGAGCCCTATGCCGCGGATGGCGTGATCCGCCTGCGCTTCCAGCTGGACACCGACCCTGGCAGCGCCGCGCCTCCGCCGGGCAGCTACTGGTACGCATCCTTCAAGGAAGCGGACGGCAAGGTGCACGGAGTGCGCATGGTATTCCCGGTGGGCTCCCTCAGCCCGAGCTTCGAGTCCTATGTGGCGGCGCCCAACTCCAGCGGGGTGACGGACGGGCGCTTCGTGCAGACGGGTAGCAGCAAGCCCGCGGAGAGCGGCAGCTTCTACGACTTCGGTACCGGGACCATCGTGCTGATCGCGAAGGCTGCGGACCTGGGGCTCGCCGCGGGGGACTCCATCAATGGCTTCAACTCGGCGGTGGTGCTGCCGGCCACTACGCCGGCGGGCGGCGTGGCGACCACGCTGGACCAGATGCCTAACAGCCTCGCTTATGCCTCCGGCTTCACCCTTAGCCCGAACTCCGCCTGCCAGCCGTGAGTCAGCGGGTATACCAGTAGTCGCGCACGCGGCGCTCGAACTCGCGGGGATCGCGCAGTCCGCTCCAGACCAGCGCGCCGGCCATTCGGAAATAGTGCCAGTCGCCGTAGCGATCGAACTTGCGGGTAGAGGTCACGGTCTTGACGCTCCGCAGGCGCACCAGCCGTTGCCCGCGTTGCGCGCCCAGCCGCTTCAGGCGTGCGAGGAAGTGCACATCCTCGGCGACCAGGCGGGATTCGTCGTAACCCCCCAGCGCCGTGAAATCTGACCGGCGGCAGAAGACCACCCCACTGTCAAAACCCGTGAGCCACACCACAGGAAGCGCTGCTGCGTAGACGGTCGCGATGCCCGCGGACCAGCGCTCCATGAGCACTCCCGTGGCGCCGCCCACGACGGATGGGTCGCTCATCCGGGACGCGATCGCCTGCAAGGCCCGCGGATGTACCCGGGAATCCGCGTCCACGAAGGCCAGTATCTCGCCGGTGGCGATGGCCGCACCGCCATTGCGTGCCGCGGCGATGGCGCGCTTGTCCACCCGCGCCACCCTCGCGCCGGCAGCCAACGCAAGCGCGCTGGTCGCATCGCTCGAAGCATTGTCGGCGACGATGACCTCGAGTTCCGGACCCAGCGCCATCCGGGCGGGTTCCAGGCTTTCGAGAAGCGAGGGCAGCCGTTCTGCCTCGTTGTAGGCGGGGATAATCAGGCTGAGGCGCGGCATGCCCTGTCCCCTCGCGGCGGAGCGGAATCAGACGTCGAGGTTGGCCACTTCCAGCGCGTTCTTCTCGATGAACTCCCGGCGCGGCTCCACCTGGTCGCCCATCAGCGTGGTGAACACGTCGTCGGCGCTGCGGGCGTCGTCGACCTTCACCTTGAGCAGGCGGCGTGACTGCATGTCCATGGTGGTCTCCCAGAGCTGCTCCGGGTTCATCTCGCCCAGGCCCTTGTAGCGCTGGATCGACTGGCCGCGCTTGGCCTCGTCCAGCAGCCACTGCATGGCCTGCCTGAAGCCCGCCACGTCCTGGCGGCGCTCGCCGCGCAGCACCTCGGCGCCCTCGCCCATCAGCCCGTCCAGCTGCTCGGCCAGCGTCGCGATGCTCTTGTACTCGCCGGAACCGAAGAACTCCCGGTGCATGAGCTTGTCGGTGGTGAGCCCGTGATGGGTGCGGGTGACCTTGAGGCTGGGCACCTCGCGCGCCGCATCCTTGTGCAGCGCCACGGTGTAGAGCGTGCCGCTGGCATCGCTGGTGTTGAGGCGCCCGTCCAGGTCCTTGGCCCACTTGGCGAGCGCGTCCTCGTCGGAGAAGCTCTCCGGCGCGAGCACCGGCATGTAGATGAGCTTCTCCAGCACGTGCGCGTCGTAGCGGCGCGCCCAGCGCTGGATCATGGCCATCACTTCCACGTATTTCCCGGCGAGCGCCTCCAGGGCCGCGCCCTTGAGGGGCTTGGCGCCGGACTTCACCACGAGCGCGGCGTCCTCGAGGGCGGACTTGAGCAGCATGCTGTTCAGCTCGACGTCGTCCTTCACGTACTGCTCGCTCTTGCCGCGCTTCACCTTGTAGAGCGGCGGCTGGGCGATGTAGATGTGCCCACGGGCCAGGAGCTCCGGCATCTGCCGGTAGAAGAACGTCAATAACAGCGTCCGTATATGAGACCCGTCCACGTCCGCGTCGGTCATGATGATGATGCGGTGGTAGCGCAGCTTGTCCGGGTTGAACTCTTCCTTGCCGATGCCGCAGCCGAGCGCGGTGATGAGCGTGCCCACCTCCTGGGACGACAGCATCTTGTCGAAGCGCGCCTTCTCCACGTTGAGGATCTTGCCCTTGAGCGGCAGGATCGCCTGGTACTTGCGGTCACGGCCCTGCTTGGCGGAGCCGCCTGCGGAGTCGCCCTCGACGATGAAGATCTCGCACAAGGTCGCGTCCTTTTCCTGGCAGTCGGCGAGCTTGCCCGGGAGGCCGGCGATGTCCAGCACGCCCTTGCGGCGCGTCATCTCGCGCGCCTTGCGCGCGGCCTCGCGGGCACGGGCCGCCTCGATGATCTTGGCCACGATGATCTTGGCCTCGGCCGGCTTCTCCAGGAGGAACTCCTGGAACTTCTCCGCCATCAGGGATTCGACGATGCCCTTCACCTCGGACGAGACCAGCTTGTCCTTGGTCTGGGAGGAGAACTTGGGGTCCGGCAGCTTGACCGAGACGATGGCGGTGAGACCCTCGCGGGCGTCGTCGCCGGTCATGGGGATCTTCTCTTTCTTGAACTGGGGCGACTGCTCGATGAAGGTGTTGAGCGTGCGGGTGAGCGCGGCGCGGAACCCCGCCAGATGGGTGCCGCCGTCGCGCTGCGGGATGTTGTTGGTGAAGCAGTAGACGGTCTCCTGGTAGGAGTCGTTCCACTGCAGCGCCACCTCCACCGTGATCTTCTGCTTCTCGGCGATGAAGCGGAACACGTTGGGGTGCAGCGCCTCCTTGTTGCGGTTGAGGTGCTCGACGAAGGCCTTGATGCCGCCCTCGTACTGGAAGGTCTCGCGCCGGTCGCTGCGCTGGTCGTGCAGCAGGATGCGCACGCCGGAGTTCAGGAAGGAGAGCTCGCGCAGGCGCCGCTCGAGGATCTCGGCGTTGAACTCGATGTGGGTGAACACCGTCGCCGCGGGCTTGAAGCGGATCTCGGTGCCGGTGCCCTCGGCCTCGCCGATGACGCGCAAGGGATACTGGGGAGCGCCGTCCTTGTATTCCTGCTCGTGCAGCTTGCCGTCGCGGCGGATGAAGAGGTGCAGGTGCTCCGAGAGGGCGTTCACCACCGACACGCCCACGCCGTGCAGGCCGCCGGAGACCTTGTAGGAGTTGTCGTCGAACTTCCCGCCGGCATGGAGGATGGTCATGATGACCTCGGCGGCGGAGCGCCCCTCCTCCTTATGCATGTCTACCGGGATACCACGGCCGTTGTCTTTGACGGAGATAGACTCATCTTCGTGGATGATGACCTCTATTTCGCTGCAATAGCCGGCAAGTGCCTCGTCTATGGAGTTGTCCACCACCTCGAAGACCATGTGGTGCAGGCCCGTGCCGTCATCGGTGTCGCCGATGTACATGCCCGGGCGCTTGCGCACCGCGTCGAGGCCCTTCAGGACTTTGATGTTGGTGGAGTCGTAGCGCTTGGTATCGGCCATGGGAAGGGGTCTTTCCTGACAATTTATCATTATACCCGTTTGACGATTTTCCCGTGTTCCACGTGGAACAAAACCGCGTCCGGCCAGGCTGGCAGGCGGTGTTTCTCCACGCTGGTGAGGAACACCTGAGCCTCCGTCTCCCGCACCAGTTCCAGGAATCGGCCCAAATGCCCGGCGTCCAGTTCTGCCGCGAGATCGTCCAGGAGCAACAGGCACGGGCGGCCGGTGGCCTGGCGCAGATACGCCGCCTGGGCCAGGAGCAAGGCTCCCGCCAGCACCTTCTGTTGGCCGCGGGAGACTTGCTGTTGGGCCGGTAGCCCGCCCAAGGTGATGGCCATCTCCGCCCGGTGGGGTCCGGTCTGGGTGGTGCCCACCTCCCGGTCCCGAACGCGGCCGGCCGCCAGCGCTTCCTCCAGGGTCTTCCCCTCTCCCCAGCCCCGTTGGTAGCGCAAGCTCAGTTCCATAGGCCCCAGGAGCCGTTGGGCCCAATCCACGGCCACGGGCTCCAACTGGGCCAGGTAGTCCCGCCGGTGTTGGTCCAGGAAGGCACCCGCCGTAGCCAGCTCCGGCTCGAAGGGCTTGAGCAGGTTCTCGGCGGCCTTCTGTCGCAGCAAGGTATTGCGCTGCTTGAGAGCCCGCTGGTAGCGGCGCCAGGCCGGGAGGAAGCTTTGTTCCACGTGGAACACCCCCCAATCCAAGAACTGACGGCGGTGCCGAGGTCCTCCCTCGATGAGCTGGTGAGCACTGGAATCCAGGAGCTGTACGGGCAGGCGCTCCGTGAGTTCCGAGAGGCTCTTGGCCGGGGCGCCTCCGATGCGGGCCTCCAGGGCCCCACCCTGCCGGGCCAGCCCCAGGGCGACCGTGCCGCCGGCATCCTGGGCCTGGGCGCTCAGCAGGAAGCCCTCCGCCCCGTGGCGGGCAAGGCTGTCGGCTTTGGGGGTGCGGAAGGAGCGACCCCGGCTCAGGAAGAAGATCGCCTCCAGCAAGCTGGTCTTGCCGGAGGCGTTGTCACCGAGGATGAGGTTGGCGCGGGGCGCCGGATCCAGGTCGAGGGCGGCGAAGCAGCGGAAGTCCCGCAGCGTGAGGCGGGATAAGGGCATCTGCGCTGCTACCCCTTTGAACGAAAAAGCCCATCCTGGGCTTTTTCTAGGCGGCGAGTCCGGTACAGGCCCGGACGCGCCTTCGCGCTACGCGCGAATGCTGCGATGCATCCCTGCATCGCGCTATAACCGCATGGGCATCACGACGTAGCGGCAGTTGTCGTTGTCGGGATGGCGGATGAGGCAGCTGCTGTTGGAGTCCGTGAGGGTGATGCGCACCTGCTCGGTGTGCAGCGCGCTCAGGGCGTCCATGAGGTAGGAGACGTTGAAGCCGATCTCGAGCTCGGCCCCCTGGTACTTCACTTCCACCTCGTCCTCGGCCTCTTCCTGCTCGGGGTTGTGGGCCATGACCTTGAGGCGGTTCGGCGCGAGCTGCAGGCGTACGCCGCGGTACTTCTCATTGGACAGGATCGCGGTGCGGCCCAGGGCATCGCGCAGCACCTGGCGGTCGGCCACGATGTCCTTGTCCCCCGCCTTCGGCACCACCCGCTCGTAGTCCGGGAAGCGGCCGTCGATGAGCTTGGAGGTGAAGCGCAGGCCCGGCAGCTCCACGCGCACGTGGTTGGTGCCGAAGGAGACCTTGGCCGGATCCTCGCTGTCCGTGAGCAGGCGCTGCAGTTCCAGCACGCCCTTGCGCGGCACGATCACCTGCTGGGTCGGAAGGTCCGCTACGTCCGCGTCCAGGTCGTACATGGCGAGGCGGTGGCCGTCGGTGGCCACGGTGCGGATGCGCTTCGGCGAGAGCTCGAACAGGAGGCCGTTGAGGTAATAGCGCACGTCCTGCTGGGCCATCGAGAAATGGGTCTGCTCGATGAGCTCCCGCAGCTTCTTCTGCGCCAGGTTCACGCTGCGCTGGGACTTGATGTCCTCCACCGCGGGGAACTCCGCCGCCGGCAGCGTCGCCAGCAGGAAGCGGCTGCGGCCGGACTTCACCGTGACCTTGTCCCGCTCCAGGCTCAGGGAGACCTTCGCGCCTTCCGGCAGCGCCCGGCAGATGTCCAGCAGCTTGCGCGCCGGCACTGTCACCTCGCCCTTCTCCTTCACGTCCACCTCGGCCTCAGCCACGAGTTCCACCTCGAGGTCCGTGGCCGTGACCGACAGGGTCTTGTCGGTGACCGTGAGCAGCACGTTCGCCAGGATCGGCATGGTCTGGCGGCGCTCCACCACTCCCACCACTGCCTGCACCGGCTTCAGCAAGGTATCCCGCAGCGCTTCGAACTTCATTTATCCACCTGTCTTCTTGATTTGATCTGAGAGAGATTTAAACCAGTAGCAGTAGCAGTAGATGCCTGAGACCGCTGTGGGTAATCGCTCTAAACCCTTATTTTTCAGTGACCTGCGATACATGGCAGTCTGTTAACTGACCGCCGGTCACAGACCTTTAGCCTGTGGACCGAATGTGAATAACTCGGAGCCCGATTTTACCCACAAATAATCCACAGGCGCGCTGCCCTGTTGTTCAGCTGGTGAGCGTCCTCACCAGGGCGGCGTAATCCTCATTCAGCTTGCTGTCCTCGGCCCGAAGTTCCTGCACCTTGCGGCAGGCGTGCAGCACCGTGGTGTGGTCGCGGCCGCCGAAGGCGTCGCCGATCTCCGGCAGGCTGTGGTTGGTGAGTTCCTTGGTGAGCGCCATGGCCACCTGGCGCGGCCGCGCGATGGAGCGGCTGCGCTTCTTGGACAGCATCTCGTTGACCCGCACCCGGTAGAAGTCGGCCACGGTCTTCTGGATGTTCTCCAGGGTCACCTGCCGGTCCTGCACCGCCAGGATGTCCCGCAGGCACTCCTTGGCGTAGTCCATGGTGATGGCGCGGCCCGTGAAGCGGGCGTTCGCGATGACCCGGCGCAGGGCACCCTCGAGCTCGCGGATGTTGGAGCTGACGCGCTGGCCGATGAAGAAGGCCACCTCGCTGGGCAGCTCTACCCCCTCCGCCACCGCCTTCTTCATGAGGATGGCCACGCGGGTCTCGAGCTCGGGCGGCTCCACCGGCACCGTGAGGCCCCAGCCGAAGCGGGACTTCAGCCGCTCCTCCAGGCCCTCGACCTCCTTCGGGTACCGGTCGCAGGTCAGGATCACCTGCTGCTGGCCTTCCAGCAAGGCATTGAATGTATGGAAGAACTCTTCCTGTGAGCGCTCCTTGCCCACGAAGAACTGGATGTCGTCGATAAGCAGCGCATCCACGGAGCGGTATTGGCGCTTGAACTCGTTGATGGTGTTGTGCTGCAGCGCCCGGACCATGTCGTTCACGAACCGTTCCGAGTGCACGTAAGCGATGCGGGCCTTGGGGTTCCGTTTCAGGATCAGGTGCCCCACGCTGTGCATGAGGTGGGTCTTGCCCAGGCCCACGCCGCCGTAGATGAACAGCGGGTTGTAGGCCTTGCCGGGGTTCTCGGCGATCTGGTGTGCCGCCGCCACCGCGAACTGGTTGGACTTGCCCTCCACGAAGCCTTCGAAGGTGTAGAGGGGGTTGAGGCCCGAGCCGGGGGTCGGGATGGCCGGGGCCGGCGGGGCGCCGGGCAGGGCCATGGCCGGGACCTGGGCGTCGGCGGTGGTGCCCACTTCCAGCAGCACCCGCCGCTGCTTGTCTTCAGCCAGTTCACGGGCCAGGTTGGAGATGCGGGGCAGGAAGCGGTCCCGGACCCAGTCCATGACGAAGCGGTTGGGCGCCAGGAGGCGCAGGGTGCCGCCTTCTTCTTCGGCGTGGAGAGGGCGTATCCAGGTGTTCAGCTCTTGCTCGGAGAGTTCATGCTCCAAATGGCTGACGCACCGCGTCCAAAGCGATGGCATGGCTCTCGAGACCCCTCACCTGAATCTTTTTGTGGAGACGCAGCGCCGCGTGTGCACTGCGCGGAAGTCGGAAGGCAGTCTATACCGGCGAAACCAAGTTATCCACACCCTCATGCGACGCGCCGTTTACAAGCATGAAACGCGCCAGGGCCCTGAACCGCTTGGGAAATAGTTGACAGCGGAGCGCCGCACACGTCTAATAACGCCCCTTTTACCGGCGCGCTTGGGCGGCCGGATTTTCGCCATACGTCTACCGGATTCGAGTGCCATGAAAAGAACGTACCAGCCCAAGAAGGGTCGCCGTAAGAAGACCCACGGTTTCCGGGCCCGCATGGCCACCAAGCGCGGTCGCCAGGTGGTGAACGCGCGGCGCGCCAAGGGCCGCAAGCGCCTTACCCCGTAAGCCCGCGGGACGGGACGACCATGCGTCCCGCATCGTTCCCGCGCGCGGCGCGCCTGCGCCTGCCCTCGGAGTTCAACCACGTCTTCCGCGACGGCACCCGGAGCAGCGATGCGTGTTTCGTCGTGCTCGCCAGCATGAACGGCGGGCAGGGCGCGCGGCTCGGCGTCGCGGTGGCGAAGAAGACCGTAGCCGGCGCCGCCAAGCGCAGCCGCATCAAGCGCGCGGTGCGCGAGAGCTTCCGCCTCAACCGGGCGCTGCTGCCGGCGGTGGACGTGGTGGTGCAAGCGCGGGTCGCGGCGCGGCAGCGCGAGGCCGCCGACCTTCGCGCTAGCCTCGACTGGCACTGGCAGGAACTGATCAAGCGATGCGCAAAGTCCTGATCCTCTTCATCCAGCTCTACCGCTACACCCTGAGCCCGCTGCTCGGCACGCGCTGCCGCTTCGAGCCCAGCTGCTCGGTGTACGCGATCGAAGCCATCCGCGTGCACGGCGCCCTCAAGGGCGGCTGGCTCGCGGCGCGGCGCCTCGCGCGCTGCCACCCCTTCCACCCTGGCGGTCACGACCCGGTGCCGCACCTCGCGGAGCACCGCCATGGATAACCGTCGCATCTTCCTGCTGGCCGCGTTGGCCGTCATCGGCTTCGCGCTGTACCAGACCTGGATGCTGGACTACGGCCCGCGCCCGTCGCCCGAGGCCGTACCGGCCGCCGGCACCGTGGCGGCGCCCCCGGCCAACACCGCCCATGCGCCCGCCGCCGTCAGCGGGGCAGGGGTGCCGGCCGCCCCCGGCACGGCGCCGGCCGCCGTGGCCGCGCTGCCCAAGGGCCAGCCCATCCACGTGCGTACCGACGTGCTGGACCTGACCCTCGACACCGCCGGCGGCGACATCCGCCGCGCCGCGCTGATCCAGTACCCGGCGACGCTCAAGGATCCGGACCAGCGGGTGCAGGTGCTGGACGACGCCGACGCCACATTGCTGGTGCTGCAGGGAGGCCTGCAGGCCGCGCAGGGCGAGGCGCCCGCGGCGGACGCGGTCTACAGCGCGCCCCAGGCCGAGTACCTCTTGGCGGATGGCGCCGACACCCTCAAGGTGGCGCTCACCTGGAGCGACGGCCACGGCCTCACGGTGGTGAAGACCTACACCCTGGGCCGCGGCAGCTACCAGATCGGCGTGGACTACTCCGTGCAGAACCAGGGCAAGGCGCCCTGGACCGGCAGCGCCTGGTTGCAGTGGCAGAACCGCTACACGGCGCCCAAGACCGGCCTGTTCAGCGGCGCCGGCCACTACGACTACCAGCGCTTCGCCATGCGCGGCGCGGAAGGCTACAAGCAGGAGGATTTCCCGAAGGTCGCCCAGCAGCCCGTCTCCGAGAGCGTGGACGGCGGCTGGATCGCGGTGGTGGAACACTACTTCCTGGCGGCGATCATCCCGGCAGGACAGCAGAAGAACCTCTACTACAGCAAGCCGGCGGGGGAGGGACGCTTCGTCACCGGCAGCGTGAGCGCGCAGAAGACCGTGGCGCCGGGCGCGGCGGCGGATTTCCCGGCCACGCTGTACGTGGGCCCGAAGCTGCAGACCAAGCTCGCGTCGGTGGCGCCGAACCTCGAGCTCACGGTGGACTACGGCAAGCTCACCATCCTGGCGGAGCCCCTGTTCTGGCTGCTGGAGCACATCGAGAAGTGGGTCGGCAACTGGGGCTGGTCCATCCTGCTGCTGACGCTGCTCATCAAGGCCGTCACCTACAAGCTCAACGAGATCAGCGGACGTTCCATGGCGAAGATGCGCCAGGTGGGGCCGCGCATCAAGGCGCTGCAGGAGCGCTACAAGGACGATCGCCAGAAGCTCAGCCAGGCGATGATGGAGCTGTACAAGAAGGAGAAGATCAACCCGGCCAGCGGCTGCCTGCCGATCGTGATCCAGATTCCGATCTTCTTCGCCCTCTACTACGTGCTGGTGGACAGCGTGGAGCTGCGCCATGCGCCCTGGATGCTGTGGATCCACGACCTCTCGGCGCCGGACCCGTTCTACGTGTTGCCGGTGGTGTACGGCGTCGCCATGTTCATCCAGCAGCACCTGCAGCCGCAGCCGCCGGACAAGACCCAGGCCATGATGATGAAGATCATGCCGATCGCGCTGGTCGCGCTCTACATCGTGCTGCCGTCGGGCCTGGTGCTGTACTACCTCGCGAACTCGATCATCACCATCGCGCAGCAGCGGTACATCAATCACATGATCGAGAAAGAGACCAAGAAGAAAGACTGAGGTCGTGCGACACCCGTCTCAGCTTTTGAGACGGGTGTCCTAAAAGCTGCTGCGCTCGGCGTCAGTTTTTCAGGCGAGTGTCGATTTTTGATTTGTGCTCAAGAGTGTTGTGCACCGGGCACTTGTTCGCGATCTCCAGTAGCCGCGTCCGCTGGTCCTCGGTCAACTCTCCTTCCAGGCTGAGCTCCCGCGTGAAGACATCCATCTTCGTCTCCTTGCCCGTCTCCGCGCAGTCGCTCACGTCCTTCGCGTAGGTCTTGTCGTGGGTGAGCCGCACGCTCACGCCCTTGAGCGGCAGCTGCTTGCGGTCCGCGTAGAGCCGCAGCGTGATGGCGGTGCAGGCTCCGAGCGCCGCGGTGAGCAGGCCGTAGGGATCCGGCCCCGCATCGGTGCCGCCGGATTCCCGAGGCTCGTCCGCGCTCAGGTGATGCGGCCCCACGTACACCTCGCAACGGTAGTGCTCCTCGTTCATGCGCACGATGGTCTCGCCGCCGTTCGCCGGGCTCGAGAGCGGCTGCATCCCGAGCTCTCCCAGGTACTTGCTGGCCCAGGCGCCGAGGATGAGCCCCACGTACTCCGAGTCCGTCTCGCGGGTCAGCAGGTGATCCGCCTCGTTCAGGCTGATGAAGCTCTTGGGATGCAGCGCCGCGCCGAAGATCTCGGCGGCGTTGGAGATGTCCACGGTACCGTCGGCGGGGGAGTGGAAGACCAGGAGCGCCTTGCGCAGGTTCTTCAGGTTGGCGCGCCAGGGATGCTGCTTGAGGTCGTCGAGGAAGGCTTTCCTGAAATGGAACTTCCTGCCCACCAGCGTCACGTCCGCCTCGCCCTGTTCCTCGATGGTCTTGCGCGCGTCACCCAGGAGCCCGGCCACGTGCTCCGGGTTCGCCGGCGCGCCGATGGTGGCTACCGCCACCGAGCTCGGGATATCCGCCGCCGCCGCCAGCACCGCGGCGCCTCCCAGGGAGTGGCCCACCAGGATCTTGGGGGCTTGGTACTTCTCCGCCAGGAACCTCGCGGCGGCCTTGAGGTCCGCCACGTTGGCGCTGAAGGTGGTGTTGCTGAAGTCGCCCTCGCTCTCGCCCAGGCCCGTGAAGTCGAAGCGCAGGCAGGCGATGCCTTCCCGCGCCAGGGCGCGGCTGATGTTCACGGCGGCGCGCACGTCCTTGCCGCAGGTGAAGCAGTGGGCGTAGAGGGCGTAGGCGCGCGGCCTGCCATGGGCCGGCAGGTCCAGGCGGCCCGCCAGCAGCTTGCCGTCGGCATTGGGGAAGCGCACGGGAGTTCCAGGCATGGCCATGTACTCGGTAACGGTATGATGGGAAGAGTCTCGCCCCGGCGGACATATTTCACAAATGAGCCCCACCGAAACCATAGCCGCCATCGCGACGCCCCCCGGCCGGGGCGGCATCGGCATCGTGCGGGTCTCGGGGCCTGAGGCCCGCGGCATCGCCTATGAGCTGACGGGCGCCAACCCCAAGCGCCGCCGCGCGCAGCTCCGGGACTTCCGGGACGAGGAGGGGGAGGTGCTGGACACAGGCCTGGTGCTGTTCTTCCCGGGGCCCGATTCCTTCACCGGCGAGGACGTACTGGAGCTGCACGGCCACGGCGGCACCGTGGTCCTGGACATGCTGCTCGCCCGGGTGCTGGAACTGGGCGCACGTCTTGCCCGGCCCGGCGAGTTCTCCGAGCGGGCTTTCCTCAACGACAAGCTGGATCTGGCCCAGGCGGAGGCTATCGCAGACCTTATAGATAGTGGTTCGCAGCAGGCGGCGCGCGCTGCGCTGCGCTCGCTCCGGGGCGAGTTCTCCCAGCGGGTGGAGATGTTGGTGGAAGCGCTCACGGTGCTGAGAGCCTACGTGGAGGCGGCCATCGACTTCCCGGACGAGGAAGCGGATTTCCTGAGCGAGGGGGACGTGGCCGGGCGTCTTGCCGCCATCCGCAACGACTTCGAGGAGCTCGCCGCCGCCGCGAAGCAGGGCAGCCTCATGCGCGAGGGGCTCACGGCGGTGATCGCGGGCCGGCCCAACGCCGGCAAGTCGAGCCTGCTCAACCGGCTCGCGGGCCATGAGGCCGCCATCGTCACGGACATCCCCGGGACCACCCGCGACGTGCTGCGCGAGCGCATGGACATCGACGGGCTGCCGCTGCAGCTCATCGACACCGCGGGCCTCAGGGAGAGCGGCGACGCCGTGGAGCAGGAGGGCGTGCGCCGCGCCTGGACGGAGATGGAGAAGGCGGACCGGGTGCTGCTGGTGGTGGACAGCACCCAGGGGCTGACGGAAGAGGACCGGGACATCCTGGAGCGGCTCCCGCGGAGCCTGAAGGCCACGGTCATCTACAACAAGATCGACCTCACGGGCCAGCGGGAGGCGGAGGACGAGCTGGACGGGACGGCGAGCGTCTGGGTGTCTGCCAAGACGGGGCAGGGCATGGACCTGCTGCGCGCGCATCTCAAGCGCGCCGCCGGCTTCGAGCAGCTCGGCGAGGATGCTTTCACCGCCCGCCGCCGGCACTTGGATGCGCTCAAGCGGGCGCGTGAGCATCTGGAGGAAGCGCGCCAGCACGTGGAGTCACGAGCCGGTGAGCTGATCGCCGAAGAGTTGAGGTTGGCGCAGCTTTGCCTCAGCGAGATCACCGGCGAGTTCACCAGCGATGACCTATTGGGACGCATCTTCTCGAGTTTCTGCATCGGCAAATAGCGGAGGCCAGCATGGGGATGGGATCGCGGCTTTCCAGGCGGAAGTCGGTAGAACAACTCCAGCGGGAAGCCGGCGAGGGCCGGCAGTTCCGCCGCGTGCTGGGACTCTGGCAGCTCACGGCCATCGGCTTGGGCGGCATCATCGGCGTCGGCATCTTCGTGTTGACCGGGGTGGTGGCAGCGACTCAGGCGGGACCGGCAGTACTCATCGCCTTCGTGCTGGCGGGCATCGCCAGTGCCGCGGCGGCGCTCTGCTACGCGGAGTTCGCCGGCATGCTGCCGGTGAGCGGCAGCGCCTACACATACGGCTACGCGGTACTCGGCGAGTTCGTCGCCTGGCTCCTGGGCTGGGACCTGCTGCTCTGCTACGCGCTCATCGTTGCCGTGGTGGCGGCGGGCTGGTCCGGCTACGTGCAGGCCCTGCTCGGTGCCGCCGGCATCCAGTTACCCGCCTGGGCCCAGGGCGCGGCGGGCAGCGGGCCGGGCCATGCCTTCGACCTCATCGCCTCGGGGGTGGCGCTCGCCATCGCTCTCCTGCTCACGGTCCGCACGGAGTGGGGCGCGCGCTTCAACACCGCCATCGTGGCCATCAAGATCGGCGGCGTACTGCTGGTGATCCTGGCAGGCGTCTCCTATATAGAGCCGGCGAATTGGACGCCGTTCATGCCCTTCGGTTTCTCCGGCGTGCTGGCCGGTGCAGCGGTGGTGTTCTTCGCCGTGTTCGGCTATGACACCCTCACCACTGCGGCGGAGGAGGCCAGGGACCCGCAGCGGGACCTGCCCTGGGCGGTGGTGCTGTCCCTGGGGATCGCGATGGTGCTGTACCTCGGCATGTCCCTGGTGCTAACCGGCATCGTGCCTTCCTCGACTCTCAACAACGCGGCGCCGGTGGCGAACGCGTTCGCCGCCATCGGCCTGCGCTGGGTGATGGTGGCCGTGTCCGCAGCCGCCATCACCGGCATCACCAGCGTGCTGTTCGCGAACATGCTGGCCGGGGCGCGCATCGGCTTCGCCCTGTCCCGCGATGGACTCCTGCCGGGTTGGTTCGCGGCGGTGCACCCGCGCTTCCGCACGCCGCACCGGGCGACACTGGTCCTGGGCGTGGTGACGGCGATCGCGGCGGGACTCTTCCCGCTCACGGTGGTGGCGCAGCTCGTGAACTTCGGCATGCTGGCGGCCTTCGCCGTGATCTGCGCCGCGGTGGTGCTGCTGCGCCGCGCGCGACCGGACTTGCCGCGCAGCTTCCGCGTGCCCTTCGTGCCGTGGGTACCGGCCGTCGGCGTGGTGTTCTCGCTCTGGCTGCTCTGGGGCCTGCCGTTCGGCGTGTGGGCGGGCTTCGCCGTCTGGATGCTCCTGGGTATCGCGGTCTACTTCTCTTACGGCATCAAGCACAGCCGCCTTGCTGCTTAAGCCTCGATGCCGCGCGGCACCACGTGGCCCATGCGCGGCAGCAGGAATCGCAGCAGCGGCCCGGTCATGAGGTTGGTCACCACCGCCATGATCACCAGCATGGTGAAGGCGTCCCGGGGGATGATGCCCAGGTCATAGCCGATGTTGAGCGCGATGAGCTCCATCAGGCCCCGCGTG